>DUOK01000163.1 GCA_012838865.1 Bacteroidales bacterium | reverse complement strand
TGATTACTGAAGAACTTAGGTATGGAAAAGCCCAGGAAGTAATCGTCGGCGTAATAATAACTTCCAAAACCAAAATTAAAATTCAGTTTGGATTCCTTCCCATCAAAAACAGGGTCACCAAATTCTCCGGTTACCGACTTGGTCCCATCATAAACCAGGGAGCTGAAACCAAATTGCAATCCAAAGGACAAAAACTTGCGATCGCGATCAAGTTGAACCTTATAACTTGCTGCACCAAACAAATCGAAGGTATTGGAAAAACCAATGCGGTCGTTCACCAAGGCCAAGCCCACACCTACATCGGTATCTTCAATGGCTCCATGCACATTTAAGGCCTGGTTCATAGGAGCCCCTTCGATGCCTACCCACTGACTCCGGTGGATCATCAATCCGCTGATAACATCCCTGGTGCCGTTGTAAGCAGGATTAAGCAGGCCCTGGTTGGCAATATAGTGGTTAAACTGATATTGATTCTGTGCCAACAGACCGTAGCCTCCTGTAATCATAAACAGCCCTAATAGTATAAGAATTTTCTTCACCATAATCATGGGTCTTTCAAGCTCCGGAAGGGACAGCCCTTCCGGAGTATTTGGGTTACTTTCCTTTACAATATCACTTACGCTCTTCAATTTGTGTAACATCCTCATCTTCTAAGTTCTACATAACCAGAGTAGTTCCTTGTCTGTATGCTTCCGTTCACATTCTTTTTCACCGAATAAACATAGAAATACACCCCGTTGGGCAATTCTTTGCCTATGGAAACCATGGCGCCTACATTGGAGGTACCATCCCAACTGTTGTCGTACTGCTTACCCTGACTGCGGTACACAATGGTTCCCCAGCGGTTGAAAACTTCGAGTGTGGACTCTTCTGTCTCCCCCAAACCGCTGATAACAAATCGGTCGTTGATGCCATCACCGTTGGGTGAGAAGGCGTTGGGCAGCAGAAAACTCTGATTCTCGTTAAAATCCTTATTTCCCACCATTATCACCACTCGGCCAATTCCTGATTCACGACCTGGAACATCCTGGTTTTCAATACGGTATTCCAGGAAATCTTCCCCATAGAAACTGGGCAGCTTAGAATAACTTAACATTCCGGATAACTCGTCTAATGAAGCCTCTGCACCACTTTTTGCGGGTTCTACTATCCTGAAACTAAGATTAGCATCCCCATCTTTACTGTAACGATCCAATCCTTCTATAAATGAGAATTGATCGTTTTCTGCCAAATCAAGGGTCCCCACCAAATCGTCGGGCGAAAGGTAGAGGGTATCGTTAACAGCTACCAATTCACTCTGGTAAATGTTGGCCATTCCCTCCATTTCTGCTTCACAACCACCTTCACCAAAAGCAATTACAAAATAATGGCCAGGTTTATTCACGGTCCCGAAATTTAAGATGGAGTCAGTACCAACAAGCGGCATCTCTTCAAAATCAAAATTGCCATTACGAATCAACCAATACCACACACCTTCTTCCGATCCGGTAAGTGTTATTTCATGACTGTTAACCGCCCCGCCCCTACTCAACAAGAAGGATGAAGGAGTGGTGTTCTCAGTAACTACGAAGGTTTTATCGTCGGTGTCGATTATAAAATCTTCATCCGACCCGTCCACCCATATACTGTATTTATGCGTACCTTCTACGCCATTAAAGACCAGAGAATCAACGCCAGTAATGCCTTTCTTAATTTGAATCACTTCAGGATTATCGGGGTCATCCAGCTTGACCAATTCATAGTAGGCACCAGCAGTTGTACCAGTCAAAACGACATCAATTCCCCCGGCATCGCCGGAGCAGTACTCCAGCACCTGGTCAACCAGACTGTATTCAGCAACTGGCAGAGTAATGTCGCTTATGGTAATCGTATTGGATTCGTCGATACAACCCGCAGGACTTTGAGCAGTTACATAATAGGTTCCTGACTCACCCACTTCCCATGCAACTTCATCAGTCAGTTCACTCACCTGAATTGAAGCCAAGGGATGTGCTTCTCCGTTAAAGTACAAGGTATAGGTAGCATTAAGAACTTTCTCTTCGACAACCAGAAGACCGTCTGTGTAGTTCAAAACCAAGGGCACAAAATGATGTGGGCTGTACAACAACTGAATAGCAAACTCTGCAACACTACCCACACAACCTGAAGACGCAAAAGTTGCCTCAACATAGTAATCTCCCTCAGGCCATTGAGTAACGCTACTAAAACTAATCTCGGCACCATTGCCCTCGAGCGTAGCCAGGCGATCCACTCCACCTGAGGCTGAATGTCTGTACAGACGATACAAAACACCGTCTTCAGACACCGGTATGCGCAAGTCGAAGGGAGAATTGGAGCACTTGACCAAAGGAACATCCCGGGTGACAGCTGTACCATCACTCTCCAATTCAAAGTCGCCAGGAGCATCTAAGACTTCAATCCGGAAAAGGTCACTGCCGACACGGCAACCTGTCGTTTCATTGAATGCGACAACCTGCAAGAAAACCTCTTGTAATTCAGGATGATTGTTCACAAAAGCAGCATCCCAAACGATCGGCAAACCCGTTCTGGCATAGACGTCCTCAGCTTGTGAGACGTCCTCCGTGATAAGATAGTAAACCACACCCTCTTGGGCGTTTTCAACCGATATAAAAGCCTCACCCGCACAAGTCGGGTTCTCTACAATGGGATTCAAAACAGGAGCTTCAGGGCTATCCAAGAGACTTACAGAAATATCCGACAACAGTGCTACCATACAAGCCTCATCTTCCCAGGAAGCATAGAGCGTGTACAAGTTGTCCTCCTGAAGTC
>DUOK01000162.1 GCA_012838865.1 Bacteroidales bacterium | reverse complement strand
GAGTATTCGCGCGATGTGCTCATCGAAAAGGTGGTTTTCAATAATGGCGACGATAATGTGGCCATAAAGGCGGGGCGCGATCGTGAGGGGCGCAGTATGGCGCGGCCTACGGAGAATATCATTGTACGCGATTGTCAACTTCAGGGCTTGCACGGCATTGTCATTGGCAGTGAAATGGCTTCAGGTGTGCGCAATGTTTTTGTGGAGAATTGTGTGGCCGGCGGTTATCTTAAGCGGGGTTTGTACATCAAGTCGAATCCCGATCGCGGTGGTGAAATTTCCAACATTTACTTTAACAATGTGCAGCTCGATGTGGTGGAAGATGCCTTCTTCATTACCTCCTTTTATCATCAGGAGGGAGCGGGGCACCTTACCCACATTCACGATATCTTTGTGGAGAATGTGTATTGTCGCGAAGCCACAGCCGCTGGTATTGTGGTGCATGGCTTTCCCGAATTAAAGGTGCACGATGTTTATTTTACCAATGTGACCATCGAAAAGGCCGATATTGCGTTTGACTTGCAGGATGCACGAAACATTGTTCTGGAAGACGTGTCGATTGGGGGACAAGCAGGTCCGCCCACCTGGGCACAATAACACGATGCTTAGCTGTAGTACAGAAAAGACTCCCCCTTTGCAAGACATTTGCAAAGGGGGCTTTTTTATGAAATGCTCACCAGGCGAATGTCAAAGTGCAGCACGGCGTTGGGTGGGGTGGAAAGTGCCCAAGAATAAAAAGCGGCTGTCCGTATAAGGGACAGCCGCTTTTTGTCTATGATGGCTACCTTGCTTAAAGGGCCAGCAGGCGCTTTAAGTGGCGGTCGTAGATGTTTTCGTAAACACAGTTGCCTACGATGTCGGCGTTCTTTTCGAGCAAGCTGTTGTAGCGCTCAATCTGGTCGGCCGCCAGTTTGTAGCCCACGTGTACCAGCTGGCGCAGGTTGGGGTTGTACTGGGGGTGACCGGGAATGTGGCGCAGGGCGTTGGCAAAGTCTTCGTTGCTCCACTTGCCGACTTCCTCAGCGGAGGGAAGCTGACTTTCGTCGATGTCGATAACATCGGCGTAGGGCGCACAGAGTTTTTCTACATTCTGCAGGGCCTTGCCGTAAATTTCTTTTACAAAGTCGAGGGCTTCGCCGCCGGCCAATGCCAGACCAATCACCTCTTCGAGCCAGGTGGTTCCGGCTGTTTTCAGGTGGAAGCCTTTGTTGTGCTTCTTGCTCAACTCACGAATGGGGTCGTAAATGCTGAATTTGTCCGAACCCGAATGGATGCTGAGCTTCAGTTCGGCAGGCAGTCCAAATTGGGCCACGGCGTAGTCGATGACCATCAGGTTGGCTTCGTATTCCTCGCTGAAGGCTTTTACATCGCCTACGTAGTCCACTCCCTTGTTGAAGCGACCGGTAAATTTGGGCGCAATGGTCTGGGCCGGTACCTGGTAATGGGCCAGCATGGCCAGGATGAAGAAAAGCTCCACCGGAGTCTGGGGGTTCGGCACCTCGTCCATCGATACTTCGGTGATGAAGTTGCCCTTGCCTTTTGCTGCTGCAATTTTTTTATAGGTCTCGCCCGCCATGCAAGCGGCATAAAGGTATTGGTCGGCTATGGCGCTGACCTGGGCCTGGGTGACTTCAATGGCCCTGGCTATGCCCGGGATGTTGAAGCTGCCGATGTAGGGCTTCATTTTGGCCAGGAAATCCTCCTTTTTGGCGCAGTCGCCCTGCTTACCGATGTAAGAAGCTACATCGATGGTAAAGAAATCCGACGAGTCCATAAACCGGTCAACGGTATCGAGATTGATGTGGTCGGCGTCTACAAAGTAGAGCTTGTTCCAGCCCATTTCCTTAATGGTGGCTTCCACCGCTTTGCGTGCATCGGCAGGTTCGCTGCCGATGGTGGTGTGCTCGCGGTTCGACTTGTTCCACACGGGGGAAATGTCGAAGCCTTTCTGGGTGGCCTCAACCACTGCTTTCAACTGGTAGGAGGCCTGGTGGGCAAAACGGTCGCCCATGCCGATGGAGTATTTCGATAATTGCTTCATAACGTATTGATTAAAAAAGGTCTACATTTTCTACATTGATGATTTCGACCGGTTGAAATTCTCTTTTGGAGCTTATTTGTCCGGTCGTTAAGTATTCAAACATGCGTTTTACAGCCTTTTCGGACTGTTTCATGGGCTTTTGCCCAATCAGAAAGCGGATGATGCCCTTCTTCAGGAACTCCTTGTTCTTTCGGGTAAGCTCGTAGCCTACCAGAATGAGGTCCTTGAGCCGGCGACTCTCGATGTATCTGGCAATGGCATGAGTTTTGGCGCTGCTTACCAAAATGGCCCCAATGTTGGGGTTCGACTGGAATATGGCATCCATTCGCTCTTCCACTTCTTTGGGGTCCGACACGGGAATCTCCACCGTAATTTTCATGCCCTGGTTTTTACCGGTATCCAGAAAATAGCTCATAAAGCCCTGGTTGCGTCGATTCAAATGTTGCGTGTTCTCTAAATCCTTGGCCAGATTTACAATCAAAATGTCTTTTTGAGGCAGCAAGCCGTAGTCGATGAGACTGGCAGCAACGCGGCCACCCTGGTAGGCGTCTTCTCCAACAAAGGAAAGGCAGTTGGCGTTTTCGATAAAGGTGTCGATGAAGATGTAGGGTATGTTTCGGGTATCGAGTTCGTTGCAAAATTGCAGGGACTCTTTTTTCAGGATGGGGGCAAAAATGACCCCTTCGGGCTGATATTCCAAAATCTCCCTGGTTTTCTCCACAAAATCGACCTCGTTGTGCAATTCAAAAAAGAAGAAGCGCACATCAACATAAAAGGGGCGGAGACTTTTGATGGCATTTTCGATGCCCTGGGGGTGCAGGGTCCAAAATACATTGTCGCTGCCCCCACGTGGCATCAGTGCGGCCAGATTGTATTGTTTTTTGGCTGTGAGGGCCTGGGCCACAATATTGGGCTGGTAATGCAGTTCCCGGGCGATGGTCAGTACCTTCTCCCGGGTTTCTGCCGCCACTTCGCCCCGGTTGTGCAGCACCCGGTCAACGGTGCCGATCGAAACACCTGCCTTTTCGGCAATATCTTTAATTCTGACCTGTTTCATTTGTTTATTTTAGAACCCGAAAAGGCGGGGTACAAACATGGTGATGGATGGGAATAAAGTGATGATGATCAATACCGCAATCATGGCGATAAAGAAGGGAATCAAGGGCTTTACTACATCCTGAATCTTTAGGTTGGCCACACTACAGCCGATGAACAATACCGAACCGACGGGTGGGGTACACAAACCGATGTTCAGGTTCAGAATCATGATGATGCCGAAGTGAATGGGGTCCAGACCCAACTGCGTGGTTACAATCGGCAGAAAAATGGGGGTAAAGATCAATACCGCAGGCGTCATGTCCATAAAGAACCCCACAAACAAAAGGATGAGGTTGATCATCAGCAGAATGACAAAGGGATTGGACGATACCGAAAGGAGTCCGTCGCTAATCGTCTGCGGAATGTTTTCAAAAGACATTACCCAGGAGAGACCGATGGAGGTGGCAATCAGCAGCATCACGATGCTGGTGGTTTTCACCGTCTTTATAAGAATTTCGGGCAGGTCTTTGATGCCTACTTCCTTATAAACAAAGGCCAGAATGAGACAGTAGACCACCGCGATGGCCGAGGCTTCGGTTGCCGTAAAGAAACCGGCAACAATACCTCCGATAACGATCACCAGCATAAAAAGACTGGGGACGGCGTTGAGGAATTTTTTAATGCCTTCTTTTAAGCCAATAACGGCACCAACGGGGTATTTTTTGCGATAGGCATATATCCCTCCGACCAACATCAGGGCCAGACCGGTTAAAATACCGGGAATGTAACCGGCCATAAACAAGGCTGCGATAGATACACCACCCGAGGCCAAAGAGTAAACAATGAGGATGTTACTTGGGGGGATGGCCAAGCCGGTGGTGGCGGAGGTCACGTTGATGGCTGCTGAAAAGTTTTCTTCGTAGCCTGCCTTTTTCATTTGCGGACCCATGATGGAACCGATGGCTGAGGCGGAGGCGGCTGCCGAGCCAGAGATGGCGCCAAACAACATGTTGGCCATTACATTTACAAGGGCCAGGCCGCCCGGAAAGCGGCCTACCAATACCTTGGCAAATTCAATGAGTCGCATGGCTATTCCGCCGGAGTTCATGAGCTGTCCCGCCAATATGAAGAAGGGGATGGCGAGGAGCGAAAAACTTTCGAGTCCCGTAGCCATGCGCTGGGCCATGGTGGCAAAGGCAGGCAGGGCATCAAAACTCACCAACATGGTCGTGAGGGCCGACAGTCCAATACTGTAGGCAACGGGTACGCCTATGGTCAGAAAAAAGATGAAGGAGGCGATCAGTACTATAATTCCTAATATATCGAGTTCCATGCTTATTGCTGTTTTAGAGTTGCGTAATTCTTAACCAATTTGGCGATGTCGTCTATGGCATAATACACCATAAGCAGGCCGCTGATGGGGACAATGCCGTATACATAACCCACGGGGATTTGCAGGGCAGCCGACAGCTGACCCAGAACAAATCGGGTGTAGACCAACCAGCTGCCACCGATTACCATAATGGTGAGACTGAAAACAATGACCAAAAAGTTGATGAAGATCATCATGTGGTTCAATTGCAAGGGGGTCAGCTTGGTGTGCAAAATGTCAATGGCCAGGTGCTGGTTTTGCCCTTTTACATAGGCAGCACCTGCCAGTCCCACCCATATCATTAAAAAGGTGGCCAGCTCATCGGTAAAGGAACTGGGGTTGTTGAAAATGTAGCGACTGGCTACCTGCCAGACGACATCCAGCACCAGGGCGCTCATCAACACCACCAGTGCAATTTTAAGAACTTTATCTATTCGTGCTCTGACTGTCATAATTGTATCGTTAAATAGGATTATTCGGCTGTTGCTTCATTGGACCCGGTGCTTGTTTCGCTGTCCTCCACTGTAGGTGTTTTCGTGTTGCGGATGTCCTGAATCAGGTTGTACACGTTCGGGTTGTTCCGGTAAATGTCGTATACACCCTGCACGGCATCTATGAAGGCTTGCTTGTCGGGATAGATGATTTCTACGCCCTCTTCGGCCAGTGCTGCCAGAGAGGCGTTTTCCGATTTTTGCCACTCCTCGCGCTGAACCACCACCGACTCGTCAATGGCCTGCTGCAGCCAGCCTTTTTCCTCTTCGGTGAGTTTGCCCCAGGCGTGGGTGCTCATAAGCACCACATCGGGTATCATGGTGTGTTCGTTAATGGTGTAGTAGCGACTGACTTCGTAATGGTACGAGAGGTAGAAACTGGGTGGATTGTTTTCGGCTCCGTCGACTACCCCGCTTTGCAGTGCCGTATAAAGTTCTCCCCATGATATGGGGGTGGGCGAGCCGCCCATGGAGCGGATCATTTCCACGGCAGTAATGCTTTGCATGACCCTGATTTTAAGACCAGAGAGGTCGGAGGGTTGATGGATGGGCCGGGCAGTGTAAAAGCTTCGGGCGCCTGCATCGTAGAAACACAGTCCGCGCAACCAAAACTTTTCGCCCTTGGCCAGCATATTGTCGCCTATGGGGCCGTCCAGTACGCTGTAGGCGTGTTCTTTGCTGGTGAAAATGTAAGGGAGTCCAAAGACCTTGTACTCTTCTACAAAGCCTTCCATGGCAGCAGCCGAGACTTTTGTCAGGTCGAGACTGCCGAGCTGCAGCAGCTCCAGACTTTCGCGTTCGGTGCCGAGTACCCCGCCGGGGTAGACTTCGATGCGCAG
>DUOK01000161.1 GCA_012838865.1 Bacteroidales bacterium | reverse complement strand
TTTAATTATCAGGTCAGGCACATGTATTTCCGCTACTTTATGTGGAATTTCGCCGGTCGCCAAAACGATATACAGGGCCATGGAGAGGTGCACAAAGGCAATTGGATTTCGGGCATTCCCTTTATCGATAATTGGATGTATGGCGATCAGGAGCTTTTGCCCGATTCATTAAAAAACAATCCCGCCCGCAACAAGTACTATCTTTTGCCCTTGCTGCTGGGGATATTGGGACTGGCCTTTCAATCGGGTGCAGGAACTAAAGGGAAGCGCGATTTCTGGGTGGTGATGTTGCTCTTTTTCTTTACCGGTTTGGCCATTGTGCTCTACCTTAATCAGACCCCCTTGCAACCCCGGGAGCGGGATTATGCCTATGCGGGTTCCTTCTATGCCTTTGCCATTTGGATAGGCCTGGGTGTGCTGCCGGTCATCAAGGCCCTGCGTCGTCTGCTGCCGGGAGAAGCGGCCGTAGCCCTTGGGACGGCACTTACGCTGGTATTGGTACCCTTGAATATGGCTGCCGAAAACTGGGACGATCACGACCGTTCGCAGCGGACCATTGCACGCGATTTGGCCTTTAACTATTTGAATACGGTTGGTGAAAATGGGGTCATTTTCACCAATGGCGATAACGACACCTTCCCGCTTTGGTATGCCCAGGAAGTGGAAGGTGTGCGGACCGACGTGCGGGTGGCCAACCTGAGCTATTTGCAAACCGATTGGTACATCGACCAGATGAAGCGCAAAGCCTACCTTTCTGATCCGCTCCCCATTTCTATGGAGCACGACCAGTATGTGCTGGGTAAGCGCGATATGGTGCACGTTCTCGACCGCATTGAGGGCGATGTGGACCTGAAGCGGGCCATCGATTTTCTGGCAAGGGACGATGAGCGCAGCAAGACCATTCCCGGCTACAATCAGCGCCTGGAACACCTGCCCTCCTCTTCCTTCACCGTGCCGGTCGACAGTGCCAGGGTCATGGCCAATAATATGGTGAGTCCGCGTTACGCACATGAAATTGCCCCTGAACTTCGCTTCCAGCTGAATAAGGAGCGCATCCTTAAGAATGAGGTGATGGTTTTGGATATGTTGGCCAACAACAATTGGGAACGGCCCATCTATTATGCCGTTACGGTAGGTAGTGAAAACTATGTGGGCCTGCAGGATTATTTCCAGCTCGAAGGTTTTGGTTACCAAATTGCGCCCATTCGGGGCCGTTCCGGCGACGGACAATTTGGCAGGGTGGATACCGATAAGATGTACCACAACCTGATGAATGTATTTATTTTTGAGGGCTGGAACAATCCCAAAGTTTATCTCGATGAAAACCATCAACGGATGGCTTTGAATATGCGGAACAATCTGACTCGTTTGGCCACCGCGCTTATTGAAGAGGGCGATTCGTCAAGAGCAGAAGAGGTCCTGGATAAAACCATGGACATTTTGCCCGCCTCGCGCATCCCGCATAATTATTTCTCCCTGTTTATCGGAGAAGCCTATTATCAGGCCGGTGCTGCGGAAAAAGGGGACGAAGTGCTTCGCGGTCTTGCCGAAGAAAATTACCAGGAACTGCGTTACTATACCAGTCTGCGTCCCGGTTTGAGAAACTCGGCGATGCACGACATGCAGCGTTCCATGGCCATTTATGGCGAGGTGTTAAGGGTGTTGCGCAGTCATCAGCGCGACGCGCTGATGCAGGATACAGAGGGTTTGTACGAAGGTTTGTTCCGGGGACTGGGCTTTTTTGAAGAGTAGGCCGATGTTCCGATGGCAAATTCGTCCCCCGGCATTTTTACGTCGACTCTTGCCGGGGACTGTCTGGCGCTTGCCGGTGGCGGGCGAGCGGGTGGTTTACCTGACCTTCGACGACGGGCCCATTCCGGAAGTCACGCCCGCCATACTGGACATGCTGGAGGCGGAGGGCGCCAAAGCGACCTTCTTTTGTGTTGGCGATAATGTGCGCAAACATCCTGAGGAATACGCCCTGCTGCGTCAAAAAGGCATGGGTACAGGGAACCATGGCTATGCCCACCGTCAGGCCTGGCGGACTCGCAGAAAGGACTGGCTGGCCGATGTGGAAGAGGGAAGTGCGTATGTACCCGGGGAGCTGTTTCGGCCCTCGCATGGACAGTTGTATCCGGGTTGGTTGGCAGATTTGCGAAAGTACTGCCGCCATATTGTAATGTGGGATGTGCTCAGTTACGATTATCGGGCCGATTTGAAGTCGGAGGACATAGAACACAATGTGTTGAGGCATGTACGACCGGGATCCATTGTCGCCCTGCACGATTCGTTAAAGGCCTGGCCCCGTTTACAGACGGCCTTGCCGCGGATATTGCGGCAACTGAAGAAAGAGGGCTATCGGCTGGAAAGTCTGACGCCTGCAGAAATTGAAAAACGATGTAAAAAATAATATTTGAAGATGAACATACTGGTAGTTGGATCAGGAGGACGTGAACATGCTTTGGGCAGAAGTATTCGCAACAGCGCACAAACCCAAAAGTTGTTTTTCGCACCCGGAAATGCGGGAACGCTCGAACTTGGAGAAAATGTGGCCCTTGGGGTCAACGACTTTGAGGGGATAAAAGCCCTGGTTTTGGAGCAGGCCATCGACTTGGTGGTTGTGGGTCCCGAAGAACCCCTGGTGCGGGGCCTGGTTGACTTTTTTAAAGCCGATGTGGTCTTGCAGAAAGTCGCCGTGGTGGGTCCCTCCGCAGCGGGTGCGCGACTCGAAGGCAGTAAGGATTTTGCCAAGCAGTTTATGCAGCGTCACAACATTCCAACAGCCCGTTACCTTTCAGTAAGTGCAGCCAATGTGCCCGAAGGTCGCGCCTTTATGAAGCAACTGCCTCCGCCCTATGTATTGAAGGCCGACGGACTGGCTGCCGGCAAAGGGGTGTTGATTATCGATGATTACGAGGAAGCTTCTGCCGAGTTGGACCGAATGCTGGGCGGTAAGTTTGGTGCTGCCGGCCACACAGTGGTAATCGAAGAATTCTTAAGTGGCATAGAGTTGTCTGTTTTTGTACTGACCGATGGGAGGGACTATGTGGTGCTGCCCGAGGCCAAGGATTACAAGCGGATTGGAGAAGGCGATACCGGTCTCAATACCGGAGGTATGGGTGCGGTTTCTCCCGTCCCTTTTGCAGATGCATCCTTTATGCAAAAAGTGGAAGAGCGCATTGTTCGTCCCACCGTTGCCGGCATTGCCAGCGAGGGCATCGATTATAAAGGCTTTGTTTTCTTTGGGTTGATTAAGGTCAACAACGATCCCTATGTCATCGAGTACAATGTACGCATGGGCGATCCCGAAACGGAAGTTGTACTGCCACGTATGAAAAACGATTTGGTGGATTTGTTGCGGGCCGTTGGTGAAGGGCGCCTGGGAAGTATTCATCTGGAAGTAGATGAACGTACTGCCCTCACTATGGTGCTGGTGTCCGGGGGCTATCCCGATGCTTACAAAAAGGGGCTGCCGGTGCAGGGGCTCGATAAGGTAAAAGACAGTCTTGTTTTTCATGCCGGCACCAGCGGTAAAGGCGGACAGGTATACACCAACGGGGGCCGGGTTTTTGCCCTGACTTCCTTTGGGCAGGGCATTGAAGAAGCCCGGGCCTTGTCCCTTGCAGCCGCCGCTCAAATTGATTTTGAGGGCTGTAATTACCGAAAAGACATCGGCTTTGATTTGATAAACTAAACCATGCTTTACCGCCTTTTCAACAGTAACCATTTGTTGTCTGTAATCCTTGTATTGCTGACTGCCACTGCATTGTGGTTGCGGCTCTTTTTGGGAGAGGTGGTGTTTTTTAGTCACCTCGACAATCCCTCTATGCCGCTTTGGGATTTTTTTACCGGGGCCTGGTCGGGTAAAACCGTTTTTACCGCTGCCTTTACCACTTTGGTCCTGGCTGTGCTCAGTGGGCTGCTCCTGAATCAGCTGGTCCTTCGTTATTCCTTGCTCGGGAAACAAAGTCCCTTGGTTTTACTGGCTTTTCTGCTTTTGGCCAGCGGCTTTTTATCGGTTCAAAAGCTGAATCCGGTTTGGCCCTTTGTGCTTTTCCTGGTATTGGCTTTACGGGTGCTTTTTGGCGGAGTGCAACGGAAAAATCCGGCCCTTGTTTGTTTTGATGCCGGCTTTTTATTGGGACTGGGGGGACTCTTTTATGTCAAGGGGCTCTTCTTTTTCCCTTTTCTTCTGATTGCTGCCGGTATTTTGCGGCAAGCTTCCTTTCGCAGCTTCGTGGCCCTGCTTCTGGGGGTACTGCTTCCTTTTATCCTTTCCGGCGCATGGTATCTGTTTCACGATCAAGGCCAGTGGTTTTACGAATTATTACTCGAAAACCTGATGGCCAATCCCGGGCAATATAAGCATGAACTTTTTTCCCGTATTTATTTGTTGGTCCTGGTACTCGGTATTGCTGTTGCCATGCTGGCTTCAGCCCGCCGAACGGCTCAGCAAAAAATTGTGGTTCGTCGTTATTACAGGGTTTTGTTCTGGTTGCTTCTGCTGTGTACCGGAGCCGTCCTTTCTCCTTTTTTCTCGGTAGAATTGCTGCCCATAGCCGCTGTGAGCGCCTCCGTTCTGGTGGCCAATGGCCTGGATCTTTTCCGAAAACCTTTTTGGCAGGAACTGGCCCTCCTTCTGCTGGTCGGTCTCAGCGCAGCCGCACAACTTTTGTCATTGTAGTTACAGCCAGCGGTTGAGCGTTGTTTCCAGGGTCTCTATCCGTACCGGTTTCCCAATATAATCGTTCATACCCGCAGCCATACACAGTTCCCGGTCTCCTTTCATCACATTGGCCGTCATGGCAATAATCGGAAGGGCCACCTTGTTGCTGCGCAGTTCCCGGGTGGCATCCAGTCCGTTCATTACCGGCATTTGCACATCCATCAATACCAGGTCGCAGGGTGCTTTCTGATCCAGCAGCAGATCCAGTGCTTCCTGTCCGTTGGCCGCAATGGTTACCGAATAGTTCAGGCGTTGCAGCATCTTTTCCGCAATCTTTTGGTTGATTGGATTGTCCTCTACCAGGAGTATTTGTTGGTGGCGGGTGGGGGTATGCTTCGCCGATTTTTTTCCATTGGGTTTTTCGCCCTCAACCTGCGCGTGTGCCTGTGTATTGGCGCCGGGCAGGCCCAGCGGCAACACAAAATGGAAGATGGTACCCGGATGTTCTTTGGACCACGCATAATCGGGGTTGGGACTCTCTACCCAGATTTTACCACCCATCAACTCTACCAACATCTTAGAAATGGTCGTTCCCAATCCTGTTCCGCCATATTTTCTGGTGGTGGAGCCATCTACCTGGGTAAAGGAATCGAAAATGCGTTCAATTTTTTCCGGTGGAATCCCAATGCCGGAATCTTCAACGGTGAAATGCAGGCTTAAGCGCTGTGCCTCTTCTTTGATCCGGGTAATCCTCAGGGTGATTTCTCCCTGGTCGGTAAATTTCACGGCATTGTCCATCAGGTTGATTAAGATCTGCAGGAGGCGGCCCTCATCTCCAATTAATACAGACGGCAAAGGGTCGGTTGCTGTATGGATTTGCAGATTTTTTTCACTGGCGCGTATCTGGAATTGTTGCTTCAGATAGTCGAGCGTCTTGGACAGAGTAAAGGCCGATGGTTCAATCTTCATTTTCCCGGCTTCAATTTTTGAGAAGTCGAGAATGTCGTTGATGATGGAGGTGAGATTGTTGCATGAACGGGAAATGACCGACAGGATTTGCTGCTGCTCATGATTGAGCTGTGTACTGCCCAACAACTCGGCAGCACCTACAATGCCGTTCATCGGAGTTCTGATTTCGTGGCTCATATTGGCCAAAAATTCTGATTTGGCGCGATTGGCCTCCGCCTCTTTCTCCTGAAGGGCTTTTTGGGCGCTGATGTCCATAAAGGCCTCCAGGCGTACGTCGGCGTTGTTCAGTCGCACCGGAATGATGTTTTTCAGAATGATGCGTGAAATATTGTTTTCGGGGAGCGTAAGCCGCTCTTCCAGGGTCAGCACATTCAGACCCGAATTGACATCGTGGTAATGGCTTTCGTGCAGGGTTTCAAAAAGTTGGGCGTAGGGGCGACTGTTGATGTAATCCAGCGCTTCCTGCATCTCGCTGAAGCCCATGGTTTTTGCTGCTGTTTGATTGATTTGGATGATTTTATGCGCTGCATCTGCAATGAGAATGCCGACCGGAAGGTTTTCTGTGATGTTTTCCAGGTTTTTCACCGACTCGTTAAGGCGCTGAGTCAGTCTTTGTTTCTCGGTAATGTCTTCTCTTATAATGATGAAGTTGCTGATGCTGTCTGCTTCGTCGAATACGGGTGATATCTGCACTCTTTCCCAGTATTTCTGACCTGCTTTGTTGCTGGTTTCGACCTCGCCCGACCAGGAATGGCCGGCCTGAATACTGGTCATTACCAGGTCGGAAAAATTGTTGATGTTGTTGCTGAAAAAATAGGGGCGGGTACCCTTCACTTCGTCTTTTTGGTAGCCGGTTTTTATAACAAAGCTTTCGTTCACGTACTCTATGATGCCCCGCGTATCGGTAATCATGATGGCAACAGGACTCTGTTCCACGGCCATGAGCAGTTTTTTGTTGGTGTTTTCGGCTTTGTTCCGGAAAAGGATGATGCGTGAAATCTGGATGATGAGGAGGTAGGTGAGGGTGCCTGCCACCAATGAAAAGATTACCAGGACGATGTATTTGATGCGGTTGTAGTTTCTAAGCACATTGATGCTTGTATTGTTCAGCGAGACCACATTTTTCTGTATCTGATAGGCCCCTTTACGCTCTATTTCGAAGATGCGCTCAAAAATGCTGTCGCTTTGTTTCAGGTAGAAGGCCACATTTTCGTCCAGTGTAGCAAAGGTGTCGTCAAAACTGCTTCTGTTGCTGGTGCGCAGGTCCGCTATGCGTGCCGAAATGCTCTGAAGATCCAGCAGCGCTGGTAACAGCTGGCTGTATTCATTGATGGTGCCGGTGTAGGCATCGGTTTCGTAGTAAATGGTTTCGGTTATTTCATCGGTAGTAGCCAGGGTAACGGTATTTCGGTATTCGAAACTGCCCCCTTCGTTCATCAGATCAACGAGTTGCTGGCAACGTCTGATGTATTCTTTAATGTACTCGTGGTTGTTGGTGATTTGTTGTTGGTGACTTATAGAGGGGTAGTTGCGCAGGGCAAACTGGATGTTCATGAGCTGTTCCTTCAGAATAAAAGCCAGCTTTTGTTTTTGCTCCTGGTTACGGATGATGCTTTGGTAGCGCAAGGTATAATGGCGGTCAAAATAGTTTTCGACCAACAAAACCCCCAGAATGGTCAACAGGAAAATGAGCAGCAGGCCAAAGAGCTTGCGGATGACTTTTTCGTGCAGAAAGGGCAGGAGTCGCTTTTTCGTTCCGAGGGCCGTTTTAATCCCGAAGCTTTTCCAAATTTTTCGGATTTGAATCATTTTCAGGTATTTCTTGTTGGGTTTGTATGACCTGTCTCTTGCGCACGAGGCCGTGATGGCTCAGCAGTTCGACTGTTTCTGCAGAGCTGAGCAGGGCCAGGAAGGTGTGGGCCAGACCGGGATGTGCCGGCTTTGCCAGCAAGGCTGCATAGACCTGTGCTTCCGGATGGAAGCCCTGAAGCGAAACCGTGTCTACGTAGTTTTGGTTGCTGTTGTAGAAGTAGCTGGAGAGCCAGTCAATGGTCAGGGTGGCCTCGCCGCGTTGTATGCTCCGAACAAGACCTCGGTTGTCGGCCGACAGGGTAAGGGTGTTTTGAATGACTTCCGGGTAAATACCTGCTTGCAGGAGCAGCTCGCGGGTGTGGTGCCCCAGCGAGCTGGATTCGGGATTGGCCAGGATGAGGGCAAAGCGTGGGTCGGTGAGTTCCGGCAGGCTTCCCCCGAAGGCTTCCGGGTTGTTCCTCGGGACCATGGCAATGAGGCGGTTGCTCCCCAGGTAGAGGCTGGTCCCAAGTAATTTGGGATCTGTTTGCCGCAGCAAGTCCAGCCCGTATTCGCTGTCGGGTATATAAAGGTCTCCATCGCTGCTGTTGCTGATGGTGTGCAGCAGGTTGCGTGCGTTGTCGTTGTGAATGTGGACCTTACAGGCGTAGCGCATTTCAAAAATACGGGCCAGTTCGTAAATGGGGGCAGCCATACCGTTTTCGCAGTAGATCACCAACTCCGGTATTTCAGGAGCCGGGTGGGGTGCTGCTCTTTTAGTGCCCGGGTTACAAGCAGTGAAAAGCAGGCAGAGCATCCCTCCTTTGGCCAAATAGGACAAGATCCTAATCATTCTTCCCATTAATTGAATGGTTATTCCGACTAAATATCAGGGTATTGCACCCGCGTATTTAGGCAGGTACAAATTAGGGAATCAAGTTTGATTTAGCTGCTGTTTAATCACTAAAACGGCAGAATTGGTCAAAAATTATGGCTTGCGTCGGGTTACGAAGTGTTTTTTAACCCAGCGGGGGATGACAAAAGCGCCAATAAAGAGGTAGGGATAGTAGCTTACCAGGCGCCAAAGAAAGGCCATGGCCACCCCGGTTCCTGCAGGGATAAAGCCGGCCAGAAATCCCCTGAATACGTATTCGGCAAAACCGCTGCCGCCCGGGGTGGGACTCACCAACATCATGATCCACATCACCAATTGTTTGCCAAAAACCAGGAAGTGCTCGTCCCAGTTGAGCCAGCTTACCCCAAAGAAGGTGACAATAAGGGCATTGACCACCCAGTAGCGCGATGTCCAGCTGAGGGCGGTGGCCAAAAAGGCTTTGAGCCAGTTGCGGAGGGGCCAGGTTTTGAATTCCCGGGAGGCCTGGATGAGCTCTGAGCCCGACTCGTTGGCCTGGGGACGCCACTTGCGAATGATTGGTAATTTAAAAATCCAGAGTAAAACCCATTTGAGTCCCCGTGGGTTAAAGAACAGTCCGTAAGCAATCACCAGGGTATATAGAAACTTTAAAGCATAGCCGGTGAGGGCAAAGAGCAGGTACTGGTTGTGGTACCAGGGGCCCGAAAAGGCACTTCCATCCAGCGAAAAGATGTCGGCACGGCCAATCAGCAGAATGACCAGCGGGAAGGTCAGGATAAAGTAGAGTTCGTCTAAAAAGGAGGTAACCAGGACCAGGGCCGTACTGCGGCCCAGGCGTACCCCCTCCTTGTTGATGAAAAAGATGGCTACGCTGGTCCCGCCAATAGAGGAGGGGGTAATGGCTGAAGTAAACTCCCACAACATGATGATGTTGAAGGATTTGCGCCACGAAAGCACCTTGCCGGAGAGGATGCGCAGCCGAATCATGTAGCCAAAATCGCGCAGAGCCATAAACATAAAAGCCACCAGGAGCCAAAAGACCGATTGAAGGCTGAAACTGAGCAGGGACAGACTGCCTGGTTCGTACTCGCGGTACAGCATAAATCCGGTTACCGCAATGCCTATGAAAATGGGAAGGACTATGCGTGCCGGATGTATACTTTTAAGAATTTTTCCAGAGTTATCTGTCATGCTTTATTCAAAACAACAAAGTTAAGGTTTTCAATGTTTAAGCAAAAGCAGAGCGGGGAAAATCGGTGTTAAGAAAGTCTAAGCAGGGGAAAAAGAAAAAGGCAACAACGTTGCCGTTGTTGCCTTCGTGGAGACAAGGGGAGTCGAACCCCTGACCTCTTGACTGCCAGTCAAACGCTCTAGCCAACTGAGCTATGCCCCCGTTTTCTTAGCGAGTGCAAATATAAAGCATTTTTCTTATAGCCTCCAAACAAAAACAGGAAAAATATTTGCTCTTTTCGCCGGTCTGGTTGCGGGCTTCTGTATAATAATGTGTTGCAAGGTTAAACAATGCTAAGGCGCTTGCTTTTGGGGTTTTCAGGTAGTATCTTCATTACAAGCTTAAGCCAAGGAAAGGCCTTCCAGCCGCTGTAAACGTTCAGCAGAATGCGCTCCCTGTTCCCGGGCTCACGTAATGCCCGCCGCGAATACGACTGTTAAATTTTTTAAAAATTCGGACGATTTGACATTATTCATAAAAATCCTTGCGTTTTGTGGCGATAAAAACTTATTTTTATCGCTCGATTACGGCAAGGGTTGCAAGCGTTACTTCCCCGTCGGATTGTTGAATTTTGATACCTTGTAAATTTCTAGTAACCAGTAACTATTTGTTATGGAAGTTAAAAAGACACCCAAAGCAGACCTTGAAAGCAAAAAAACGGTCTTTCTGCAGATCGGTCTTGTTGTAGCGCTTTCATTGGTCCTGGTGGCCTTTGAATGGACGAATACCGACGTTAATGTTGACTTCAGTCTCCAGGAAGAGGACATCGAGGTTGAGGAGGAGATCATCCCCATCACCCGTCAGGAAGAAGTGAAGCCCCCGCCACCGCCCCCGCCGCCAGCTGTTGCCGATATTTTGAATATTGTGGAAGACGACGTGGAGCTGGACGAGGAGTTGGAAATCATGGATACCGAAATGAGTCAGGACGACATCGTGGATTTCTCCAACTTGGTATTTGAAGAAGAAACCAGGGACGAGGGGGGGGAAATCTTTATGATTGTAGAGGAAATGCCCGAGTTCCCGGGTGGGCCTGAAGCCTTGCAGAGGTATCTGTCCCAGTCGGTTCGTTACCCGGTTATTGCTCAGGAGAACGGTATTCAGGGACGTGTGTACATCCAGTTTGTTATCAATCAAAATGGAGAAGTAACCAACGCCACCATCCTTAGGGGAGTGGATCCCAGTCTCGACCGTGAAGCCCTTCGTGTGGTAGAAGCCATGCCTAAGTGGAAGCCCGGTAAGCAGCGTAACCGTCCGGTGCGCGTATCCTATACCGTACCCATCAACTTTGTATTGCAGTAAACAGGTTTAAATACCTTCAGCATAACCCGGTCTGAACTCAGACCGGGTTTTTGCATTTACTGCCAAAATTTCCCTTATTTTTGTGGCAAACAATAAAAGAGATGAGCGAATTGTTGACGACCGATAAGCAATTGGAAAAGGTTATTTTAGTTGCTGTGCGCACCCCCGATCTGAGTGAGGCTGTGGTTCAGGAACACCTTGATGAACTGGCCTTTTTGGCCGAAACAGCCGGCGCAGAGCCCGGGCGTCGTTTTGTGCAGTCGCTCACCATGGCCGATAAGCGGACCTATGTGGGCAGTGGAAAGTTGCAGGAAATTTTGGACTACCTAAAGGTGCACGAAGAAATCAGCGGCATAATTTTCGACGACGAGCTTTCGCCCTCGCAGTTGAAGAACATCGAGGCCGTACTTAAGCGTCGCATCCTCGACCGGACCAACCTGATTCTCGACATCTTTGCCCGTCGTGCCCGCACGGCCCATGCCAAAACCCAGGTAGAGCTGGCCCAGTACCAGTACTTGCTGCCGCGACTCACCCGAATGTGGACCCACCTCGAGCGACAGCGTGGAGGCATCGGGATGCGGGGCCCGGGGGAAAAAGAAATCGAGACCGACCGGCGGATCATACGCGACATCATCGCCAAGCTCAAGGACGATTTGAAAAAAATTGACCGACAAATGGCCACCCAGCGGAAAAATCGCGGGAAATTGGTCCGCGTTGCGCTGGTGGGCTATACCAACGTGGGCAAGTCCACCCTCATGACCGCCTTAAGTAAGAGCGAAGTCTTTGCCGAGAACAAACTTTTTGCCACCCTTGACACCACGGTGCGGAAGGTGGTCATTGGCAACCTGCCCTTTCTGCTGGCCGATACCGTAGGCTTCATCCGTAAGTTGCCACACCATTTGGTCGAGTCCTTCAAATCAACCCTCGACGAAGTACGGGAAGCCGATGTACTGCTGCACATTGTCGACATCTCCCATCCCGGATTTGAGCAGCAGATTGAGGTGGTACACGAAACCCTGCGTGAAATCGACGATCGGGAAAAACCCGTGATTCTCGTCTTCAACAAGGTCGATGCTTTTACGCACATTGAAAAGGAGGCAGACGATCTGACCCCGGCTACCCGGGCCAATGTGTCGCTGGAGGAGCTCAAGACCACCTGGATGGCCAAAGGGACTCCGAGCATTTTCATTTCAGCCCTGCAAAAAACCAATTTTGAGGAGTTTAAGGAAACCCTTTACAACACCGTTATGAAGGTGCATGTTACGCGCTTTCCCTACAACGACTTCCTCTATCCCGACTTTAATGAGGAGGGAGAAGAAGGGGCGGATGGGATCGAAGATTGACCCCGGCCGCCCCTGTTTTTCAGCGGGGGGACTGTAAACAATTAAAACAGTCCGGTAATTTTTCCTTCGTCGTTGATGTTGATTTGCTCTGCAGCCGGTTCGGCCGGCAGACCGGGCATGCGCATGATGTTGCCCGTGATGGGGATGATGAAACCAGCACCCGCGGCAATTTCAATTTCACGCACGGTAACCACAAAGTTTTCGGGACGTCCCAGTAATTTGGGGTTGTCGGAGAGCGATTTTTGGGTTTTGGCGATACAAACCGGCAGGTGTTCCAGCTTGAGGGCTGCAATTTTTTTCAGGTCGGCCCTGGCCTGGGGCGTATAATCGATGGCCGCTGCGCCGTATATCTCACGGGCAATCGTCTCAATTTTTCGTTCCACCTCCCAGTTCCAATCGTAAAGTGGTTTTAGTTCACAGGTACAGGCTTCAGCCACTTCGCTCACCATGCGGGCCAGTTCCTCTCCGCCCTTACCCCCCTCGGCGTGTACCCTGGCAACAGCTGCTTTTACGCCCAGCGCCTTGCAACGGGCTTTTATGGCAGCCACTTCCTCTTCCGAATCGCTGGCAAAGTGGTTGATGGCGACTACGGGACAAACATTAAACTTCCGCATATTCTCCACGTGCTTTTCGAGGTTTTCGAGGCCTCGTTCTACCGCAGCGGCGTC
>DUOK01000160.1 GCA_012838865.1 Bacteroidales bacterium | reverse complement strand
GGTTGAAACCCTGGGTTATTATTAAGAATAAATGGTCAAGCGCTTTGCGCTTGTTTATGTAAGCGGGTTGAAACCCGCAACCTCAGACTGAAGTCTTCGGTTTTTGTTAAGAACGTTTGGTCAAGCGCTTTGCGCCAAAGGTTACACAAAGATAAGAAAGCTTGAGTAGATTTCAAAGTGAAAGTTTTTTGACGTTTTTTGTGATGTTTTGATGTTTTTTGAGGGGCGGAGCCCCAGGGTTGAAACCCTGGGTTATGATTGGGAGGAATAGGTCAGCGCTTTGCGCTGTTCTGGAAAGCGGACTGAAGTCCGCGGCCTCGGGGCACCTGTGCCCCGGGCATGTATCGCGGCGAAGCCTCGAGGGGACTTCAGTCCCCTTTTTTGTCCGTGCCCCTGTCGGGGGCACACCGCTTTGTCTTAATCATGGCCCAGGACTTCAGTCCTGGGAGGCCTTGTGTGCCGGCTGGGTTATGATTGGGAGTAAGTTGTCAAGCGCTTTGCGCTTGTTTATGAAAGCAGACTGAAGTCCGCGCGGCAGCAGGGTTGCCTTTATTATGGAGGCTTGGTTAAGCGGGAAAGCTTATCTTTGTCGGAAAACGAAGTAAGATAAAGCTTATGAGTGAATTTGATGCCAGGGCACGCAGCTGGGACCAAAATCCTGGTCACTTGAAACGGGCGGAGGCGGTGGCTGCGGATATAAAGGCGGCCTTGCGCGCGTGCGGGTTATTGGAGCGACCCGGGTTAAGGGGTCTGGAGTACGGAGCAGGCACTGGAACCTTGGGCTTGCTGTTGCGGGATGTTTTTGCTGAACTAATCATGATGGACGCCTCGCGTGAAATGGTGCGGGTGATGGAGGAGAAGTGCAGGGCTTTGGAGCAGGAGGTGCAGGATGATAAGCAGGAGGACAAACAGGATGGGAGCGTTGCAGACCTTCACCCGGTGTTTGTGAATTTGGAGCAGGAGGCCTGGACCGGCGCTCCGGTAGATGTGGCTTTTGCTTTGATGGTTATGCACCACGTGGGGGAGTTGGAGCTGGTTTTGCGCAGGCTATACAATTTGCTTGACGAGGAGGGCTGTCTGATTGTGGTGGATTTACAAGCGGAGGACGGGTCTTTTCATGGCGAAGATTTCGACGGCCACCTGGGCTTTGAACCGGAGCGCTTTTCGGCCCTGCTCAAAGACCTTGGCTTTACCAGGGTGGATCAACATATTTGCTATATCATGGAAAGGGAGACCGCTGCGGGGCTGCGGGAGTTTCCTTTAGTGATGTGGGTGGCCGCCAAGGAGAAGAAAGTTGGGTGAAGAAGGACCGGATGTCGGAAGTTTTTGTAATTTTAGAGTTTGATTTGAACAGCCATTAGAGTGAGTTTGCTATGATAGGTGTTATTGGGTTGAGTTACAAGTCGGCTTCGGTAGGTATTCGTGAGCGTTTGGCGCTGGATGGCGCTGAGGCACGGGTGCTGACGGAGCGTTTGTTGGCCAACGAATATTTTCGTGAGGTGGTGGTTTTATCGACTTGCAACCGCACGGAAATTTACTTTGCAGCCGAGGAGATTTGTAGCAATGGGGCGTTTAAGGTCGTTAGTAACACCCTGGTGGAGCTGACAGGAATTGAGGAGGACATCCGCACCGCCCTTTTCCAGCGCTATCATCGTGAGGCTGTGCAACATCTTTTTAGGGTGGTGGCCGGACTCGATTCCATGATTTTAGGGGAGTACCAAATTGTTTCGCAGGTGAAGACAGGTTTTGCCGAAGCGGAACAACAACATTCGGTGGGGAAAATTTTCCACCGCTTGTTCAATAAAGCCCTGGAGTGCAGTAAGCAGGTGCGCATGAGCGCGCCTTTTAATCAGGGCGCCTACTCGGTGAGCTATGCCGCTGTGGAAAAGTGCAGCGAGCATTTTCCGGACCTGGCCGATCGCAACATACTGGTGGTGGGCGCCGGCGATACCGGTGAGCTGGTTTTGAAGAATTTTGTTAAGAAGGGTTGTAAGAATATTGCCGTAACCAACCGCACCTACGATAAGGCGGTGGAGTTGGCGGCGGCCTATGGCGGCAGGGTGCTGCCTTTTGATGATTTGATGCAGGGCGTGCACGATGCGGAGATCATTGTGACCTCGGTGGCTGCGAAAGAACCCCTGTTGAATGCAACTAAGATTCGTCCCCATTTGAACGGGCACGAGCGCATTGTGATGATAGATTTGGGCGTGCCACGCAACATCGACGTCGATGTTGCGGAAGTCCCCGCGGTAAACCTGCTCAATGTGGACGATTTAAAAGAAGTAATTGCTGTGAATACCGAACGCAAACAAGAATACGTTTCTGTGGCAGAGGCGGTGGTTGAAGATAAGGTGGAGGAATTTACCCAATGGCTCAACGAACAAAATCTCGCCCCGGCCATTCAGAATATCGACAAGGCCATTTCACGGCTTTATAAGCGGGAACTGGAAACTTACCGCTCTTCTTTCTCAGAGGAAGAGTTTGAGCAGGTTCAGAAATTCAACCGCTATATTTCCAAAAAGATTAAAAACAAGCTGGTGAAGCAGCTCAAGGAGGTGACCGACAACGGACGCAGAACGGAGTACATTGGGGTCATCAATCTGCTTTTTGACGAGCAGAAGAAGTAGCCTTTCCGGGTGCTTCAGCGACATAAATCAGATAAAATGAAGGAGCTTATTCGAATAGGCACCCGTGGCAGTCGGCTCGCAATGTGGCAGGCACACGAGGTGCAAAAGCAGTTAGAAGCCGCTTTTGAGGGATTGAAAACCGAGGTGGTGGTGATTCAGACCAAGGGAGACAAGATTTTGGATGTAGCCCTTTCAAAAATTGGCGACAAGGGGCTGTTTACCAAGGAAATTGAGCAGGCGCTGCTCGATGGTATGATCGACATGGCCGTTCACAGTTTAAAAGACATGCCTACGGAGCTCCCGGAGGGTTTGCAGTTGGCCGGCGTTTTGCCCCGGGGAGAGGTACGCGATGTGTTTTTGTCGCGCGATGGCCGGCGTTTGCAAGAATTTTCGGGCAACGATAAAGTCGGCACTTCGAGTCTCCGTCGCCAGTCCCAGTTACTCAATCATTATCCCTATCTGCAGTTGGTGGACATTCGTGGAAATGTGCAGTCGCGCATTCAAAAAATGCAGGACGGTTATTGTGAGGGACTGATTATGGCCGGGGCGGGCATTCAGCGTCTGGGACTGGAGGAACTCATTACCGAATATTTGCCCATCAGTACCATGTTGCCTGCTGTAAGTCAGGGGGCCGTGTGTTTCGAAATTCGCGAGGACGACGAAGACATCTGGCCCTTTGTGGAAGCCATAAGTGATGGGCCCACCTGGCAACGGGTGATGGCCGAAAGGGCATTTTTGCGTACTCTGGAAGGAGGTTGTCAGGTCCCTGTAGCCTGTTATACCGAATTGCACGATGGCCGGATGGAAATCCAGGGTCTGGTGGCTTCGCTGGATGGGACCAAATTGATACGGGAAAAATGTATTTGTATGCCCGAGGAGGCCACAGAATTGGCCATTGAACTGGCTGAAAAACTGTTGGCTTCGGGAGCCGACGCATTGTTAAAGGAAATCAGAGGCGCATAAAGAAGCGCTGAATAGTATTTGTGCAGGCATGGCAAGAGACGCAAAATCGAAAGCAGAAACTGCAGCAGTGATTCGCACTTTTCCGCTTACTGAGGGTGAAGATCCTTTTGCGCAGGAAGTGGCCCGGCAGGGCTTGGATCTCCTCGATATGCCGCTGATTGAAACGGTGCCTGTAGATTTTGTTGTGCCACGGCCCTTGTCCCATTACGATTGGCTGGTGTTTACCAGCAAAAATGGGGTAAAGAGTTGGCAGCAACGCTTTGCCAACTGGGACCGCCACAAAATTGCTGTCATTGGTCCACCCACCGCCCGTGCGGCAGAAGCCCTTGGTGCTTCGGTTGCCTTTTGTGGGAGCGGGCATTCCGGCGCCGTGTTTGCCGAGGAGTTGCTGCCCCACTTGAAGGGAGACGAAAAGGTTTTGTTGGCTTTGGGCCGCCTGGCTCGTCCCGTGTTGGCCGATAAGCTCATAAGTACGTTGCCCAATTTGGTAGTAGAGCGGGTAGACGTGTACGAGACCAGGAGTGTAGCTGTGGTGGATGCCGAGGTGCTGGAGCGCATCAGGTCCGGTCGCTACCACTGCATCGCAGTTTCGAGTCCCT
>DUOK01000159.1 GCA_012838865.1 Bacteroidales bacterium | reverse complement strand
CTATTCTCTTTTCAAATCATTCCATTCAGGATGGCGCTTGAAGTACACCACCGTATAGGAACAGAGCGGCAAAACCTGCTTCCCGGCTTCCCGGCACCAACGCAACGCCCCTTCGGTAAGGCGGGCAGCCACCCCCTGACCTTGCAGTTCTACCGGAACAAAGGTGTGTGTAAAAGCCAGACTTCCGTCGTCCTTTACCTTATAGTCGATGTAAGCAGTCGTACCCGAAAGAGCCAATTCAAAACGCCGGACCGCTTCATTGTGCATCACTTTATCCATAATCTCTCCTCTTGTAATGGTTTCACAAACAAAACAAAATACGGGCACTAAAGTTAGCACATTTGCATGCTTTTTGTTATAATCAAATGCACAAACACCTACAAAACATTCTAAATTAAGTAATATGGACAATCTTTTCCTCTACAGCATGCTTTCTATGTTGTTGACGGTGGTTTTACTGGCTGCCTTTTGGCAAATTTTTGAAAAAGCAGGACAAGCCGGATGGAAATCCCTGATTCCCGTTTACAACATCCTTGTATTTTTGCAAATCATCGACAAACCCTGGTGGTGGATCCTACTCTTTCTTTTGCCACCAATAAATCTGATTTTCGGCATTTGGGCCATAAACTTACTGGCGAAACGCTTCGGCCAGAGCGCCTGGTTTACCTTTGGCCTACTGTTTCTGCCCTACCTCTTTCTTCCGGTTTTGGCTTTTGGTAAGGCCGCTTATAAAAATCAGTCTTAAGGGGACTGATTTTTTTGGTAGACAAATTGACCATTTTACGCCAACAAATCAGTAAGACGACCCACCTTTACAAACCGTAAACAACTGACGGGCTACACATTAACAAATTTAAAATCCTTCATGCCACAGCACAGTGCACTTTATTAAACGGCCACAACAGGCTATATTTGTGAAAACACGAACCAAAGTTTCAACAAAAAACACAAACAATGAAAAAGAGCCTGCTACTATTGGCCTGTTGCTTGCTGGCCATGCCTGTCATCGTTTCAGCAGAAAACGACCCCTGGAAAAGGGCCGACGAAATACTTCAAAACATCAGCGACCCTGTTTTCCCCGACCGGAGCTGGGACATCACTAAAAGCGGAGCCAAACCAGGCCCGCGACACGACAACACCCGGACCATCAACCGTCTGATTGAACGCGCCAGCAAGGCCGGAGGCGGTAAGGTTGTTGTCCCCGCCGGAGAATTTTACACCGGTCCCATCACCCTTAAGAGCAACGTCAATCTGCACCTCGAAGAAGGTGCCGTACTCAAGTTTTCCAATGACCCCAACGACTACGTACCCTTTGTACGTACCCGCTGGGAGGGACTTGATGTAATCAACTACCGTCCCCTCATCTATGCTTTTGAGGAAACCAACATCGCCATTACCGGAAAAGGCGTGCTCGACGGCCAGGCCGACAACGACAGCTGGTGGTGGATGAAGGAGAAAAAAGAATTCGGATGGAAAGAAGGCATGAGCAGCCAATACCAGACCGGACGCCCCAAGCTGATGAAAATGGCCGAAGACAACGTGCCGGTAGAGCAGCGTGTAATGACCAAGGACGACCTTTTGCGCCCGCAATTCGTCAACCCCGTAAGCTGTACCAATGTACTTATCGAAGGCGTGACCATCATCCGTGCCCCCTTCTGGGTTATTCATCCCATCTTTTGTGAAAACCTGACTGTACGCAACGTTACCGTAAACAGCCACGGCCCCAACAACGATGGTTGCAATCCCGAATCAAGCCGTAACGCCTTGATCGAAGGCTGTGAGTTTGACACCGGGGACGACTGTATCGCCATCAAGTCGGGACGCAACAACGACGGACGCAACACCCCCATTCCGAGCGAAAACATCATCGTACGCAACTGTCACATGAAAGACGGACATGGCGGGGTGGTAATGGGCAGTGAAATATCTGCAGGTGTAAGCAACGTGTTTGTTGAAGATTGCACCATGGACAGTCCCGAACTCGACCGTGTCATTCGCATCAAAACCAACACGGTAAGGGGCGGCTACGTGCGCGACATCTATGTACGCAACATCGAAGTCGGCGAGTGTAAAGAAGCCGTATTCCGCATTGAGCTGATGTATGAGCGCCGCGACGGCAACGGTCCTTACATGCCTGATATCCGAAACATTGTGCTCGAAAACGTCAACAGCCAAAAGAGTCGCTACGGCGTTTTCATTGAAGGCCGCGAAGAAGAAATTGTGGTATCAGACATCTCTTTCATCAATTGTGACTTTCACAATGTAGAAACCCCCACCCGCATTACCGGATCGAAAAACATCGAATTTAAAAACGTAAGCTTTACGGTTGACGAAGTAAAGTAAAGCCTTGAAGATTTCATCGAGAAGAAGTGTTCAATAGTGTGTAAAAATCCGCAGCACCTGAGTGCTGCGGTTTTTTTGTATTTGAAAACAAGCCCTTTGCGTGCCAGACGGCGTATTTTGGGAATTTTTACAGAAAGATAGTTGGAAGAAAAGGAAGAATCACTTACATTTGCACACGCAAAAACACAGGAGCAATGCCGAGGTAGCTCAGCTGGTTAGAGCGCATGATTCATAATCATGAGGTCGGCGGTTCAAGCCCGCCTCTCGGTACTGAAAATCAAGCGGTTACGGTCTAAAAACTGTAACCGCTTTTTTATGTGTATCAAATGTGCATCAAACCAATACACTTTTACCACCCTATTAAGAAAGTGCATCCACCACCTCCAAACACTCATCCCCATGAAAGGCATTGACAAACTCCCATACTTAACCTGCTCCCAAAAAGGATACTTGCTTCCTTCAAAATTGAAGCCCCGTGTCTAAGCACACCCTCAAATGCAGAAAAAGCCCTATTTTTGTAAAAAACAGTGCAGCATGGAAAAATTACGTGTCGTATTTATGGGCACCCCCGAGTTTGCCGCCCATCATTTAAAAGTGCTTTTTGACAGCGGAGCCCACATTGTAGCGGTAATCACTGCACCCGACAAACCGGCAGGCCGGGGACGCAAGCTCAGTGCTCCTGCCGTTAAAACCACGGCCCTGGAGCTGGGTCTGCCCGTACTACAGCCCGAGAAACTAAAGCACCCCGATTTTTTGGCAGATTTACAAAGCTACCAACCCGACATACAGGTGGTGGTTGCCTTCAGAATGTTGCCCGAAGTGGTTTGGAACCTGCCCAAATACGGCACCTTTAACATGCATGCCTCCCTCCTGCCCCAATACCGGGGAGCTGCCCCCATCAACTGGGCCCTTATCAACGGAGAAAGCAGCACAGGCGTGAGCACTTTCTTTCTGAGTCACGAAATAGATACCGGTCACCTTATTTTTCAGGAAGAGGTACCCATTGCCCCCGAAGACAACGCCGGCAGCTTACACGACAAACTGATGACAGCTGGTGCCCGGCTGGTGGTAAAAACCCTCGCGGCTATTGCGAACGGAAAGGTGCAAGCCATCCCCCAAACAGACCCTGGGGACTTAAAACCGGCGCCAAAAATTTTTAAAGACGATTGTCGCCTCGACTGGACCGACAGCGCGGTAAATATTCACAACAAGGTAAGGGGACTGAGTCCCTACCCGGGTGCATGGACCTTGCTGCAGAGCGAGGACAAGGAAGCCCTCAATCTGAAAATATTTGAGACCGAAGTACTGGAGGGTTGGGAGCAGCTGGCTCCGGGACAAATTCACTGCGATGGAAAAAACACCTTTATTGCAGGCACAGGTCAGGGCGCATTGCTGCTCAAAGAAGTGCAGCCCGCCGGCAAAAAAAGAATGCCCATCAACAGCTTCCTTTGTGGCTTCAACTGCCTGCCCCAAAACCTGCTTCAATAAAACTATTTCCTTATATTTGTTGCATTCAGTAACCTTTACGAAAGCAAGAAACATGCACAAGTCCCCTTTTCTCCGCTTCACCACACTCAGCCTCCTGCTGCTTCTTACCACAGGGTCGCTTTGGGCCCAACGCATCACCCGCCAGCAATACATCAATACTTATAAGGACTGGGCCATACGAAGTATGGAAGAAACCGGCATACCCGCCTCCATTACCCTGGCCCAGGGTATTCTGGAATCGGCATCCGGAAACAGCAAACTGGCACGGGAGGACAACAACCATTTTGGCATCAAGTGCCACAGCGACTGGCAGGGAAAACGGGTCTACCATCACGACGATGCCCGAAACGAATGTTTCAGAAAATACGAATCGCCCTATGAGTCCTTTCGCGACCATGCCGAATTTCTGACCGGTCGATCGCGCTATGCCGATTTGTTTAAACTGGCCACCACCGACTATAAGGGATGGGCCCACGGTCTGCGCAAAGCCGGCTATGCCACCAATCCGCAATACGCGCAGCTATTAATTAAAATCATCGAGGATGAGGAACTTTATCGCTTCGACCAAAACATTACAGAAACTGCCCGACGTTCCAACCGCGAACTGGAAAGACGAAAAGACAGCGATGCCCTGGTGATTGACCCCTATGCCACACGTGAGGTAAAATACAACAACGGCGTCAAATACATCGAGTTGCAGGAAGGCGATACTTTTTCGTCGCTGGCCGCTATGTTTAACTTGAGGGCATGGGAGCTTCCCCACTACAACGACTTGCCCAACAATGCAGACCTGAGCAAGCTCCGCATCCTTTACATTGCATCCAAACGCCGCAATGCACACCCCGACCATCCCTACCACACCGTGCGGAACAACGAAAGCATGCACGAAATCAGTCAAATGTATGGGATACGCTTAAAACGCTTGTATCACCTCAACCGAATGAATGAAGGCAGCGAAGCTGCGCAGGGAGATCGCCTGCACCTAAGACGGAGAGTTAAACCTTAAGCAGGGGGAAATGGAGACACAAAACATTTGCATCAAAATCAGCAAACACACTTCTCTTGAAGAGCTGACACAGGAGGAGCGCCAGTTGATTGAGGCCGCCAGAGAGATTGCCGGCAAGGCCTATGCCCCCTACTCTCGTTTTCAAGTGGGCGCAGCCCTTTTGCTCGAAAATGGAGAAGTGGTCAGCGGCAGCAACCAGGAGAACGCCGCCTATCCTTCGGGGCTCTGTGCCGAGCGGGTGGCCCTTTTTTGGGCAGGAACGCACTACCCCGACATCCCCATTAAGGCGATGGCCATAGCAGCTCTTAAAAACGGAGAGCCGGTAGCAAATATTGCTGCCCCCTGTGGCGCCTGCAGACAAGTCATCAGTGAAAGTACGCACCGAAACAAGGCCCCCTTCCCCTTGCTCCTGGCCGGAAAAAATGAAGTCTTAAAAATTGCGAATGCCAACGACTTGCTGCCTCTGTCCTTTGGTCCAAAGGATTTGTGAGTCCGACCGGAATTTCAAGAACCAGGCTAGGCTTCAATATCTTTAAGCACTTTCTCAACAGCTTCTTCGGTCTGAAGCAGCTTTTGCCGGCAAAACCCAATCAACTCCGCCACACGGCGAACCTTTAAACTCAAATCATCAACATCCAGGGCCTCCCGTTCCATAAGGCCTAAAGTCTCCTCGATCTCGGCCAAAGCCTTGCTGTAAGTCAAATTTTCCTCTGCCATTATTCCTTGATTTTAACTTCAATAACCTTACTCTGCACCCTGCCGTCCCGAAAAACGGTCTCCAAAACCTCACCCGGCTGCAGTCCCGCTACCTCCTTCACAACTTTTCCACCGCTGTAACTCATCGAATAACCCCGCTTAAGCACCTCAACCGGGTCGTTCAGGCGGTTGGCACGTTCAAGCATTTGAATACCTTCCTGCGCCCGCTTAAGGGCGGAACGACTGCCTCCTGCCAGACGCTCTGAAGCCCTTTGTAACTCGCGACGGCCATCCGCCACCTGACGGGCAGGGGCTTGCTGAAGCACCCGCACTGCCTGCATCAAACGCTGGTGTTGCTGCTGCAAAAACAAGGCACCTAAACTTGGCAAGCGACGAGCCAGGGTAGCCAAAGCATACTTTCTGTCGCTGAGCAGGCGACGTGCCAACGGAGCAGTTTGATAAGCCAGCTTATCCATGCCCTGGCGATGCCCCTGCAACTGCTCCCGTGTTGCCGTCTTCAATAAACGAGCAGCCGCCTCCACCCGTTCCAAAACAGCAGCTGCACCTGAAATTAAAAACTCAGCCACCGCCGTAGGCGTCTTGGCTGAAGTATGCGCCACCATATCGGCCACCGACACATCGCGATCGTGCCCAATCCCGGTAATCACCGGCAGCGGAAACTGTGTGAGGTGGTAAGCCAAATCGTAATCGTCAAAACACAACAAATCCAGAGCCGCACCACCACCACGAATCAGTACCACCACATCAAAATGTGCTTCATAGGCATAAATCCTGTCCAGCGCTGAAATGATGGAAGACGGCGCCTGCTCCCCCTGCATCAAAGCAGGAAAAAGTTTGCAATAAAACTTCAGGCCATAGGCATTGTTGCTCAACTGCTGAATAAAGTCGCCATAACCCGCTGCCGTCTCCGATGAAATCACTGCAATGCGCTGGGGAACCAGGGGCAATTCCTGCCCTTTATTCATATTGATTACACCGTCTGAACGTAAGCGTTGCAGCACCTCCTGCCTACGCTGCTCCAGGTCGCCCAGGGTATAGGCCGGATCGATGTTGCGAATTTGAAAACTCATGCCGTAGAGCTCCTGAAAATCGACCACGCCCTGAACCAGAACTTTGATACCATTTCCCAGGGGGCGACCGGTTGCGGTCTCAAAAAAAGGCTTGATGCTTCGGTATTGATAGGCCCAGATCATGGCACGCAAACGAGCTACCACCTGGTCGCCGGATGGGTCTTTCTCTACCAGCTCCAAATAGCAATGCCCATTGCGGTGCTCCCTAAACTCAGCAATTTCGGCACGCACCCACAGCGCTGTTGGCAGGTTCGACTTAAGGGTCTCCCGAATGCGCTGATTCAGCTCCAACAAAGAAATTCCAGCTGCCTGTGTCATTATACGCTCTACTTATTTATCGCCCTAAAAAATACTCTTCCGGTGAAGCACTGTATTCTTCCGGGTCACGCAAGCGCCCCCGGTTTTCTTCAAAAATCCGGAAGCGCTCTTCCTGCTGCTTATCCAAAAACTCCCGTTCCTGAGCCGATCCATTAACATAGGTCAGCTTGTAATCGAGATGCCCCAGCGCATTAAAAAACAACCAGGGCCCTTCCATTTCTCCTTCCCTATACATGCCGTGAATTTCGCGGCGACCGTTCTCATAAAAAACCGTGTAGGCACCATGCAAAACACCGTTCCGATAAGTGGCTTTGAGTCGGACTCCACCCGAAGGATAATAGGCCACTTCTTCCCCCTCTTGTTTTCCACCTGCCCACTGCGAAACGCCGGCCACCTTACCGTTCGAATAATAAGTCACCGACTCTCCATGCTTTTCATTGTCGACAAAATGTTCCTCCGAAATCAAGCGGCCACGACTGTTGTAAAACTTCCACAGTCCGGTTCGGGCATTGCCATGGTAAGCCCCCTCTGCTGCCAGACGACCGTTCTCATCAAAGAGCTGACCGGCTCCCACCTGACCGTCTTCATCATAAACTATCCGGGCCATCATCCGACCGTTGGCGTGATAGCGGGTCATTTCGCCCACGGGACGGTTGTCCTTAAAGGTGGCCCGGTACATGAGCTGTCCATTGGGATAGCTTCTTTCCCAAAGCCCCTGCCTTTGCCCCTCGGCATCGGTATGATTGGGGGCAGCGCTCTGCGCCACCGCATGCGTCATCCCCAACATCAACAACAGTAAAACCAGACTAAAAATCTTTCGCTCCATATTCCAAACTATTAAGAAGTAAAAATAGAAAAAGTCTCCCACTTGGGGAGACTTTTTCTCTATCTTATGTCCGTTCCATTCCGAAACGAGCCACTTATTTCACTTCCTCGAAGTCCACATCGGTGACTTCGTCGTCGCCGCCCTTATTGTCTCCCGAAGAAGCCTGACCGGCATCTCCCTGGGGCTGTCCGCCCTGGGCCTGACTGGCGTTGTACATATCCTGAGAGGCCGCCTGAAAAACAGTATTCAACTCAGTAGTTGCTGCATCAATGGCGGCAATATCCTGGGCCTTGTGCGCCTCCTTCAGCTTATTGAGTGCAGCCTCAATGGGCTCCTTCTTATCGGCAGGCAACTTATCGCCGAACTCCTTCAGTTGCTTTTCGGTCTGGAAAATCAGACTGTCGGCAGTATTCAGTTTGTCGATGCGTTCCTTGGCCTGCTTGTCGGCCTCGGCATTGGCATCGGCTTCTTCTTTCATGCGCTTGATTTCCTCATCGGACAAACCGCTGGAAGCTTCAATACGAATGCTCTGCTCCTTACCGGTACCCTTATCTTTGGCCTTAACATGCAAAATCCCGTTGGCGTCGATGTCAAAAGTCACCTCAATCTGCGGAACACCACGAGGTGCCGGGGGAATGCTGTCGAGGTGGAAACGACCAATGGTTTTGTTGTCCTTAGCCATAGGGCGCTCACCCTGCAACACATGAATCTCTACCGAAGGCTGATTGTCGGCTGCAGTGGTAAAGGTTTCCGATTTTTTGGTGGGAATGGTGGTGTTTGATTCTATCAATTTGGTCATTACGCCACCCATGGTTTCAATACCCAGTGAAAGCGGGGTTACGTCGAGCAAAAGTACATCCTTTACCTCTCCGGTAAGCACACCACCCTGAATGGCAGCACCCAAAGCCACTACCTCATCGGGGTTAACGCCTTTTGAGGGCTTTTTACCGAAGAAATTCTCGACCAACTCCTGAATGGCAGGAATACGGGTAGAACCTCCAACCAAAATAACCTCATCGATATCGGAAGCGGTCAGTCCGGCATCTTTCAGCGCCAACTTACAAGGCTCAATGGCACGCTGGATCAAACGATCGGCCAACTGCTCAAACTGCGAACGGGAAAGGGTCTTCACCAAGTGCTTAGGAATCCCGTCCACCGGCATAATGTAAGGCAGGTTGATCTCGGTACTTGTACTGCTCGAAAGTTCCACCTTGGCTTTTTCAGCAGCATCCTTCAGGCGCTGCAAAGCCATGGGATCTTTGCGCAGATCCAAACCCTCCTCTTTTTGAAATTCTTCGGCCAACCAGTTGATGATGACATCGTCAAAATCGTCGCCACCCAGGTGGGTATCTCCGTTGGTCGATTTCACCTCGAAAACACCGTCGCCCAGTTCCAGAATGGAGATGTCAAAAGTACCCCCGCCAAGGTCGAACACCGCTACCTTCATGTCGCGGTCCTTCTTATCCAGACCATAAGCCAAAGAAGCTGCGGTGGGCTCGTTGATAATACGGCGCACTTTCAAACCGGCAATTTCTCCGGCCTCCTTGGTGGCCTGACGCTGCGCATCGTTAAAATAGGCAGGAACGGTAATAACGGCTTCAGACACTTCCTGTCCCAGATAGTCTTCGGCCGTTTTCTTCATTTTCTGAAGCACCATGGCCGAGATCTCCTGGGGAGAATACTGCCGATCGTCAATTTGCACACGGGGCGTGTTATTGTCGCCCTTCACCACCTTATAAGGCACACGGGTAACCTCATTTGGGATGTCGCCATACATGGTACCCATGAAACGCTTGATCGAGTAAACGGTTTTTTCGGGATTGGTAATGGCTTGCCTTTTAGCGGGGTCTCCTACTTTGCGCTCACCATTCTCCACAAAAGCTACGATTGAAGGCGTGGTTCTTTTTCCTTCACTGTTGGGGATTACAACTGCCTCATTACCTTCCATTACTGAAACGCAGGAGTTGGTAGTACCCAGGTCAATTCCAATTATTTTTCCCATTTCAAAATTTATTTTATTCCGTTATTTTGAGTTGCTGTTTATTCAGACAGCAGGATATAAACAAAGCCTGTGCCATTCAACACAATCCCCCTTTTGATGCAAATATGACACCCCAAAGCCCCCAAAACCACCCCTGTCTGTCACCCTTACCTGCCAAACCGTCAGTCCGCCCGCCCACAAGGCCTCCCAGGTCGGCGGCAGCACCCTCAAGACAGAGCCGCTGGGGCACGGGTGCCCCGAGGCTGCGGACTTCAGTCCGCTTTCCAAAACAGGCGCTAAGCGCCTGACCGCTTCCTCCCAATCATAACCCAGGGTTTCAACCCTGGGGGCCTGAGGCAGCCTGAGGGCGTGAGGGCCTGAGGGGGGCCTGAGGGGGGCCACCCGCCACATAAAAAAAGTGGACTTTCGTCCACTTTTTTTATCCGTACAACGCAGCTACTTTTTCTGATACTTAAAAAAGTGCAGATTGTGCCCCATCCGGGTTTTCTTGGTATGCATATAATACTCATTATAGGTATTCGGCTGCACCTCTATGGGAATGTTCTCAACAATCTCCAGTCCATAACCTTCGAGTCCAATTCGCTTAATGGGATTATTGGTCATCAGACGCATTTTACAAACCCCCAGCTCACGCAGAATTTGAGCACCCACACCATAGTCGCGCTCATCGGCCTCAAAGCCCAATTCTACATTGGCATCCACTGTGTCTAAGCCTTCTTCCTGAAGTTTGTAAGCGGCAATCTTGCTCATTAAGCCAATGCCACGTCCTTCCTGATTCATATATACAATAACACCACGCCCCTCCTTTTCGATGGTTTCCATAGCCTTGTGCAACTGCTCCCCACACTCACATCGTAAGGATCCGAAAATATCGCCGGTGGCACAACTTGAATGTACGCGCACCAAAACAGGCTCACCGGGCTCCCATTCTCCCTTGATCAAGGCCATGTGCTCCAGTCCGTTGGACTTTTGTTTGAAGGGAATAAAGCGGAAGTCACCATAAACGGTGGGCAAATGCACCTCAACCCCCTTCTCTACCAAACTTTCCTGTTTCAAACGATAGGCTATCAAATCACGAATGGCGATGATTTTCAAATCAAATTTTTTGGCCATTTCCATCAATTGGGGCAAGCGGGCCATCGTGCCATCGTCGTTCATTATTTCGACCAAAACGCCGGCCGGTTGCAAACCAGCCAAACGGGCCAAATCAACGGCAGCCTCGGTGTGACCGGCACGACGAATGACGCCTCTTTCTTTTGCCATCAAGGGGAAGATGTGCCCGGGACGCCCCAGCTCTTCAGCAGTCGTCTCAGGTTTGGCTAAAGCGCGCAGCGTTTTGGCACGGTCGGAAGCAGAAATCCCTGTGGTACAACCCTCTCCCAGCAAATCTACCGAAACAGTAAATGGAGTGGCGTGCAAGGAGGTGTTTCGTCCCACCATCATTTCCAGGTCCAGTTCTTTGCACCTGCGTTCCGACAAAGGGGCGCAGATGAGTCCCCTTCCGTACTTAGCCATAAAATTGACCTTTTCGGGGGTTATCAACTCGGCCGCTGCTATAAAATCTCCTTCATTCTCACGGTCTTCATCATCTACTACAATAATCAACTCGCCCTTTTTTATGGCAGCAATGGCTTCATCAATGGTATTTAACTGAAACGCTTCGTTTAATGACATTTTATCAATTTTTATTTTCTTAAATAACGCTCCCTGAACTTTCGCAGGGCGGCGTAATATACATCGGCATTAAGTAAGGCGGAGTCGGTGGCCGACTTATAGGTAAGAAAGATGCCTACCGGAAGGAGGACTGCAGAAGACAACCACATCCCTTGATATACGTGCCACACCCCATCCCTGGCAAACTTAACCCCCATGGTGTCGATAACATAATATACTATGAAAAAGAAGATGGATATTACCACGGGCATACCCAGTCCCCCCTTACGGATAATCGCCCCTAGCGGAGCACCTATAAAAAAGAAGATGAGACAGGCAAAAGACAAAGTGAATTTGCGGTGCATTTCCATCAAGTGTCTGCGCACCCGCACGTCTTCCCGCTCAATGAAGCGCATTTGATCGTCGATAAGCTGCTTGTGATCCCTGGCCGCACGAATGGCATTTTGCGCTACCAACAAACGCCGGTTGGCCTCCAGGCTGTAAAATACAGAATCGGCATTGATCACTTCGGCGCTGTCTACGGCATTAAGACGTCGCTCCCGCACAAGGGGCACCCGGTTGAAATGGGTTGCTGAGGAGCGTTCCTCCAGGGAAGATACATAAACGTTACGTTCTGTACGGATGGAGTCCAAATCATGGGTAAGTTGAGACAGATTTTTCATACGGTCACCACCCCTAAAAAGATTCTCATCGGTTTTCGAAAAATCAAAGCCCTGTAACTGCATGATGGCTACCTGTTCGGCAAAGCGGTCCACCCGATACATGCTGTTGTCCTTCCTTTGCTGACGCGAACGCTTTGCATTCATCTCCGGAGAAATCCGCTCGTCATAAGTAATCCCGTCAAACAAAGTCAACATCAGGTGCTTCTTATCGGCCGAAACTTGCAATCTCCCTGAGTCGGCCATGGTTACATTGCTGTTGGCGGCCAAACGATCGCGGTGATCGTAAATCATCACCTCCCTCAGCAAATTGCTTTCCTGATCCTTCTCTTCCACTTTTATGCTGAAATCATCCACCCCCTGATAAAAAACCCTTTCCTTAATATCCAGCTCCAGGCGGGTTTCCCGAATACCGTGCAAGATACTGACCAGTTTCAAATTGGCCACCGGAAGCACATTATTGGAAAAGGCGTAGGCCAGACCCGAAATAACCACTGTTAAAATGACCAGAGGCTTCATTATTCGAGGGAGTGAAACTCCGGCAGCCTTTAAGGCAGTCAACTCGTAATTCTCCCCCAAATTACCAAAGGTCATCAGTGCCGCCAACAATATGGCCAGGGGCAGCGCCATGGGAACAACCTGCAGCGACGCATAGAACAAAAGCTCTACCAAAACTGTCCACTCCAAACCCTTCCCTACCAGATCGTCGACATAACGCCATAAGAACTGCATAACCAAAATAAACATGGCAATAAAGAAGGTCATTACCAGGGGACCGGCATAACTCCTGAATACGAACAAATGCAGTTTCTTCATAAGCATTTCAACAAAACACCCGCAGCACGATGAACCGTGCCCGGGTGCAAATTTAATGATTACAAATCAAATAATGAGCCAAAAACTACAGGGAACCCAAACCGTGCTTCAAAATTTCAATTTGCCGATTCCAAAGTTCAATACTGTCTTCCTGCTCATCCTCTTCCACATGATCAACGACGTGAAGCGCTACATCTCCTGTAAGTTCGTCCACATTAATGCGAAATTCGAACCAGGCACCTTCCAGATCTTCGTCCAGCCAATTAAAGCGAACCAGTTTGTTATCCTTTCGCAACGTTTGCTCTGCACGTTGCGTGCTGCCTTCCCACTTAAAAGTATACACCTTTCCTTCCACCCCTACGTCATTGGCGAACCATTCACTTAACCCGCTGGCAGTACTGAGTCTGTTAAACAGGATGCCAGGAGTAGTATTAAGCAGGTACTCCATTTCGATCATCACTCTTTCTTCTGCCATTT
>DUOK01000022.1 GCA_012838865.1 Bacteroidales bacterium | reverse complement strand
CCTCAAAATGACCCAGGCCGAAAATATTTTACTCTCGCACCTCTCTGAGCATCCCGCCATAAGCATGAGTGGCTTTCAGCGACTGGCGGGCATCAACCGCTGGACAGCCGAAAAAATCATCGTCAACCTACTGGTGGTAAGGGTGCTCGAAATGGAGCTCAGTGAAAAAAACTGCCTATACAAACTCCGCCCACAAACTGCCGAAGCACAAAAACTCAAGGATGGGTGCTGAAACGATATTTCTGCCCGGCGCGCGCATCCAATTCATAGATATAAGTGGGGGCTAGCTTCCGGTATTCAATTTGCTCGGGAAAATGCACCAGGGGTTCTGCTGTGGCGGCCACGCTAAGAAGGGGATTGAGCGATGGCGAAGCAGCATCCACCTTGCGCAAGCCCTGGTTTTCGATGAGCCTTTGTGGGCTGCGCACACGACACACCCCGTCCTGTGTGGCATAAATCACCACCTCCCTCAAATGTCCCTCGGCCCAACTTAAATCCACCCCAAAACCACCCCGGGCACGCAGGCCACTTACCGAGCCCTGTGGCCAGGCATCAGGCAAAGCGGGCAAAAGATGTAAGGCGCCATCGTGACTCTGCAGTAACATTTCAGCAATTCCTGCCGTGCACCCGAAATTACCATCGATCTGAAAAGGCGGATGCGCATCAAACAAATTGGGATAGGTCCCTCCCTGTTCCCCCTTCTTATCCAGCGGAGCCGGACTCAGCTGGTCCTCAATAAGCTTGTAGGCCCGATTCCCATCCTGCAAACGCGCCCAAAAGTTCACCTTCCAGCCCATCGACCACCCGGTACTTTGATCGCCTCGATGCTCCAAGCTTGTACGTGCAGCAGCAAAAAGTTCCGGAGTGCGATAGGGGGATATTTGGTTGCCCGGATGCAAGCCATACAAATGCGATACATGCCGATGCCGGTCCTCCGGATTATCCCAGTCGTGCATCCACTCCTGCAGTTGGCCAAAACGGCCTGTTTGCATAGGTGGCAGTTCTGCACGCAGCTGCCGCAGGGTATCCGCCAACTCATCATCGACATCCAAAACATCGGCTGCTTTTATAACACTTGTAAAAAGGTCGAACAACAGTTGATTATCCATTGTAGCCCCTGCAGCTATGGTTACCCCTGCCGGATGTCGGTTCTCGGGCGACTTGGAGGGGACCACCACCTGGTAACCCGTGTGGGGATCCTTTTGAAGCACATCGACAAAGAACAAAGCAGCTCCTTTTAAAACCGGATAATGCACACGCAAGAACGCCGTATCTGGATAGAATTGATAATGCTGCCACAAATGCGTGCTCAACCAAGCGCCCCCCATTGGCCACATGCCATAAATGGCCCCATCTACGATGCCCGTAATTCGCCACAAATCGGTATTATGATGCAACACCCAGCCGCGGGCACCATACATCTCCCGGGCCGTTTCAGCACCACTTTCTGAAAGATCCTTCAACATAGCAAACAGTGGCTGGTGGCACTCCGGCAAGGCCGTTGGTTCCGCGGGCCAATAATTCATTTCGGTATTGATGTTGACCGTATACTTACTGTCCCATGCAGGAAACAACTCCTTGTTCCATATCCCCTGCAAATTAGCTGGTTGCGTTCCCTGAAAGGAAGACGAAATCAACAAATAGCGACCAAACTGAAAATACAGAGCAGCCAAATGGGGATCTTCACCGCTTTTAAAACCTTTTACACGCTCATCGGTTGGCAGGTCAGCTGCATCGGTGCGTCCCAAATCAAGCGAAACCCGATCAAACAGCTTTTTGTAGCTTTGTTGGTGTTGTTGTTGAACGGCATCAAAAGTCTTACCCTGAACGGCATGGATGCGTTGCTGGTTAAGGGCGGAAGGGTCCTTGTCGAGATGCTTGTAATTACGGAAATTGGTGGCCATGGACAAGTACAAGGTAAGGGTGTCTGCGGCACTCACCTCCACAGTATTCTCGTTAAACTCAAGCGATCCGCCAGCCAACACAGGCAGCAATCGGCTTTCAAACTTCACCCTGCCTTGCTTGTTCTCATGGGCGGTACCCCACCCTTCCATTACCAAACAGTTGTCGTCCACCCGCAAGGAGTGACTTGGCTGAATCGAGGACAGCTCCACACTGCAGGTCAGCTGACCGGGCTCAGAAGCATAAATTTGAACGGCCACTACCTGGTCGTCAAAGGAACTCAGGTAACGTCTGGTAAAAGTGACTCCCTCGACCTGGTAACTGACCGTGCTCAAGGCGGTAGACAAGTCCAACTCCCTACGATAATTGATGGGCGAATGGTGACCGGGAAAGTGAATAAACAAATCACCCAGGGCTTGATAGGGCATCCCATAATTATTATTGGCCTTAGCCTGCCTTGGAACCACCTCCATAACCCGCTCGTTGGCCTCGCGGTACTCACCCGCAAACACAAGGCGACGCACCTCCGGTAAGATCTCTTTAAAGCCATAGGACACGTTGTTGCCCGGCTCACCTGCCCAAAGGGTTTCTTCGTTGAGTTGCAGCTGCTCTCTTTCTGCGCCGCCATAAATCATGGCCCCTATTCGTCCATTACCTATGGGCAAAGCCTCCTCCCACTCAGTGGCAGGACGGGGATACCACAAGATGAGTTCGGAACTTTTGTTTTCCGGATTACTGCAAGCACAAAGTGACAACGACAGAAAGACTGCAAACAACAAATTTCGCATAGCTGGTGAATTAAGAAATACAGTTGGTAAGATACAACAAAGTGACCCAAACCATGTAGAAAAAATGATTTAATAAGGGAGACATTCCGGTTGTAGTGGTGGTGGGGTGGACAAAAGCTTTTATTTAGAGGAAATTTTTTGCTGCACGGCTTCAGCTGTTTCCATTTCTCTTACTTTTAAGCAAACTACAGCATTTAACGACCATGCAGAAAAGACAGCACAATTTCATGCACAGCCTCCTGGTTTTGGCAGGACTCTGGCTCATTCAGGGCTTCTCCCTGATGGCCCAGCCAAGCGGTGGACCCTACGGTCCGCTACCCCAAAAATACGAACTTCCCAAAGTCGAGGGCCGAACCTGGTTTGTTGCCCCCAATGGCAACCCCGAAGCAACAGGCACCCATCTGACCGCGCCCACCACCATCGAGGCTGCCTTTGAAAAAGTTAAATCGGGCGACGCCATCGTTCTGCGCGGCGGCACCTACCGCAGCGGCAACCTTTTATTGAACCAGGGCATCACCATGCAGCCCTTTGGCGACGAGCAGGTGGAGCTGAAAGGCACTCTGGAAGCCAGGGAATGGACCGACCTGGGTCGGGGACTCTGGATGACCGAATGGGAGACTTTGTTTCCTATGGCACCGGAGGACTGGTGGGTATTTCATAACGCAGGGCGACAGACGCCGCTGCACCGTTTCAACAACGACATGGTTTTTGCCGACGGGCGCTTTTTACAATCGGCCGGCTGGTTGGGTGAAGTGGACGCTGACCATTTTTTTGTCGATTACGACAAAAAGCGCATCTATGTAGGCCTTGATCCCGAAAAGCACCAGATGGAAATCACCGCCTTTGACGTGGCCATCCATCGCGTAGATGGCCCGCTCAACGGCCTGGAATCGGATCAGAAAGGGCCAAGCATTAAAGGAATCACCTTTACCCAATACGCTTACCGCGCCTTCGAATTTGACGGCACCAACCCCGAACGGGTTTCAGCCCGTCATGAGCACGGCAAAAGGGTAACCGGCACCACCCTGGAGCATGTCACCATTTCCTTCTGTTCCAGAGTGGGTGGCTACTTCCGGGGCGACGATTTTACCATGCGCAACTGCCTGGTCAGCGACACCAGCACCGAAGGGGTTTTCATCCTGAGCTCCAGCAATGTTTTACTCGAACGCAACATTTTCACGCGCAACAACATCGAAAACATCACCGGCTATTTCCCTGCTGCTGTAAAGATCTTTAACCAATGCTACGATGTGGTATGTAACGACAACCTGGTGACCGATCTCGAAAATTCTAACGGCATTTGGTACGATGTGGGCAATGTCGATGGCGTTTTCACCAACAACCGTCTGCAAAATGTGGGCAGTCGCCGCATCCCCTTTAACGCCAGTACGCCCTGGGCGGGCGACAATGCCTTTTTCTTTGAAATTTCTAAAGGGGTGACTGTTGCGGGCAATGAATTCATCAACTGCGACCAGGGCGTATTTATTCTTAATTCCTCCGGAGCTGAGGTTTATCAGAACACCTTTGTAAACAGTGCTGCAACAATTGCCCGTACGCCACGAAGTGCGCAGGGCGATCATTTCGGCTGGCACCCGGCTTCCGGCCCAGATGTCGATGAACGTTACGACCATGTACTGACCAATAACCTCTTTGTCGCCACCTCTGAGTATCTCAGACCCTTCATCAAGGTGTGGCAAACTCCGGAACTCTGCGAAACCCTCAGCGACAACCCCGTCAAGAGCATGGACGGCAATGTGTTTGTGACCAACCCCGCCTTTGGCGAGGACCTGATTTATTGGAGCCCCCTCCCGGCAGAAGAGAACTGCCACCAGAGCTTCAAAAACCTGGCGGCCTTCAAAGAAGCGCTGCCCGCTATGAATGAAAAAAGCGCAGACTACCTCCTGGGCAGCATTTCGCTATTTAAAGGCCTGCACACAGCAAACTACGAACTCCTGCCAACTTTTCCGGGACACGAACGTGCTGTCGCCCTGCCTTCTCGCGTGCAAAAGCTGCTCCAACACAGCAAAAAGCAAAAGCCCTATATTGGTGCGCACCCGACCAAATAACCCCCTCCTTCTTTACCTGGACCTGTGATGCTGAAAGCCCGATGAACAACAAAGTTTATCGGGCTTTCTTTTGCCCCGTAAAATGCTTTTGCTTCTTTATCTTTGCAGCAGCAATTTGAGCAAAACCATTATGCCGTATATCGACTGGAGCACGCATGCTGCCACCCGGGAACTTCCCATTGTAGCACAACTTCCGGCCCTTAGGGACCACCTTCGCCAACACAACACCCTGTTGCTGAGTGCCCCTCCCGGGGCAGGAAAGAGCACCCTCCTTCCTCTGGCCTTATTGGAGGAGGATTGGCTGGGCTCTCAAAAAATACTGATGCTCGAACCCCGACGCCTTGCTGCCAAGACCATCGCCACCCGCATGGCGCAGTTGCTGGGTGAGGAGGTGGGTCAGACCGTAGGCTACCGCATCCGTTTTGAGCAAAAAATCAGCAAGGCAACCCGCATCGAAGTCCTCACCGAAGGCATCCTCACCCGTATGCTCCAGTCCGACAATGCCCTGGAGGGCGTAGGCCTCCTGCTCTTTGATGAATTTCACGAGCGGAGCATCTTTGCCGATGTGGCCCTGGCACTCAGTCGCGAAGCCCAACAGGTGCTGCGCAGCGACCTTCGGATGGTCATTATGTCGGCCACCCTCAACGTGCCCCACTTGGCCGAAATGCTGCAGGCACCTGTCCTCGAAAGCCAGGGCCGACAGTACCCGGTGACTGTTTTGTACGGCGAAAAGCGGGAACTCAGCATCCTGCCCGAGGTGGCCGCCAGGGCGGTTCACCATGCCCTGCAAAAGGATAAGGGCGACCTGCTGGTATTCTTGCCCGGCGAAGCAGAAATTCGTCGTTGCGAAACCCTCTTACGCCCCCTGCTGCCGCAGGTGGCGCTGCATCCGCTGTACGGACAATTGCCCTTTGGGGCCCAGCAGGCAGCCCTTGTGCCCGATCGCAAGGGACGGCGAAAAGTAGTGCTGGCCACCGACCTGGCCGAAACCTCCCTGACCATCGAAGGCGTGCAGGTGGTCATCGACAGTGGCTATGCACGCACCCTGCGCTTTGACCCCGGCTCGGGCCTCTCCCGCCTAACCACCGTGGAGATTTCACGGGACCGGGCCGACCAGCGGGCGGGACGGGCAGGACGCTTAGGGCCGGGTAAATGCTACCGCCTTTGGAGCAAGGCCGACGACGAGCGCCTGGCTGAACATCGCCTACCGGAAATAGCCGACTCCGACCTGGCACCGGTCGTACTTGATCTGGCCCGTTGGGGCATTAAAGACCCCCTCTCCCTCAGCTGGCCCACGCCCCCACCACCCGCTCATCTTGCCCAGGCCCGGGATACCCTCAGTCAACTTGGGGCCCTTGAAAACGACACCATTACCCCCCACGGAAAAGCAATGGCCCTCCTGCCATGCCATCCGCGCCTGGCCCACATGTTGCTGAAGGCACGCGAAAGTCACACCCTGGCCCTGGCGGTCGACCTGGCCGCCGTATTGGAAGAACGCGATCCTTTGTCGCGCGAAGCAGGCATCGACATTAATCTGCGCATAGAAAAACTAAGACGCATGCGCGCCGCAGGCCGGGAAGTGCGAGAATGGAAGCGCCTGATCAAAGTAGCCGATGCCTATGCCCGCCTGATGAACACAATAACCGAGAACGGGCCCTTCGACGCCTACGATACGGGCCTGTTGCTGGTCCACGCCTTTCCCGAGCGCATTGCATCGGCCCGACCGGGCAACAATGCGCAATTTCAACTCTCCAACGGCAGCTGTGCCATGGTGGCGCACACCGACGATCTGGCCCACGAAGCCTGGCTGGCGGTAGCCCACCTCGATGCCAGAGAAGGCACCGGAAAAATTTTCTTAGCAGCCCCCCTGAATCCACGTGATTTGGCACCCATGGTTAAGACTGTGGAGAACATTGCATGGGAAACCAGAAAGGGGGGACTGATTGCCGCTGAGGAATTACGCATTGGCGGTCTTGTTTTACAAACCCGACCCCTTAAAAACCCCTGCCCCGAACAAATCACGGAAGCGCTGTGCCGGGTGCTGGAAAAAGAAGGCGCCCATCTGCTCGATTTCAACGAAGAAGTCACCCAATGGCAAAACCGGGTACAGTGTCTTGCCCGTTGGCGCCCGAAAGAAGACTGGCCCGATGTAAGCACCACCCACCTCCTGAAACAATGCAGGGAGTGGCTGGCCCCCTACCTCAACGGCCTCCGTAAAAACGAAGAACTAAAAAAAATAAACTTAAAAGAAGTCCTCCATTACCACCTGAGTCCTACCCGGCAAAAGTCCTTAGACCACCTGGCCCCGGAACGTCTGCCGGTCCCCAGTGGCTCCCTGATCAAGCTGTCGTACCAAAGCGACGGCAGCGCCCCGGTATTGGCCGTCCGTCTCCAGGAGCTTTTTGGCCTGGCTGAAACTCCCACGGTAAATGAGGGACGTCAAAACGTACTCCTGCACCTCCTGTCGCCCGGCTTTAAACCCGTACAGGTAACCAGCGATCTACAAAGCTTTTGGAACAACACCTACTTTGAGGTTCGAAAGGAATTGCGTAACCGCTACCCCAAACACGTATGGCCCGACGACCCATGGACTGCGCAAGCCATCCGGGGCACCCGTCGCCGTCCAACCAGATAAGAGAGAAACTGCCCGGGCAGACCTACCACAAGTTCAACGCCACTGCTTAAGGCTTTAGGGGCGCCAAATCGATGCCGCTGCCCGCAGCATACCATTGACTAATACTCACCGGCAAACGACCATTTGCGCCAATATGGCCGGTCAGCAAACGCCATACAGCCTCCTGGGTTCTGTCGTTGTTCTCGTAGGCCAAAACGAGAGCCCCTGAAGCATCCAGTTCCCGCCAGGGAGCCAGATGATAGGCATTGCCCATAAACACCGTGAGCGCCTGCTTTCGCTTGAGCAACTGAATCACTTCCTGCCTCAGCGCAGCATTGGCAGCACGACGTCCCCACTGGCTGTCGCCAATCACAAAAATAAGTCCGACCTCCTCCCCTACGCCAGCCAACTGCCGCCTGAAAGCGGCAGGGTCGTGCAAGGCCAGATTTTGTACCTTTAAGCCCAACGACCGCAAGGAGTCGCGCAAAACAGGAGCCGTCCCCAAAAGCAGAACCTCCTGCTGATCCAGGCGTTTTGAAGCAAAGGGCAGTACCGCCTCATTGTGCAAAACCGTGAGCGCAGCCTCATACAAAAGCCGGTTTAATGCAAGCGTTTCATCGGTATGCAAGACACTGTCCACCCCCTTTACTTGAGGGCGCTCACTGAGCCAATACTGAAAGGCAAGCGCACGCCGACATTTTGCCTCCATTTCATGGGGACAAAGCAGACTGTCGGCCAAAGCCTTTTTAACAGCCGCAATGGCCCCTGGTAAATCTTCGGTAAATTCCACCACATCGTTGCCGGCCTTCAGGGCAAGCATATCCACCTCTCCGGGTCGCCCCATCACCCTGGCGCCCTGCATATTCAGCGCATCGGTCAGCACCAAACCCTCAAAACCCAGGTCCTCACGCAAGAGTCCCTTTACAATGCTGTCCGAAAAACTGGCCGGAAGGCCGGCTCTGCCATCCAGCGCAGGCACCTCAATGTGCGCCGTCATCATCCCCCATAAACCAGCCTCAATCATTGCTTTAAAGGGAAGCAGATCGGTGCTGTCGAGCAATGCCCGATTATGTTTGACCACAGGCAGCGTATGGTGCGAATCGCTGTCGGTATCTCCATGCCCCGGAAAATGCTTGCCTACCGCCATTACGCCGCCATCCTGCAGCCCCCGCATATAGGCTACGGATTTTCGTGCTACATTTTCGGCTTGCTCCCCAAAGGAGCGATGCCCAATGATGGGATTGTCGGGATTGCTGTTCACATCGGCCACGGGAGCCATGTTTACATGGATACCCAGCATGCGCATTTGACGGGCAATTTCAAGTCCCACAAGGTAAACCAGGCTGTCGTTGGCCAGAGCCCCCAAAGTCATGGCATAAGGAAAGGCGGGCAAGTCCTTGAAACGCATGGCGGCCCCCCATTCTCCGTCGACCGACACCAGCATAGGCCGTTTGCTGAGCGACTGTAAATCACTGACCACTTCAGACACCCGTTCCAAGGGCATGCCCATGAGCAACACACCTCCCGGCTGGTAACGCTTCACCTGAGGCCGCAAGCGGGCATAGGCTGCCGGTTGATCCACCTGCTCCACTGCCAGCCAGAAGAGCCGCGCAATGCGCTCTTCCTCGCTCATGCTTAGGTACACCGAATCGACCCAATGCCGGGCCGAATCGTACACCAAAGCGGGCGTAAACACCAGGGGGGCAGCGGGCGGCTCAGCCCCGACCAAAGGAGGCTGACAGCGCAAAAAGGACAACAACAAAAAAAGAGAGCTAAAAAAAATAAGGGAGCGCATAAAAGTGCAGATTAACTTGGTTTAGGCCTATATTCACAATTTAGGGATACAGTAGGTAGCGGGCACGCAAACGGCTGTAAGCAGCCAGCTCATCCTCCCAGGAGGCACGGATTTCCGCTTCACCCATGCCGCTTTCGATTTGTTGCAGCAAGCGGTCACTGCCGGCCAGCAGATTAAAAAAACGACGGCGCGAGATAAAATCGGCCTTACGTCCAGATTTTTCATAAAAGGTCAGTAGGTACTTCAGGGTAAAGCGATGATCCAGTCCCTCCTCCCCACGCAAATCGATGCCGTAGCAAAGCTGCCCCTCTTGCAGGGGCTCCGAAGCTCCGGCACTGCTCTGGGGTGTGAAAGTAAAGGAGCCGAAGGAAGGATCGGGATATCCGGCTACCTGAAAGGGGAAGGGGGTGCCTCGCCCTATGCTGACCTCCGTACCCTCAAAGAGGCAAAGTGAGGGATAGAGCCGTATGCTCAAGGCATTCGGCAAGTTGGGCGAAGGCGGCAGTGGAAGCTGGTAAGGACTGTCGTGCCGATAATTGGCCATCTCCACCACGGTAAGGTCACAAACCACACCGTCCTTCAACCAGCCCTCCCCATTGATCATTTCGGCCAACTCGCCCAGCGTCAAGCCATGCACCACCGGAAGGGGGTGCATCCCCACAAAGGAGCGAAAAGCCAGGTCGAGCACCGGCCCGTCGATGTAGTCGCCATTGGGATTGGGCCTGTCGAAAACCACCACAGGCAAGTCCTCTTCGGCGCAGGCCTCCATCAAATAATGCATACTGGAAGCATAGGTATAAAAACGCACCCCCACATCCTGCAAATCAAAAACCAGCACATCCAAACCTTCCAACTGTTGGGGAGAGGGCTTTTTTGAAGCACCATAAAGAGAGACTATGGGCAAACCACTGCGCTGGTCGCGACCGTCGGCAATGTGGGCACCTGCATCGGCATCTCCACGAAAGCCGTGTTCGGGAACAAAAATACGTTGTACATCCAGGCCCAGCGTTAACATGGTATCGAGCAGGTGGTTGGGCCCCACCATGGAACTGTGATTCACCAACAGGCCAATCCGCTTCCCTTCGAGCAGCGGCTTCCACAACTCAGTCCGCTCGGCACCCAGGCGCAGGCCGGCCTCTGAAGCAAGGGGACTGCAACACAAGAACAAGGGAAAAACAAACATCAGCCACCGCATGCGCAATCTCATAGCACTTCTTTTTGCTTTTATTTACCCATCAACGGCTCTCAGGCCTGTCCACCGGGAGCTGAAAAAGGCAGGGGATTGAAGCCGGCCGACCCGTCTTTGATGTCTTTCACCGGACCAAAATGCTTTTCGTAGCGCGAAATATTGTCCTGCAAGGCGTGCAGCAAGCGCTTGGCATGCTCCGGGGTTAAAACGATGCGGGATTTCACCTGAGCTTTGGGAACGCCAGGCATTACCCGTACAAAATCCAGTACAAACTCCGAGGGGGAGTGACTGATGATGGCCAGATTGGAGTAGATGCCTTGACCAATTTCCTCGTTCAATTCAATTTTCAATTGCTGTGCTTTTTTGGGATCTTCCATAAGTGCTGTTTTTTTTTCGATCCTAAAGATAGCGTTTTTTAGACAGTCGGTCATAAAAAAGGCCATTCCCGGGGGAATGGCCTTTCCATATTTGAAGCAAGTGTAAGCCAAAGTTCTATTCGTAAACCGTCTCACTTTCGAACTTATTTCCACCTACCAATTTCTCATAGTCCTCACGCGAACCGACAACAATTTTATCGTAATCGCGCAATCCGGTTCCTGCAGGAATCAAGTGACCACAGATCACATTCTCCTTCAAGCCGTCCAGAACATCAATCTTACCTTGAATGGCCGCCTCGTTCAACACCTTAGTGGTTTCCTGGAAGGACGCTGCCGACATAAAGCTCTTGGTCTGCAAGGCCGCACGGGTGATACCCTGCAAAACCTGACTGGAAGTGGCCGGAACCGCTTCACGGGCCTGTACCAATTTCAAGTCCCGACGCTTCAACTGAGAGTTCTCATCGCGCAGGCGACGGGCAGTAATGATCTGGCCAGGACGCAGACTCTGCGAATCACCGGAATCTTCTACCACCATTTTACCCCAGATCTCATCGTTCTCTTCCATGAACTCAATCTTGTCGACAATCTGACGCTCCAGGAAGCGGGTGTCTCCCTGATCGTCAATCTCCACCTTACGCATCATCTGACGCACAATGATTTCGAAGTGCTTATCGTTGATTTTTACCCCCTGAAGACGGTAAACATCCTGTACTTCGTTAACAATGTACTCCTGAACAGCAGTGGGCCCTTTAATCGCCAGAATGTCGGCAGGTGTAATGGCGCCGTCTGACAACGGAATACCGGCACGAACATAATCGTTCTCCTGCACCAGTATCTGCTTAGACAGCGGAACCAGATACTTCTTAACCTCTCCGGTTTTTGAAGTTACAATGATTTCACGATTACCCCGCTTGATTTTCCCGAAGGTAACCTCTCCGTCGATCTCAGAAACAACCGAAGGATTGGAAGGATTACGGGCCTCAAAAAGCTCGGTAATGCGGGGCAGACCACCGGTGATGTCACCGGAACGGCCCATGGCACGAGGAATCTTAGCCAGGATATGGCCCTGTTTGATTTCCTCTCCCTCATCTACAGAAATGTGCGCTCCAACAGGCAGGTTGTAAGTTCGCAACACCTCACCCTTGTCGTCCACAATACGGGCACTGGGGTTTTTGGTTTTATCGCGACTTTCAATAATTACTTTTTCACGGAAACCGGTCTGCTCATCCGACTCTTCTTTGAAGGTTACTCCATCAACGAGGTTGTCGAACTGCACCTTACCCTTTTTCTCACTAATGATCGAGGCATTCCATGGATCCCACTCCGCAACCAAATCACCTTTAGCCACTTCCGCTCCGTTCTTAATGTACAGTTTGGCGCCATAAGGTATCGGCTGGGTAGTGAGGGCAATGTTGGTGTTTTTATCGACGATACGCATCTCGGCCAAACGACCAATCACCACATCCACTTCAGTTCCTTCTGCCGTGGTGGAAGGTACGGTACGCAACTCGTCAATTTCGACACGACCCTCGTACTTCGCCAACATACTGTTTTCTGAAGTAATGTTGGAAGCAGTACCCCCAACGTGGAAGGTACGCAGCGTCAACTGGGTACCAGGTTCACCGATGGACTGGGCAGCAATTACACCCACAGCCTCACCTTTTTGTACCATGCGACCGGTAGCCAGGTTGCGACCATAACACTTGGCACAAACTCCTTTCCTGGATTCACAGGTCAATACAGAACGAATCTCCACTCTTTCGATGGGCGAACCATCTATGATTTTGGCAGCCACTTCGGAGATTTCTTCACCCGACTTGACAATTACATCACCGGTAGTGGGATTGTAGACATCGTGCACGGATACACGACCCAGTATGCGCTCATACAAGGAAGCAACCACTTCCTCATTGTTCTTGAGTGCAGTAGCGGTAAGCCCTCGCAGTGTTCCACAGTCCTCCTCATTGATGATTACGTCCTGAGACACATCGACCAAACGACGAGTCAGATAACCGGCATCTGCGGTTTTAAGCGCGGTATCGGCCAGACCCTTACGGGCACCGTGGGTAGAAATAAAGTACTCGAGTACCGACAAGCCTTCTTTAAAGTTCGACAAAATCGGGTTTTCAATAATCTGACCACCTTCGGCGCCGGACTTCTGGGGCTTGGCCATCAGACCACGCATACCGGAAAGCTGACGAATCTGTTCTTTTGAACCACGGGCACCGGAATCCAACATCATGTACACCGAATTGAAACCCTGCTGATCGGAACTCAACTGCTCCATCAGGGTGTGGGTCAAACGGGCATTTACGTGCGTCCAAATGTCAATGATGGCATTGTAGCGCTCGTTGTTGGTAATGAAACCCATGTTGTAGTTGTTCACCACCTCTTCCACTTCATCGTAACCCGATTGTACCAAGGCATCCTTCTCAGCCGGAATAATCACGTCTTCGAGGTTAAAGGACAAGCCGCCCTGGAAGGCCAGCTTATAACCCAGGCCTTTGATGTCATCGAGGAATTGCGCCGTGGCGGGTGTACCACAGGTTTTATGTACATAACCAATAATGTCACGAAGCGCCTTCTTGGTCAACAATTCATTGATAAAGCCCACTTCTTTGGGGGTCACTTCGTTAAAAAGTATACGTCCCACAGTCGTTTCGACCATCATCAGTTCAGGGGTTCCACTTTCATTAAGGTCATAATCTTTCACCTTAACCTTAGCGTGCAACTCCACCTTGCCTTCGTTGTAGGCAATTTTTGCCTCCTCGGGCGAATAAAAGACCAAGCCCTCTCCCCGGGCTCCGGGACGCATTTTGGTCATATAATAGAGTCCCAGAACCATATCCTGCGAGGGAACAGTAATGGGTGCTCCGTTGGCAGGGTTCAAGATATTCTGAGAACCCAACATCAACATTTGGGCCTCCAGAATGGCTGCATTGCCCAAAGGCAGGTGAACCGCCATCTGGTCACCGTCAAAGTCGGCGTTAAAAGCGGCACAAGCCAGCGGGTGCAACTGAATGGCTTTTCCCTCAATCAGCTTGGGCTGAAAAGATTGAATACCCAAACGGTGCAAAGTCGGGGCACGGTTCAGCAATACGGGGTGCCCTTTCAATACATTCTCCAGAATATCCCAGACTACGGGATCTTTACGATCAACAATTTTTTTGGCCGATTTAACCGTCTTTACTATTCCCCGCTCAATCAGTTTACGGATGATGAAAGGCTTGTAAAGTTCAGCAGCCATGTCCTTGGGCAAACCACACTCGTGCATGCGCAACTCGGGACCTACAACAATGACCGAACGCGCAGAATAATCGACACGCTTACCCAAAAGGTTCTGGCGGAATCGACCCTGCTTACCTTTCAAACTGTCTGAAAGCGACTTCAAAGGACGATTGGCATCGGTTTTAACGGCGTTGGATTTACGGGAGTTGTCGAAAAGTGAATCAACCGACTCCTGCAACATCCTTTTTTCGTTACGCAAAATCACTTCTGGCGCCTTGATCTCGATCAAGCGCTTCAGACGATTGTTACGAATGATTACCCTGCGATAGAGGTCGTTCAAATCGGAGGTAGCAAAACGGCCCCCGTCGAGCGGCACCAAAGGACGCAACTCAGGAGGCGTAACAGGAACCACCTTTACAATCATCCACTCGGGCCGATTGATTCCTTTTGATTCGCGGAAGGACTCCACCACCTGCAAACGCTTCAGCGCTTCATTCTTACGCTGCTGAGAGGTTTCGGTATTGGCCTTATGACGCAAATCATAAGACAATTCGTCCAGGTCCAAACGGCCCAGAATCATGTACAAGGCCTCGGCACCCATTTTGGCGATGAACTTATTGGGGTCATCGTCTTCGAGCATCTGATTGCCCTTGGGCAGCGCATCGAGGATATCCAGGTATTCTTCCTCCGTCAGGAAATCCATGGTTTTAACCCCATCCTCGGCTTTAACACCGGGATTGATGACCACGTAACGTTCGTAATAAATGATGGCGTCGAGCTTCTTGGTGGGCAGTCCCAGCAAGTAGCCGATTTTATTGGGCAACGAACGGAAGTACCAGATGTGGGCAACGGGAACCACCAAGGAAATGTGTCCCATTCTTTCACGTCGCACCTTCTTCTCAGTAACTTCCACTCCACAACGGTCACACACAATGCCCCGGTAACGGATGCGCTTGTATTTTCCGCAGTGACACTCATAATCCTTAACGGGACCGAAAATCCTTTCGCAAAAAAGGCCGTCCCGTTCGGGCTTATAAGTACGGTAATTGATCGTCTCAGGCTTCAGCACTTCCCCGCTGGAGCGCTCCAGAATTTCTTCCGGGGAGGCCAAACCTATAGAGATCTGGGTAAAATTACTCTTGACTTTCTGTTCTCTCCTGAATGCCATATATCGTAGAGTATTAAAATATTAAAACAAACAACCGGTAGTCAATAACTGTCCGGAAAGACTATTCAAGATTCACGCTCAAACCCAGACCGCGCATCTCGTGCAACAATACATTGAGCGACTCAGGAATACCAGGCTGGGGCAAGGGATCGCCCTTAACAATCGCTTCATAAGCCTTGGCTCTACCCAATACGTCATCAGACTTAACCGTAAGAATCTCCTGAAGGATGTTGGCAGCACCAAAGGCTTCCAGGGCCCAAACTTCCATCTCACCAAAACGCTGTCCCCCAAACTGAGCTTTACCACCCAGGGGTTGCTGCGTAATGAGCGAGTAGGGACCAATGGAACGGGCGTGCATTTTATCCTCAATCATGTGACCCAGTTTCAACATATAGATGACCCCTACCGTAGCGGGCTGATGAAAACGCTCTCCGGTTCCACCATCGTACAAATAAGTCTTACCTACACGCGGGATTCCTGCATCATCGGTGTACTTGTTCAGGTCTTCTTCACTGGCACCGTCAAAAATGGGGGTAGCAAACTTAACGCCCAGAACCTGTCCGGCCCACCCCAAAACGGTTTCATAAATCTGACCCAGGTTCATACGCGAGGGTACACCCAGGGGGTTCAAAACAATATCCACGGGGGTACCATCAGCAAGGAAAGGCATGTCTTCCTGGCGAACAATACGGGATACAATACCCTTGTTACCATGTCGACCGGCCATCTTATCCCCAACGGTAATCTTCCGTTTCTTGGCAATATACACCTTGGCCAACTGCACAATGCCAGCGGGCAGCTCATCGCCAATGGTGATGTTGTATTTCTGACGCTTTTCTTTGGCTTCAAGCTGCTTAAACTTGATGCGGTAGTTATGAATAACCCGGGCAATAAGGTCGTTCTTGTCCTTATCGGTGGTCCACTTATTGGGATTCACATTCAGGTAATCCACCTCCTGCAGGATCTTCTGCGTAAACTTAGTTCCCTTGGCTATTACATCAACACCCAGGTAGTCCTTAACACCCTGACTGGTTTTTCCGTTTATCAACGAGAACAATTTATCTACGAGACGATTGGTCAAATCGGCAGAAGAACGGTTAAACTCCTCATCGATCTTAGCCAACAGAGGTTTCTCCGACGAACGGGCCTTGCGGTCCTTCATTACTCTGGAGAACAACTTCTTCTCGATAACCACTCCCGACAACGAAGGCGTTGCTTTAAGCGAGGCATCCTTAACGTCTCCGGCCTTTTCACCAAAGATGGCACGCAAGAGCTTCTCTTCCGGCGTAGGATCACTTTCTCCTTTGGGCGTAATTTTTCCGATCAGTATATCGCCCGGCTTCACGTGGGCACCAATACGAATCAAACCGTTCTCATCCAGGTCCTTGGTAGCCTCTTCACTTACGTTGGGAATATCGGCGGTAAGCTCCTCCAAACCACGCTTGGTATCGCGAACCTCCAACGAATACTCATCGATATGCACCGAGGTGAATACATCTTCCCGAACCAGGCGCTCATTCAAAACAATGGCATCCTCAAAGTTGTAACCTTTCCAAGGCATAAAGGCCACACGCAAGTTGCGTCCCAAAGCCAATTCTCCCTTATCCGTGGCATAACCTTCGGTAAGAATCATACCAGGAGTAACTCTTTGCCCCTTACTCACGAGGGGCTTAAGATTGATGCTGGTATTTTGGTTGGTCTTTAAGAATTTGGTCAGTTTGTAACGCTGGGTCTCCGCTTCGAAGCTCACAAAACGCTCCTCTTCAGTCAAATCGTAGCGAATCACAATCTCCTCTGCATCCACATATTCCACCACCCCGTCGCCTTCAGCAACAATCTGGGTACGGGAATCGCGCGTCAAAGGACCTTCCAGACCGGTACCAACAATGGGCGATTCGGCGCGCAAAAGGGGTACCGCCTGACGCATCATGTTCGATCCCATAAGTGCACGGTTGGCATCATCATGTTCCAAAAATGGAATGAGCGATGCGGCAACTGAGGCAATCTGGTTGGGTGCCACATCCATCAAAGTCACTTCCTCCGGTTCAACAACGGGGAAATCGCCTTCCAGGCGTGCCTTTACCCTGGGATTCACAAAGAAACCTTCTTCATCAAGGGGGGCGTTGGCCTGAGCAATGGTATGGTCCTCTTCCTCTTCGGCACTCAGATAAGTTACGCCCTCATTACTAAGGTCTACTTTTTTAGCAGTAACCTTGCGATAAGGCGTTTCGATAAAACCCAGCTGATTGATCTTGGCAAAAACACAAAGCGAAGAAATCAAACCGATGTTGGGTCCTTCAGGCGTTTCAATGGGACACAAACGACCGTAATGGGTGTAGTGAACGTCACGCACTTCAAAACCGGCACGCTCACGCGACAAACCACCAGGCCCCAGGGCCGACATACGACGCTTGTGGGTCACCTCTGCCAGGGGATTGGTCTGGTCCATGAACTGCGAAAGCGCATTGGTACCAAAGAAACTATTGATCACTGAAGACAAAGTCTTGCTGTTGATCAAATCAATGGGGGTGAACACTTCATTGTCGCGCACATTCATCCGCTCCCGGATGGTACGAGCCATACGGGCCAATCCGACTCCAAACTGATTGCCCAGCTGTTCGCCAACTGTACGAACGCGACGATTACTCAAGTGGTCAATATCATCGACATCGGTCTTTGAGTTAACCAGCTCAATAAGGTAACCGATGATGGCAATTATATCGTCCCTGGTCAACACTTTCGTGTCCAGGTCGGTATTCATATTCAACTTTTTGTTGATCCGGTAACGCCCTACATCACCCAAATCGTAACGCTTATCTGAAAAGAAAAGCTTGTCAATCACATCACGCGCAGTAGCCTCATCCGGCGGCTCCGCGTTACGCAACTGACGATAGATATGCACAACGGCTTCCTTCTCTGAGTTACAGGGATCCTTTTGCAGGGTATTGTAAATGATCGAGAAATCGTTGGAATTGGTCAGCTCTTTGTGCAACAAAATGGTTTTTGCCCCAGAATCAACAATCTCATCGATGTGCTCATTCTCCAAAATGGTTTCGCGATCAATGATCACTTCATTCCGCTCAATGGAAACCACTTCTCCGGTATCTTCATCCACAAAATCCTCCAGCCACGATTTCAAAACACGTGCCGCCAAACGGCGTCCGACCACCTTCTTAAGGGTGGCCTTGCTGACCTTAATCTCGTCAGCGAGATTAAAGATTTCCAGAATATCTTTATCTCCTTCGTAACCAATGGCACGCAACAAGGTCGTCACCGGAAGTTTCTTCTTACGGTCGATGTAGGCATACATCACATTGTTGATGTCGGTAGCAAATTCGATCCACGAACCCTTTAAAGGAATGATTCGGGCGGAGTATAATTTAGATCCATTGGCATGGATGCTCTGCCCAAAGAAAACACCGGGCGAACGGTGCAGCTGAGAAACAACAACCCTTTCGGCACCATTAATGATGAAGCTGCCCTTATCTGTCATATAGGGTACCGTACCCAAATAAACATCCTGAACAACGGTGTCAAAGTCCTCGTGCTCGGGATCGGTGCAATACAGTTTAAGCTTAGCCTTCAAAGGCACACTGTAAGACAAGCCGCGTTCTATGCATTCCTCAATGGTATAACGGGGAGGATCAATGCTGTAATCCAGGAACTCCAGAACAAAGTTGTTACGGGTGTCGGTTATCGGGAAATTTTCCAGAAAAACCTGATTCAACCCTTCAAATTTCCGCTCTTCAGGTGTGGAGCCCATCTGAAAAAATTCGCGGAAAGACTTTAATTGAACCTCCAAAAAATCAGGATACGGGAGCTGATTCTTAATGGTGGCAAAGTTGATTCTTTCGGCAGTAATTGGAGTCATCTATCAACTGATTAATTGAACTTATAAACGTAGAAGCATAAAAAGGTTTAGGATTCCGCAGAGCGGATTCCTAAACCATTCCCTCAAAAAAGGGGTATCTGATTACTTAAGTTCAACTTCTGCTCCAGCTTCTTCTAATTGAGATTTGAGTGCTTCAGCTTCTTCTTTAGACACTTTCTCCTTGATGGGAGCGGGAGCTTTGTCAACCAGTTCTTTGGCTTCTTTAAGACCAACACCGGTCATTTCTTTTACAAGCTTAACAATAGCCAGTTTAGAACCACCTGCAGATTTCAGGATAACGTCAAATTCAGTCTGAGCAGCAGCCTCTTCACCGGCAGCAGCAGCGGGACCAGCAACAGCAACAGCAGCAGCTGCGGGCTCAATGCCATACTCATCCTTCAATACGTTAGCAAGTTCAGTTACTTCTTTTACAGTCAAATTAACCAATTCTTCTGCAAGCTTTTTAATATCTGCCATTTTTGTAAGTGTTAATAAATTTCTGTTAGTAAAGTTTTAATTTCTCTCTTCCAAAGTTTTGAGGAGTCCGTGAATGGTGCTTCCGCCTGATTGCAGTGCAGAAACAACGTTCTTCATCGGAGACTGGAGCAAAGCAATAACATCGCCCAGCAATTCCTCTTTAGATTTGATGGCGGTAAGGGCTTCCAATTGGTTGTCGCCCAGGTAAACCGATTCTTCCACAAAAGCACCCTTTAAAGCAGGAATTTCAGCTTTTTTACGGAAGTCCTTAATCAGTTTCGCGGGAACATTACCGGTGTTGCTGAACAACACGGCAGAAGTACCCTTGAGAGCTACATCGAGGCCCTCAATATTTTTCTCACTCTGCTCTATAGCCTTAAGAAAAAGGGTGTTTTTAACCACCATCATTTTCACATCCTTCTGAAAGCAGAGACGACGCAGTTCACTGGTAGCACCTGCATTCAAGCCTGAGGTATCGGCCACATAAAAGTGGGCGTACTCGGCAATTTTTGAACTCAGGTCTTCTATTAAATTCGCTTTATCTGTCTTTTTCATGGTTCCAAATTTCGCTTAAAATTAAACATTAAACCTCAAGAGACTTGGGTTCAATTCGAATTCCGGGACTCATGGTACTCGACAAAAAGATGCTCTTAACGTAGGTTCCCTTTGCAGAAGACGGCTTCAGTTTATGAACAGTTCCTACAAATTCTTTAACGTTTTCGACGAGTTTTGCGGGGTCAAAGGACACCTTACCTACGGTAGTGTGGATAATGCCATAACGATCTACTTTAAAGTCGATTTTACCGGCTTTAACTTCGCTTACAGCCTTACCAATTTCCATGGTTACGGTCCCACTTTTGGGGTTGGGCATCAAGCCACGTGGACCCAATACTCTACCCAAAGCACCCACTTTACCCATTACGCTGGGCATGGTAATGATCACGTCCACATCGGTCCAACCTTCTTTGATTTTTGCGATGTAATCGTCCAAACCAACGTAATCGGCACCGGCGCTTTTGGCCTCCTCTTCCTTATCGGGGGTGCAGAGCACCAATACTCGGGTCTCTTTACCGGTTCCGTTGGGAAGTGTTACCACGCCACGTACCATTTGATTAGCTTTACGGGGATCAACACCCAGACGAATGTCGATATCCACCGACGCGTCAAATTTTGTAGAGGTAATTTCCTTTACCAAACTTGCCGCTTCCTCGATGGTATAAGCCTTCTCGGCATCGATCTTTGCTAAAGCTAACTTCTTATTCTTTGTTAGTTTTGTCATTTTTGCAAACAAGTTTTAATTGTTACCCGGAAATTCACCATCTACGGTAATTCCCATACTTCTGGCGGTACCGGCAATCATCCTCATTGCAGAATCCACAGTAAAACAATTCAAGTCTGCCATTTTATCCTCAGCGATGGTTTTCACCTGATCCCAGCTGACCGAGCCCACCTTCTTACGGTTGGGTTCAGCAGAACCGGATTTCACCTTGGTCGCATCCAAAAGCTGAACGGCTGCCGGAGGAGTTTTGATTACAAATTCAAAGGACTTGTCCTTATAAACAGTAATCACCACAGGCAACACTTTTCCAGCCTTCTCTTGCGTTCTGGCATTGAATTGCTTACAGAATTCCATAATGTTCACACCCTTAGCACCCAATGCCGGGCCCACCGGAGGTGATGGATTTGCTGCGCCACCTTTGATCTGAAGCTTAATAAAAGTTTCTACTTCTTTAGCCATTGTAGCAATTCGTGTTGGTTATTAAAATTCAGATTCCGGATACAATTGTTTCATTCGTAGAGATAAACCAAAAGTCTATCCTGGAAGCCCCGCTACTAAACAAACAACTATTCCTTTTCAACCTGTAAAAAACTTAATTCGAGAGGAGTCTTACGGCCAAAAATCTTGACCATAACTTTCAATTTCTTCTTCTCTTCGTTCACTTCTTCAATGACGCCTGTAAAACCGTTAAAGGGACCATCGGTCACTTTAACCGTTTCATTCACATAGAAGGGAACGTTGATCTCTTCAGCATTCTCAGAAAGCTCATCGACCTTACCCAGGATGCGATTAACCTCTGATATGCGTAAAGGAGTAGGCGTATCTTCCCGGTCGGTCAAAAAACCAATCACATTGGGAATGCCTTTGAGTACGTGGGGAACCTCACCGACAAGGGCGGCCTCAATCAGTACATACCCGGGAAAGTAGTTTCTTTCCTTACTGATCTTTTTCCCATTCCGAATTTGATAAACCTTTTCGGTAGGTATCAAAACCTGGGAAACATAGTCCTGTAATTTAAGGCCGGCTATTTCGCTCTCGATGTATTCTTTAACTTTCTTTTCCTTACCACCGATGGCACGAAGCACATACCATTTTTTGTCGATTTCACTCATTACAATAGGGTTCTCCCAGTGTTAATACAATTTCTTATAGAACCAGTTCAGCAAGGTATCAAAAGAAACGTCCATGCCATAAACCATCAAAGCAATAATGACCGAAGCCACCATCACAACAATGGCACTGTTCTGCAATTCGGCCCAGGTAGGCCAGGAGGTTTTATTAACCAATTCGTTGTGGACCTCTTCGAAATATGCTATTATTTTTTTCATCCTATCAAGAATTCGATTCTATATTGCACGGGAGGAGAGACTCGAACTCCCGACACCTGGTTTTGGAGACCAGTGCTCTACCAACTGAGCTACACCCGTAGAAAAGTTGAGAATGGCAAGCCATTCTCAACTTGTATGTCAATAATCCTTAGGATTACTCTAGAATTTCAGTAACCTGACCGGCACCAACTGTACGACCACCTTCACGGATAGCGAAACGCAAACCTACGTTTACAGCTACGGGGTAAATCAAATCAACAGTAATGGTTACGTTATCTCCAGGCATTACCATTTCAGTTCCTTCGGGCAAGGTAATCTCACCGGTAACATCAAGGGTACGGATGTAGAACTGAGGACGGTACTTGTTGTGGAAAGGAGTGTGACGTCCACCTTCTTCTTTCTTCAACACGTAGATTTCAGCCTTAATTTTGGTATGCGGAGTGATGGATCCGGGCTTAGCCAAAACCATACCACGCTTGATCTCGTTCTTATCGATACCACGCATCAACAAACCTACGTTGTCACCAGCCTGGCCTTCGTCCAAAATCTTACGGAACATTTCAACACCGGTACATACGGTTTTCATACCTTCAGCACCCAAACCAATGATCTGCATCTCTTCACCGGTTTTGATGATACCGGTTTCGATACGGCCGGTAGCAACAGTACCACGACCGGTAATGGAGAATACGTCTTCAACAGGCATCAGGAAAGGCTTCTCAACATCACGGGGAGGCAGCGGAATCCACTCATCACAAGAGGCCATCAACTCCATTACTTTCTCTTCCCACTGAGCTTCGCCGTTCAAGGCTCCCAAAGCAGAACCTTTGATAACAGGCGTATTGTCGCCGTCGAAATCGTAGAAGCTCAACAAGTCACGAACTTCCATTTCAACCAGCTCCAACAATTCCTCGTCGTCAACCATATCCACTTTGTTCAGGAATACAACGATACGGGGAACGTTTACCTGACGAGCCAAAAGAATGTGCTCGCGCGTCTGGGGCATAGGACCGTCAGTAGCAGCACAAACCAAAATTGCACCGTCCATCTGAGCAGCACCAGTAACCATGTTCTTCACATAGTCGGCGTGACCAGGACAGTCAACGTGCGCATAGTGACGATTGGCGGTTTGATACTCAACGTGTGAGGTGTTGATGGTAATACCACGCTCTTTTTCTTCAGGAGCGTTGTCAATAGAATCGAAACTCTTAATTTCGGACAAACCATTCTTCGCCAGTACAGTAGTAATAGCGGCGGTCAAAGTGGTTTTACCGTGGTCTACGTGACCAATGGTACCGATATTAACGTGAGGCTTCGTCCTTTGAAATGTTTCTTTAGCCATAATTCGAAATTATTTAAGACAATTAGAACAATATTGAAACCGTAAAACTTAAACTAACCAGAGCCAATGATGGGAATTGAACCCATGACCTCTTCCTTACCAAGGAAGCGCTCTACCCCTGAGCTACATCGGCTTTTAAAACTGAGCGGGAAACGGGACTCAAACCCGCGACCCTTAGCTTGGAAGGCTAATGCTCTATCAACTGAGCTATTCCCGCATTTTTTTTGCGCCACAAAGTTAATGATTTTAATGTGAAAAATCTTCAAAACAAAGATTTAAAACATTGCTTTCAACAACTTTCCCGGGGCAACGCACCACTCGTTTTTATCAAGGCGCTAACAATCAAGATGTTGGCGTAGGTTAAAAACAAAAAAAGCAATTCCTTTTCATTTCAATAGGCTGATTATTGTTGATAACCAGCCTATTGTATTGCTTTCCTCCAGCTACACACTGAAAATGGTGTGCAAATGTATAATAAATTTCATACAACGCAAAAAATAAGATGCTTTTTTGACCTATTTGGCCTTGACCTTATCCTTGCGCTTAACCACCTGTTTGCGCAGTGCTTCACAAGCCAGATCTACGGCTTCTTCAAAGGTTTTGCTTTGTTTTTTTGCAAACAAATTGCTCCCCGGCAAATCGAGCCTAATCTCGGCAACCTTATTCTCCAGGGTTTCCGACTTATCAAGGCGTAAAACCACCTCTGCACCAATAATGCCCTCAAAGTACTGATCAAGCTTACCTACTTTCTGGTTCACAAAAGCTTCCAGATGATCGGCTGCATCAAAATGCACGCTTTGAATTCTGATGTTCATAATCTCTCCTCCTTTTACTTTAAGCTCTGGGATGAGCTTGTTTATAAATCGCGTTCAACTTTTCAAAAGTATTGTGTGTATAAATCTGTGTCGCATTCAGATTTGCATGCCCAAGCAACTCTTTAATGGCGTTTAAATCAGCGCCACGATTCAATAAAACGGTGGCAAAGCTGTGACGAAGTACGTGGGGACTTCGCTTTTGCTGGGTGCTCACCTGAGCCAGGGCCGAATGAACAATGCGATAAACCAGGCGATGGTAAACCGCTTCGCCTTTGGATGTGAGTAAAAGCGCAGCCTGTTCGGAACCTTCAAAGGTTTGCCGTCGGACTTCCACATAAAGCGACAACAAACGCTTTAACTCTGCAGTGAGCGGAATCAGTCGCTCCTTGTTGCGCTTGCCCCTTACTTTTACCAAACCCCGCGAGAGATCAAAATCACGAACCCTGAGGGCCACCAATTCAGACAATCGCATGCCGGTATCGTAAAACAACTCTAAAATGAGTTTGTTGCGCAGGCCTTCAAAATCGGACCCAAATTCGGTCCGGTCCAGCAATTGCACCATGATTTCATCCTTAACAAAAACCGGAAGTCGCTTGGGTATTTTTGGAAGATTAACCAAGGTTGCCGGGTTGTTTTCAAGCACCCCTTTTATCTGAAGATGCCTGAAAAACATCTTTAGTGCAGATATCTTGCGATGAATTGTACGCGGACTGCGCCCAGCTTCGCTCAAAGAAACGACCCAGGACCGGATAATCCTGGGCTTGACCCTCTGCAAAGCATCCTCCTCTGAGCTGCCTAAAAAATCCAGGAACTGTTGCAAATCATTTCGGTACGCAGTAAGGGTATGCACCGAACTTCGTTTCTCAGATTCCAGGTATTGAAAAAAACTCTCCGTATGCTGCATAAAAAAATGTCTTACCACTCTCCTCTTATAAACGAATATACGAAATAAAAGGAGAAAAGTAAGACACTTTTCCTTAAAAATATTGCGGGCCGGACTATTCTTCTTCGCGCTGCAATTGCTGAATATAAATGGCCTTTTTCCTTTGCTCACGATTCACAATCGAGGGCTTGGTAAAAGCCTGACGCGAGCGAAGTTCTCTCATGGTTCCGGTCTTTTCAAACTTTCTTTTGAATTTCTTCAAAGCCCTTTCAATGTTTTCACCTTCTTTGATGGGTACGATTATCATAGTTTTCTTATTTAAAATTTTCTTTTTGTGCGTGCAAAGTTACAATTAAAAGCTTCACCCCCAAAATTTCAGGTTGCAAAGAAAATGAAGATTCTGCATATCAGCAAATTTTTCTTCTTTAATTTTCCTCTACCCTCTGCTTCTCGTGCTCCAGCTCATCCCAGGTAGGCCCGCACAGCAAATATTGCTGCAACCATTTCCACTTCAGCGAATCAATCAAACCCTCCACAGCGACCTCGCCCAAGTCCTCAATCCTCCCATGCAACTGCCGCTCATCCCACAGGGTCTTCGCCAGGTAATAATCGATGTAAGGGTGCCTGCGCAACTGCTGAACGGAGGCGGTATTCACATTAAGCTGTCGCAAATCCGTACTGTCCAGGGTCAAAAAAGGCAGCATGCTTTGCACCTGCTCCTCGCTCAGTCCATAGACTTCATACAGCTGTTCCAGGGCGACAAAACCCCCGAGCAAGTTTCGGTAGGCGACAATTCTGCGACTGAACACGGGACCAATTCCCCTCAGCTGCATCCACGCAGTGGTATCGGCACTGTTTATACCCAAACGTCTCTTTTCAGCTGCCCGCTCACTTTCATGCTTCTCCAGAGCCTTGCTCTTCCGGGGTCGGACAAAGTGGGGAGCTGCTGCGCCGGCACCGGACTCCGGAGCTTCAAAGTCTGCAAAGACAGCTTGTAAGGTATCCCCCAAAAACACGGAATATGCTGTTTGGGGATACCAGTGCGGCATGCTGATCCTACAAACAGCAAGCACAAAAAACAGCACAAGCAGAACAAAGACTCCGCGCTGCTCCCGGCGCGAAAGGGTCAGGATTCGGGGAAACATAAGGTATTTTTCCCGGCAAGTTACAACTTAAAAGCTTAAGTGGCAAAAGCCTAGAACCGGAGCAGACCCAAACCGTTAAGAAACACCAGGGCAATAGCAATGGGAGCAAGAACACGAATCACAGGAACAAACAGCCGAAAATAAAAGGCCACACGGCCATCGGCCTCCAGCTCATCACGCACCACCTGCTTGCCCAGGAACCAGCCTACGAAGAGCACAATCAACAAGCCACCTAAAGGCAGTAAAATATTGGAGGAGGTCCGATCGAAGAAACTGAAAACAGCGCCATTCAAAGCACAAACAACACCAAGGGCCGACATGATACCTGCCGCCAGCCAGGTGGCTGTGCTGCGCTTCATTTTCAATTCTTCTACAAAATAAGCGACCACCACCTCCAGCAGAGAAATGGAAGAAGTGAGGGCGGCAATAACCAAAAGCACAAAAAAGAAAATGGCAAAATAATACCCACCGGCCATCTGATTAAAAATACCAGGCAAAGTAATAAAAACCAAACCGGGACCCTGCCCCGGTTCAAGTCCAAAGGAAAAAACGGCAGGAAAAATAGCCAGTCCGGCCAAAACAGCAATAAGCGTATCGGTCAGGGAAACCGAAATAGCCGTTTTGCCTAAAGACTCCTTCTTTTTGATGTAAGAGCCGTAGGTTGCCATCACCCCCATACCCAGACTTAGTGAAAAAAAGGCCTGACCCAGGGCCTCTAAAACGGTATTGGCATCGATTTTAGAAAAGTCGGGCCTAAACAAAAAATCCACCCCTGCCATGGCGCCATCGAGACTTAGAGACCGGAATATTAATCCCAGAAGGATTACCAACAACAAAGGCATTAAAACCTTGGTGTAGCGCTCTATGCCCTTCTGCACCCCACTTCGTACAATAAAGGCCGACAAAGCCATAAACAGCAACATAAACACCACCGGGCGCCACGAGGCAGCGGTGAGCTCGTCAAAAATGGCCTTGATGCCTTCGGGACTTTCACCGGCAAACT
>DUOK01000158.1 GCA_012838865.1 Bacteroidales bacterium | reverse complement strand
CAGCTGGTTGCTACCGGCTCACCGGAAGAAGTACTGAAAGTAAAAAACAGTTACACCGGTCAGTTCCTCATGATGGAGCCGGAATTTAAGCGGGATTAAGCTTTGGGGCCACAGCACCAGGCTGCCCACTGAAACCAAAAATCAGCTGATCATGGCCCAATTAATTTTGGCACGCGCCAGCTTTTTAAGCTGGCGCACCAGCAGCTGATTCTGCTCCTGTTCCAGCAAGGGGTCCTGCTCCAGCACCTTCAGCGCAATGTCTCGTCCCAGCTGCAAAATCTGCTGATCGCGACCCAGATGAGCAATTTTCAGCTCAAAGGGGAGGCCCGATTGCTGAGTCCCTTCCAGATCACCGGGGCCGCGCATCTTCATATCGGCTTCGGCAATTTCAAAACCGTCGTTGGTACGTACCATAATTTCCATACGCTTGCGACTTTCCTCGGCCAACTTATAGCTGGTCATAAGTATGCAATAGCTCTGCTCGGCGCCACGTCCCACCCTGCCGCGCAACTGGTGCAACTGAGAGAGACCAAAACGCTCGGCACTTTCGATGATCATCACCGAAGCATTGGGCACGTTCACGCCCACCTCTATCACCGTAGTGGCCACCATAATCTGGGCCTCGCCGGAAGCAAAGACCTGCATGGCGGCATCTTTCTCTGCCGGCTTCATGCGTCCGTGCACCATCACCACCTGGCAATCGGGGAAGGCCTTCTGCATGTATTCGTAGCCCTCCGACAGGTTTTTAAAATCCATCTTCTCCGACTCATCGATGAGGGGATATACCACATAAACCTGTCGCCCCCGCGCAATCTCCTGATGCAAAAACCTATTCAAGGCGTTGCGCCGGTTGTGGAAGTGGTGCTGAGTTTGTATGGGCTTACGACCGGGCGGCAACTCATCTATAACCGAAACCTCCAAATCGCCATACACCGTCATGGCCAGCGTTCGGGGAATGGGAGTGGCCGTCATCACCAACACATGTGGGGGCTGCTGGTTCTTACGCCAAAGCCGCGCCCGCTGCTCCACCCCAAAGCGGTGTTGTTCGTCGATCACCACCAAACCCAAATGGCCGAAAACCACCGTGTCTTCAATCAGGGCATGCGTACCGATCAAAATCTGTATGCTGCCCGAACGCAAGGCTGCATCGATTTCCGTGCGCTGCTTCTTGCGGGTAGAACCAGTCAGCAAAGCTACATTGATCCCCAAAGGGGCCACCTGGTCCGCAATGGTGGCATAGTGTTGCTGAGCCAGAATTTCAGTGGGTGCCATCAGGCAGGCCTGAAACTTATTATCAAGGGCAATCAACATAACCATCAGCGCCACCAGCGTTTTCCCACTGCCCACATCGCCCTGCAACAACCGATTCATTTGTCGCCCGCTGCCCATATCCTGACGCATCTCCCTGATTACCCTTTTTTGGGCTTCGGTCAGTTCAAAAGTCAGATGGTTTTTATAAAAAGTATGGAAGTAGGCACCTACCTGGGTAAACACATGGCCCCTGATCGTTTTCGAACGCTGATTCTTCAGGCGCAGGATGTTCAGCTGTATGTAAAACAACTCCTCCAGCTTCAGGCGAAAACGCGCTTTCTCAAGATCCTGGGTTGAGGCCGGAAAATGAATGGTCCGAAGCGCCTCGTTCAAATACATCAGGCGATGCTGCTCCAGCAAATAAGCCGGCAAAGTCTCCGGTATCTTTCCTTTGTAGGTCTGGAACAGATTAAACACCAGCTTCTGCAGGGCCTTGGAGCTGAGAAAACTGCTTTTCATCTTCTCCGTAGTGTTGTACTGAGGCTGTAAACCGGCCTGTAACCGGGCCTTGTTCTCCTCAAAGCGCTCCAATTCGGGATGTACTATGTTTATGGCCCCGTTAAAGACCGAAGGCTTTCCAAAAACGAGGTAAGTCACCCCGGCGGCCAGACTCCCCTTCACAAATTTGAGGCCCTTGAACCAAACCAATTCAACCTGTCCCGTACCATCCGTAAAAACAGCCGTCATACGTTTGCTGCGCCCTTCTCCCACCGTGCGTAAGGACAACACCTGCCCCTTCAACTGAATGTGCTGCATATCTGCCCTGACTTCAGAAATACTGTAGATGCGACTGCGGTCGACATAGCGATAGGGAAAATGATAGAGCAGATCTTCGTACGAAACAATACGCAGCTCCTGCTTCAGCACCTCTGCCTTCTTGGGCCCTACCCCGGGCAGATACATAATATTTAAAGTAGCGAGTTCGGACATGATTAGAAAGCCAAAAATAGGAGAAAGGATCGAAGGATACAAGCACTGCCGCTGCACTACAGCGGCAGCTCTGCTTTTTTGTTATCTTTGCCTCAGGATACTAAATTCGGTACTGTGAACTGGCATCTGGCAAAACGAACACTCAGCTACTCCCTCAAGTCCAACCATTTTAAAGGTTTCGGCATTCAATCGCCCTTTATTTTTGATTTGGTGAGTCACCTGTTCCGCGAAAAGCAGGTTTATTACGACTTTGAACGCATCGAAGCCTGGCGTCAGGCCCAACTTCGAAGCAAGCAGGTCGTAAAAAAGACCGACCTGGGCGCCGGTTCCAAAGTCACCCGACAACAAAATACAACAGTGGGCAGACTGGTTAAAGACGGCGCCCTGCCCAAAAAATACGGAGAATTGTTGTATCGACTGGCGGTTCGCTTTGAAGCACGAAATGTATTGGAATTGGGCACCTCCACAGGCATCAGCACCCTTTACCTGGCGTTACCGTACAAAAAAGGAAAAACAATAAGTCTGGAAGGCTGCCCCGAGAGCGCCAGGATAGCCCGGGCTGCCTTTGCCCACTTTCGCGCCGGACACATTCAGGTGCTCGAAGGTTCCTTTGGCAGCCAACTGCCGCGTGCGCTGGAACTTATGCCCCGGCCCGACCTGGTGTTTTTCGACGGCGATCACCGGGAAGAGGCGACCCTAAGTTATTTTGAACAGTGCTTGCCCTACGTGCACAACAACACCCTTTTTGTATTCGACGACATTCACTGGTCGCCCGGCATGGAACGGGCCTGGGAGAAAATTTGTGCCCACCCTAAAATCACCGTTTCCCTGGATCTTTTACGTTTGGGTCTGGTTTTTTTCAGGCGCGAAAACAAAAAAGAACATTTTACGGTACGCTTTTAGCATTAAACCAAAAGCGCCTCTGGCTGTCCAAAAACCATTAGTAGTCCCCGGTAAAAACACAACAAAGCATGGATAACGTTATTGAAATTGAGCGGATTGAAAAGAATTACGAGGTAGGCACGCAAGTGGTGCGGGCCCTCAGGGGCGTAAGCACCACCATTGAGCGAGGTGATTACGTGGCCATTATGGGTCCCTCAGGTTCGGGAAAATCTACCCTGATGAACATCATCGGGGCCCTCGACACGCCCTCGGCCGGCACCTATATTCTGAACGGGACCGACGTGAGTCGCCTGACCGACGACCGACTGGCGGAGATTCGGAATATGGAAATCGGCTTTGTTTTTCAGACTTTCAATCTTTTACATCAATACTCAGCCCTGGAGAATGTGATTCTGCCCCTGGTATATGCCGGTGTGCCTAAGCACGAACGTATCGAACGCGGCAAACAAGCGCTCGAAAGGGTGGGACTGGCCGAAAGGATGCTGCACAAACCCAATGAGCTATCGGGGGGCCAGCGTCAGCGCGTGGCGGTAGCCAGGGCCCTCATCAACAATCCGTCCATCATTTTGGCCGATGAACCTACCGGTAACCTCGACACAAAGACCTCCATCGACATTATGCGGCTTTTTGCCGACATCCACGCGGGAGGCAACACCATTATATTGGTTACCCACGAAGAAGATATTGCCTTACACGCACACCGGATACTGCGCCTGCGAGATGGCGAAATTGAACGGGACGAACGCAACCAGGACGTAAGCAAAATATAAAAACGACCGGGGGCAAACACTTTTGCCCCCGGTTTGTTAATGAACTTTATACCAAACACTATTTTACGCACTATGAATAAAAGCCTGGTGTATACCAAAACGGGCGATAAGGGAACTACGGGACTGATTGGGGGCACACGGGTGCCTAAGGACCATTACAGACTGGAAGCCTATGGCACCGTGGACGAACTGAACACCCATCTGGGGATGATTCGCTCCTACCCCATTGATGAGCGCAGTGCAAAGACGCTCATTCGCATTCAAAATCAACTTTTCACCATAGGCTCCTACCTGGCCACCGATGCAGAAGTTTCCGATTTGCGCCAAAGGCTGAAAACCGAGGAAAGCGAAATTGAAATCATGGAAAGGGAAATGGATGAATTGGAAGCTGCCCTTCCACCCCTGCGAAATTTTGTTCTCCCGGGTGGTCATCCGGCTGTAGCACAGTGCCATATCTCCCGCACCATTTGCCGGAGGGCCGAACGCCGTATTGTAGCCATGCAGGCCGAGGTTGAAGTAGATCAATGGGTCGTTCGTTACATCAATCGCCTGTCGGATTATTGCTTCGTATTATCGCGGCATTTGGCGGCTTATTTTGGTATTGAAGAAATTCCATGGAAGCCCGACTTGCAGGATTGATTTTTTTTTATAATTTCGCCGAAATAACAAAAGGAGTATTCACAAATTTTAAGGGTTAAAATAATATTACTATGTACTGGACTCTTGAATTGGCTGCAAAATTAGAAGATGCCCCCTGGCCTGCATCAAAAGAAGAATTAATTGACTTTGCCATTCGCTCCGGAGCCCCTCTGGAAGTAATCGAAAACCTTCAGGAAATTGAAGATGAAGGAGAAATTTATGAAAGCATTGAAGACATCTGGCCGGATTATCCGAGCAAAGACGACTTCTTTTTTAATGAAGACGAATACTAGCGGATGTTTAGAGAAATAAAAAAAGGAACTGCAGTCGGACTGCAGTTCCTTTTTTTATCGGGTCAAGACCATCAGCGGTCAAAATGAAAATCACTGTAATTGACCTGTTGTACAGCCTCCGGGGCATGCTCCTCACGAATAAAAATATCGCTCATTTTTTTGGGCCGATAAGTCTCCAACCACCGAAACCCCTCCAGCCGCTGCGCCTCATCGGTCAGCAAATAAGGCGGATTCAGTCGACCCGACGGATCCTTCCTAAGAATAATGCCGCTGACCTGCTGCTCCTCCAGTAAAATACTTAAGTTGCTCGACTCGGCTTTATTCACCCCAATCACCGCACCATCCTCCTTGGGGTAATAAATGGTCTGGCCATTCCCTTCCACATCAATTCGGTACAGCTTGTTGTCCCTGATGTGCCCGGTCATCGTACGCCCCTTAATCTGGTTAAAAGAGGTACTGTCTTCCGGTCCCACCACAAAAGCATTGGTGAGCAACTCGGCCTTGTAAAGGGCATTGTTCCGGGTATGCAGCCGAATGGTTCCGGCTGTCATTTGGTTCCGGTTGGCCCACAAAATAGGGTCCTTATAAAAGGTGTTTATAGAGTCCCGCAAATCGTACACCATTGAATCGCAACGCCCCTGAAAGTCGGTTCTGAAAAACTTTACATTGTGGTAAGCCCTTACCAGTTTATACTCCGTGCTGTCGATCGGATCGGCACGAAGGGTGTCGGCATGCAAAAACAGGGTGTCGTCCTGCTGCACCTGCATCAACACAGCACGACGGGTGGCCAGCGCCCGCTGACTCAGCTCGTTGTAATAACCATAATCACCGGTAATAATCAGGTGGTTGGCCGAATCTTGCAGGTACATGGAGGAAAACACCTCGCCAAAACCATTGTTTCGGTTGTAGTAGATGGTATCTCCTTTAAGCAACTGGGTTTCGCCCTGAATGGAACTGTTGCGCTCCAGCTGTGCCACATCGTTTTGCGTGTCGTAAAAGCCGGCCTCTGAGTATATAACGTTGCGCTCGCTGATGATGGTGGTGGGACCAACAATTTTGATGATTTCGGGGATGGTATAATACAACAAAGTATCCGAATACATCTTGTAATCGGGGTTGGTGACCACCACCTCCTTGCGAAAATGCGCCTCCTCTGTTCGGGGATAATAGTAACCCCAATCGCTGACCAGTTCGTTGTTGTCGCTGGTAATGGTCCCCCCATTATAATAATAGGCCACATCGGTCCGCCGATCGTAATCCAAAAACTCCGTGGTAAGCACCACATTCTTGTTCACCAGGCGAACATTCTCACGAACCATAGCCTTGTCCTCATTTCCCCGGTAATACAAAACATCTCCATACAAATGAATGCTGTCGTTTTGAATCACATGCACCGATCCGTAGGCATGCACCATATTGGAGTCGCGGTAAAAGAAGGCACTGTCGCAATGCATCAAAGTCTGATGGTGCCGAAAACGCACATTTCCAAAGAGCGCCTGAACGTTTTTCCCGAAACGGGCCGCCCCTTCCATGTAATCGGCATGTTCGATGTGCACGGTAGTCCTTCCTCCCTCTCGCTGTTGGGCAGGCAACACGCCCATCCACAACACCACAGCCAACACCCCCAAAAATCGCATACCCACTTTCATCGTCGCGCTCCTTTACTTACGCCAGCCATCGTACTCAAAACTGCAATTGACCCAGTTGGGACTGATGGAAATATAGGTATCCCGCTGTTTGCCCACAATCCACTTTTCGAAAGTCTCCTCCCGCTTTTGGTTCTCGAGCAGCATTTGCAGCAGCTGATAATCGTCGCGCAAATTGGCCCTGTGCGCCTCGGTCTTCGATTTGAGTCGCACCACGGAAAAATAATCCTTGCCCAGGCGTTCGTCCTTCATCATAAAGGCATTGGAAACCTCACCTACCGCCATGCCTTCGAGCTGGCGATTGATGGCTGGTTGTATTTGTGGAATTTCAAACTTGGTACTCTGGTCGTAGGGGTTGATCATCAAACCTCCGTTGATGCGGGTGTCCTTATCGGCCGAAAACCGAAGGGCAGCTTCCTCAAAGGACATCTCTTCATTACGCACCAGGGTCGCTATAGAATCGGCGCGCTGTCGCGCCGCTTCCACCGCTTCAGCAGAAGCCTTGGGACGCATCAAAATGTGACGTACATTTACACGATCGCCCTGGCGCTCCACCAGCTGAATGATGTGAAAGCCAAACTCCGATTCCACAATTTTGGAAACCCGCCCCGGCTCCTGCATATTAAAGGCCACCTGAGCAAACTCAGGCACCAATTCGGCGCGCGACATAAAACCCAACTCTCCGCCACGGGCAGCTGAGCCGGGATCCTCCGAATACAGCACGGCCAGCGTGGCAAAATCACGCCCTTCGGCCACCTGCCGCTGAAACTCTCTTAAGCGCCCTTTCACCCGCTCCGTCTCGTCCACCTCAATACGTGGAAAAACGGTTATTTGCTGAATCTCAAACTGAGGGTTGACCATGGGCAGACTGTCTTTGGGGGTACGTCGGTAAAAAGCCCTGATTTCGGCGGGGGTGACTTTTACCCCATCGGTAATCTTTCCCTGCATCTGCTGGGTCAGCATTTGGTTGCGAACAATGGTGCGCTGTTCCATCTTGATTTGATGCAGGGGTTTGTTCAGCCACTCCTCCAGCTTTTCCCTTGAACCGGCACGATTGATGAACTCGTTAATTTGCCGGTCGACCTGAGAAATGACCATATTTTCACTCACCTCTATACTGTCGAGTTTGGCCTGTTCCAACAGCAAATTCTGCAACAACAACTGCTCAAAAATATGGCATTTGAGGTCGCCCTGAAAATTGGCACCCTGCATCATGGCCTGTTGAAACTGAAACTCTACATCAGAACGCAAAATGGGGTTGTCGCCCACTACGGCAATCACCTCGTCGATGATACTGCCTCCCTGGGCCCAGACTGCCGGAAACCCCATTGCCAGTCCCAACAACAGACCGCCCAAACGCTTTTTAAATGCAAACATATACTTTATTTAAGGTCCTTTTAACGACTAATAGAAATTCACAATTCGTTCGCGCAAACCCGCTTCATACAAATCCTTGCCCAGGGTCTCGATAAACTCGATGCGCTTTTTATTGAGCAAAATAGCCCGGATTCTCTCTTCTACAAAGGCCACCGGAGCAGCACTGCCCGGAAGCTGAAAATCATGAATGGCCAAATAATAATTGTAATGCTCATCACTGGTCTCGTAGTGCCTGGTCCACCGCAAAAACTGCAGCTCATTAGTCATGGGTTGGGGCAACATCGAATTGATGCGCCGGAAGGGCACCCAGGTTTCAATAAACTGTTCATAGGTACGGGCATGCTGAAAACAATACGCTTCCAGATTAATCAAGTCCTCCGAGGCAGTAGACCGGTACCAGCGTTGTAAAAAGCTCTGTTCGGGTGCATCTTTGCGAACCTTAATAAATACACCCCGAATAATACTTTCCTGCAAATTGAAATTGTCTTTCATTTGCTCATAGTACTCTTCTATTTCACGGCTTGTAACCAATGGTGAGTGCTTCTGTTCCAACATTTTTTGCTGGTACAAATGCACCAAAAGGGAGGTGCGGTACTCGTCGAGCAGCTTTTCAACATCCTTTTCTTCGGGACTGAGATTCATTTCGGCCTGACGCAGCATGAGTTGATTCCTGATCCAACGACTGATGTAGTCTTCGGCAATGGCCATGCTGTCCTGTGGCGACAACTGCTCAGGTACGGCAGCCCGTAGTTCCTCCTTGGTCAGCACCTCACTGCCCACCGAAACGAGCGGCTCATGCTCAGGCGTACCGTTTCCCGGCTTACATCCGGGCCAGAACAATACCACCAACCATAACAAACTCCTCCAACTACTTACTGTCTTTATTGACATTATTTCTACTATTAAAACAGGCTTTGAACCAAAAAATTATTTCTTCAACATCGGATAAGAGAATTGAGGTTGATGACGCTCACGCAAATCCTTAACCCACTTCTCCTCCAGATGCTGCTGATAAGCATTCATTACCTGACCGGCCACCTCCTCATAGGCAGGCGCCTCAGCTTCCTCAATACGCCCTTCCCAATACAAAACACTGCCCATTTCGCGAAGCCCGCTTTCAACAGGCAGGAGCTGGGCATCCAGAGGAAGTCCGGCATCGTCTACAAAGGCAAACTGCCCGCTTTCGCAATGGTAATCCTTCGGACTACGGGCACTTTCTTTCAATATCTGTACCACGTTTGTGGCCCCAGGGTCCTTTCGAAGCTTTTTTTCAACCCGTCGCTGCAAAGAACGCTTATTTATGGCACAAACCGCTCCGGTCATTTTAGGGGCAGGCGTAAATTCAGCCAGATGCTCGTTGTAATAGGTCCTCAAGGCCAGGCTATCACTGGCCCCTTCGTTCCAAATTTCCTGAGAACTGATTTCAAAAATCAACAAACCATCGAAATACTCATTCACCAAATACCGGTAATCCGAATTATTCTCTGCCAGCTGTTTCTTCTCGGTTTCCAAGACCAGCTCGCGCGACAAGTCCTCCAGCAGGCGGTCCACCGCCACCCTTCCCGCACGGGGAGAAAATCCTTCATCCAGGCGTGCGCGCTCCATAAAAGCAGTCAGGCTAAGCTCTTCTCCCCTGTAACGCACCAGCACAGCGTCCTCAGATCCCAGTGCTGCCAAAAACGATGCTTTATCTGAATGTCCTTCCAAGGCAGTATAAACCTGAGCAAGGACCGCTTCCTGGCGCTGAAGTTCGGAACTGTTCAGGCGCTGCTCGATAAAGGCATGGCGTCCTGCATTATTACGGCCATCACGACCCAGCATATTCATAATGTAGGCATACTCTTCCTCCAGGGTACCCACAGGTATAAGCTCCAATCTTTTTATGATGTGCCAGCCAAAATCGGTTCTCACCGGTGCCGAAAACGCAGCATCTTCCTCCAAGGCAAAAGCCGCCTCTGCAAATTCAGGAATCATCTCTCCCCAGCCAAAAGCCGGCATCTCTCCATCTTGTCCCACACTGTTGCGGTCGTCAGAATGCGCTCGTACCAACTCGTCAAAAGCAGCCCCCTCCTGAAGTCTGCGGTACAAATCGTTAATCTCCGTCTCCAGCTGAGGATCACTGGCTGTGGGCCCGGGCTGGGAAAACATTTTCATAAGGTGGGCCACGCGCACTTTCCCGGGATTGGGGCGACGGTTGTGTACTTTGAGGATATGGTAACCAAAACGGGTACGAAACACCGGGGATATGGAATCAACGGGGGTAGCAAACGCAGCCTCCTCGAAAGGGTAAATCATTCTAAATGCAGTAAAATAACCCAAATACCCTTTATTCTGTTGGGCAGAAGGATCCTCGGAATGACGTGCTGCCAGTTCGTTAAAGTCGCTACCCGAAAGCGCCTGACTGCGAAGCGCGTTGATGCGTTGCCAGGCTGCCAGGGTATCTTCAGGGCTTGCATCCTGAGGCACTTGCAGCAAAAGGTGGCTGGCTTCTACCAGCCCCTGCATATTGTTGTGCGCCTGAGCAACTACCTGATCAAGCGCAGCCGAATCCACCAGAAAGGAAGCCTGCAACTCCCGTGCATAGCGCTCAAATTCTCTTTTAAATGAAGGCAGCGTATCTAAGCCCTGCTGCCTGGCCTCCACTACTTTTAATTTGTAATTGATGAATCGCTCTGCAAATTCTTCAGCACTTTCAGAAAACCCGGACAGATGCCTGTTCTTATTGAAAACGTGCCAAAATTCACCCGCTTCAAACGTCTCCTCTCCAATGCGCAAAATCGGTTCTGACTCTCCTGCCTGTGCCAAAAAGCCAAAACAGCTGATAAAAAAAACAAAAGCAAGTCGTTTCATAATCATAATTGGAAGTACTGGTTGAACAAGAATAAAGTGCGCAAAACCCGCGAACCCAAAGACTGCGAAAATTAGTTAAAATTTAAGAGTTGTTCCAATAAACTGTCAATAAAAAAGGGAAAACCGACCATCGCAGTTCTCCCTTCTGTAAGTTATTACTCCTATATTTAACGAGAATAGTTGGGCGCTTCACTCGTAACGGTTACATCGTGGGGATGCGACTCGGTCACCCCGGCTGAAGTAACGCGGGTGAAACGGGCACTGTGTAACTTATCAATACTGTTGGCACCACAATACCCCATTCCGGCCCGAAGTCCGCCAATCATCTGATAAATAACTTCATAAAGTGTTCCTTTATAAGGAACCCGCGCAGCAATCCCTTCAGGGACCAATTTCTTAATGTCGTCTTCCACATCCTGGAAATACCGGTCTTTGGAGCCTTTTTGCATGGCTTCTATGGAACCCATACCGCGGTAGGACTTAAACTTCCGTCCATTGAAAATAATGGTTTCTCCCGGAGATTCTTCCACCCCTGCCAGCAACGAACCGGCCATTACCGAGTGTCCTCCGGCAGCCAGTGCTTTAACAATGTCGCCACTGTAGCGCAAGCCACCGTCTGCTATAATGGGAACTCCGGTACCTTTAAGCGCCTTACTCACATCGTAAATGGCCGAGAGCTGGGGCACGCCCACGCCGGCAATCACACGGGTAGTACAAATGGAACCGGGACCAATGCCCACTTTTACACCGTCTGCTCCTGCCTTAACCAAATCCAAAGCAGCTTCAGCGGTAGCGATATTTCCAACCACCACTTCCAGGTTGGGATAACGACGTTTGGTTTCCTTCAGGGTTTCAATAACACCTTTGGAGTGGCCATGAGCAGTATCTATTACAATGGCATCCACGTTGGCTTTCACCAGCGCATCAATGCGCTCAAAAGTATTAAAGGTTACCCCCACGCCGGCGGCTACCCGCAAACGACCTTTCTCATCCTTACAGGCAAAAGGCTTATCCTTGGCCTTAGTAATGTCTTTGTAGGTAACCAGGCCAATCAGCTTGTTGTCCTTATCCACCACGGGCAGCTTCTCAATCTTATGCTGCTGTAAAATGGCAGCGGCCTTTTCGAGGTCGGTGGTCTGATTGGTGGTAATCAAATTCTCCCGGGTCATTACTTCATCCAAAGAGCGCTTCATATTCACCTCAAAACGCAAATCGCGATTGGTAACGATACCCACCAAATAGCCCTGCTTATCCACAACAGGAATACCGCCAATCTTATACTCTGCCATAAGGTTCAAAGCATCACCTACTGTACTGCCTTCAGAAATGGTTACAGGATTATAAATCATCCCGTTCTCCGCCCGTTTCACCGTTTCTACCTGACGGGCCTGTTCCTCCACAGTCATGTTTTTGTGAATAACGCCAATGCCGCCTTCGCGGGCAATGGCAATCGCCAGGCGGGATTCGGTAACCGTATCCATGGCAGCAGACACAATGGGCGTGTTCAGCATAATGTTGCGGGTAAAGGGAGAGGCCAGACTAACATCTCTGGGCAACACTTCTGAATAGGCCGGTACCAGCAAAACATCATCAAAGGTTAATCCGTCTGATACAATGCGATCTTCAATAAACGACATGGGTGAAGCTTTTTGGAGGTTTGAAATAAAATTTAGGCAAAGGTACAAAAAAACTCTCAGCACAAAAGCAAAATTCAGCGATACACCTTACAAAAAGGCATATCGCTGAACTTCCATTTCTTGTATTCAATCTGAGTCCGGGGGAGTGGGCGAGACGGCCCGGATGGTTTACTGCGTCAAAACAAAACCGCCGTTTTTAGGCACGCTCACTTTCAAGCTCGAACCGGGCTTCATCTTTTGCACTTTCAAACTTCCTTTCAAACCTGAATCATCTGAATACAAGCGCAAGCGTTCTGCACCCACAAACAAATCTGGGTCAAGCTCCAATTGCAAGGTCTCTTCGCCTGCATTAATACCGGCTACATACCATTGGTCTCCACTGCGCCTGGCCAAAACAGCGTACCTACCAGGATAACCATCGATAAAACGAACTTCGTCCCAAAGCGAAGGCACCTCCTTCATGAAGTCGATGGCCCAGGCAGGAGCATCATGCATGTTATTGGGCGCCAAAGCAAAGAATTGAACGGGACTTTGAAACAATACCGCTGTTGCTAAAGCAAAAACATCTGAAGTCTTCCGCTGCGTACCTACACCCGGAGTATTGTTGGCATTGTAATACTGATTGAGGGCGCTTCCCCCAAAATCCATACTGGCCACAGTATTTCTGATAAAAGGATGCATGCTGGCCTGCACGGCTTCCTCGTCGCACCTTTCCTGGGAAAAGTGCAACATTTCACTGGCCAAAACCGCCTCACTGGAAGCAAAATTGGGAAACATACGTTCCCAACCCCGGGGAAGGGTTGTACCATGAAAAATAACCATCAAACCATAATCATTGGCATCGTACAAGAGGCTCTCGTAAACATCCATGGTCACCTGCTTGTCGCCACCGAAGAAGTCCACCTTGATTCCTTTAACCCCAATACCCTGCATCCACTCCATCTCGGGTCGCCGCACCGAACTCTGATGCATATATCCATGGGGGCCTTGGGGGGCATCGTTCCAATAACCGTTTGAATTGTACCACAAAAACAATGCGACATCCTTGCTGGCGGCATAAGCAGCCAATTCTTCGATCCTGTCACGACCAATCTGGGTATCCCACAATGCGTCTACCAGCACATAAGAATAACCCATGGCGGCAGAAAAATCGATGTACTCTTTTTGGGTTTCATAGGTAGTGTGCCCATCCATTTTAATGATCCAGCTCCAACTGCCCTTACCAAATGCATAATTTTCAGATGCGGGATACTTCTCCTCCACCACGTCAAAAGGAATGGTGGTCTCCACAATGGGCTGCAAAGTAGTGCCGACGGTTAGTGTACGCCAGGGTGTATAGCCGGGCAGAGCAATACCGGGGGCCACCGTGCCATTGCCATTGTTTTCCGCCTCCATCGGATGGCCAATTTTATAGCTTCCGTCGTCCTTTCCGAGCAAACGACTGGCTGCATAGCGGCTGTCGACTCCGGTCTCTGAAATCAAAACCCAGCCGGCATCGCCAATCCTAAAAAGGGCAGGGAATACATAGCCATTACCCCAACCATTCTTCCCCACCGGTCCGTCAGGAAAATACGGCGTTTCGTAACTCGGAGCAGTACGGGCAAAGGCCGTCATGGGCTCCATTTGTGGCGACAAAAAGGTGCTGGTTCCTTCTGGAAAAACATAGGTCGTTTCCTCCTCAAAAACCCGGGTTACCAGCGTTTCTCCCTGAGGATATACTTTATAACGGAAAGCAATGTCGTTGTTGCTGACCTGTACCTCCAGGTCAAAAACATGCCGCTCGTCCTGGTTAAAGGAAAAAATCACTTCATGGGCCCGATAGTGAACCGAACTGCTCTTAATGGTACGAAGCGCGTAATGTTCTTCAATCAAACTGACTGCACTTTGTTTGGCCAGCATCAAGTCCTTTCTGAAGTCGCCCAGGCTAGTAGCCAGGCCCAGCGCAGATGGGGCCACAAAAGTTTCACCCTCGTATAAGACCTCATAAAGCACTTCTCCCTGGTTCACCTTTATCTCAAAGACCAGCTTTCCATCGGGACTTACTACTTTGGCAGCGGAAAGCCAGCCAAAAGTCAACAACATCAGAAACAAAAAAAAAGTTCTTCTCATAACATTTAAAATTAATGAAAATTCCTATCGGCAACTCATTCGGACAACTCTTGTTAAACACTGCCCGTCTTAAGTGAGCACCCGACATACAAAAATAACAAACAAACGCAAAAATAGTACAATGCACTTTTATTTATTCCGGGAACATTATCAAACGGAAATACTGCAGAGACTTTCCGATTTTTATATATTTGTGCAAATCCCTTGAAGCAACGCAGTAGAATGAGCAAATTACATCAATTTTCCTTTCTGTTTCTCCTTTTATTCTTCCTGGGCTGTGGCGCATCGCGTCAGGAGGAGGCCGGAGAGAAGCTTTCTGAAGCCCTTGCCTTACGAGATGCCGGCAATTTCAACCTGGCGCGGATTAAGCTGGATTCCCTACTGCTGCTGTACGGCGATCTCGCCGAAGAAAGCGCAAAAGCCAGGGATTTGCTGGCCGAAATCAACATCAACGAACAGGAACGCAATCTGGCTTTTCTGGACAGCGCCCTGCAGGCCCAGGAAGCCCTGCTGCAACCCATGCTTAAGAACTTCATCGAATCGGACGAATACGGCAGCGAGACCATACTCATTCATCGCAGACAACGGCCGGAGAACAGCTACAACCGAAGCTTCTTAAGGGCCCACCTGAATACAAGCGGCGACTTTTTCATCTCCAGTCGCTACCACGGAACCGAGTGGATCAAGCACAATCAGATTCGTGTTTATTACCGCAACCAATCTGTAAGCTCCCTGGAAGTGAAAGAAGACGGATTCAACAACCGCCGCTTTGAAGACGGCGAGTTCAAATGGGAAATTGTCAATTACAAAGAGGGCAAAGACAATGGGGTGGTCGACTTCATTGCCGCCAACTACGACCAGCCCCTGCGTGTACAGTTTCGGGGTGAAAAATTCGAATACATCATTATGGAACGCTTCGATCGCGAAGCCATTCGGGATGCTTATGAAATCTCCTTTCTTTTAAAAGAGATTGCGCGCATAAAAAAAGAACAAGCGCGGGCCCGGGATGCCATCAGGCAGTTTAAACAATAAACTCACCCCGGCAGCTTTTCAATTCGTGACGAAAAAGCCGGGCTTCATCAAAAATCCCCCCTTCCTGTCGTCTTAGGTCGTAACTTTGACCAAAATGACAGACTATGAAGCACCTTACTTTAAGCATTATATTGCTGACTTTGATGCTCTTGCCTGTTGGAAACAGCAGGGCCGGCAGACAATTCACCTCAACCGAAACGGCGCTTTCGGAAGCTGCTCCTGCCGCTTTGCAAGATTCTCTTTCTGCCCTCATTCCATCCACCTTCTCTCCCAACCGAGACGGCATCAACGACGCCTGGATCATCCCGGGCATCACCGAAGATGGCCAAAACGAAGTATGGATTTACAACCGCTGGGGCATTCTGGTTTTTCATCAGGCCCCTTACGACAATAAATGGACAGGCCGCTCCTCAGAGAGCGGGATGGGTTCGAAGGACCTGCCCGAGGGGACCTACTACTACATTCTGCGTTGGCAAGGTCTGCTGCATAAAGGCAGCGTCTATCTGAAGAAATAACCACTCAAGCCCTGAAGCATGATGTCCAATTCAACACGAATATACTACATACTGGGGTTGCTGTCGGCACTATTTGTCCTGCCGGCAAAGGCCCAGCAAGACCCCTTGCTGGGGCATTACATGTACAACACGCTGGCCTTGAACCCTGCCTATGCGGGCACCGCCGGCCTCCTGGAGGCCACCTTCAGCTCACGCCATCAATGGCTGGGCTTCGACGATGCGCCCCGGACCCACACGCTCACGGTGCATACCCCCTTCCCGACCCGGTCTTTCGGTCTGGGCTTAACGGTGGTGCACGATGAGGTGGGACCCGTCAAACAATCCGGTTTCTGGGTCGATTATGCCCATCATCTGCGCTTGGGCGACCAACTCAGGCTGGGAATGGGACTCAAGGCCGGAACCGGGGTGCTGCAAAAAGATTTGACCCGCTATCAACAGGAAGCAGGGTCGGGAGACAAGGCCTACGAGGCAGCACTCAGGGAGCACTGGACCCCGAATTTTGGCGCAGGACTTTATTTGTGGAGCCCCCGGTTTCATGTGGGACTTTCGGTTCCGCGATTACTCGAAAACGAGCTTCAAAACTCGGCCAGCGCCGAACGGTATATGCCGGTCGAAAAGCGGCTATACCTGGTAATGGGCGGCTATGTGCAGCCGCTGAACCAGCAATTGACTTTACTGCCCTCCTTTCTGGTGCGCGGGATGGAAGGAATGCCGCTAGCCTACGAGGCCAATGTGCTGCTTCGGTATGAGGACCGTTTATGGGTAGGGGCCCTGTATCGGGCTCAGCAAACACTGGGGGGACAGCTGCGGGTTCGGATAAGTCCCCAATTGAGCGTGGGCTATATGTACGATCACAGTCTGCACCAAACCGCCTCCTCCCTGGGTGCCTCCCACGAAATTCTTTTGAACTTCGAGTTTACCTTCAAAAAAGACCAGGTTTTAAACCCCAGATATTTTTAAAATGCATTCACCTTTCTCCACAAGTCGCTTGGTCCGCTTCAGCCAAAAATGGGGCCGCATCCGTCCCTTATTGATTCTGCTCTTGCTCCCGGGCATGCACCTGATGGGCCAAAGCCCGGCAGCAGACAACGAACGCTACACGATTTATCCCCTGAGCATTTCCTCGTCCTACTCGGACATGGGGCCGGCCCTTGGTCCGGAAGGTCAGCTCTTGTTCTCGAGCAACAGACCGGTGCGCAGCATCATTCGGCGCTTCAATGCCCGCAATCACCAGCCGTTTTACCAACTCTGGGAAAGCCAAATTACAACGCTTACCAAACTGAGCGCTCCTCGGGCTTTTGCACCGCACTTGCGCAGCCCCCTGAACAACGGGCCCCTGAGTTTTTCGGCAGACGGGCGACAAATGTATCTGACGCGAAACAGCGAAGGGCGCAGTGCCGCGGAACTCGATATCGTACTTTTCAGCAGACTGTACGACAAATGGCCACGCGAAGCCAGTTCGCTCCCGCTTAAAGTCAGGGGTTACTCCATCATGCATCCGGCCATTGCCCCCGATAATGAGCGGCTCTATTTTGCCTCGGACATGCCGGGTGGCTATGGGGGAATGGATTTGTATTACAGTGTAAGGCGAGGCGGATTTTTATCCCGACCGGTGAATCTGGGCCCGCAAATTAACACCTCCGGCAACGAAGTATTCCCCTATGTTGACGAAGCAGGACGACTCTTCTTTGCTTCAGACGGCCTGCCCGGAGCGGGCGGCCTCGATGTTTTTGTCAGCCACATCCTGAAAAACGACTTCAGTCCCCCCTTAAACCTGGGCCCCGGCATCAACAGTCCCGCCGACGACTTTGGATTCATTTGGTACCAAAGCGGAAGCAGCGGCTACTTTGTATCCAACCGCCCGGGAGGCAAGGGGCAGGACGACCTCTATGCCTTTGAAAGCAGCCGGGGTTTAAACCTTGTTCTGATACAGGGAAAGGTGCTGAATAAAGAAAGTGGTGAACCCGAAGCTGCAGTCGACATACAAGTCCTTTTGCCGAACCAAGGCAGCTACCAGCAAACGGTCAGCGCTGAAGACGGCAGCTTCAGCCTCCTGCTTTGGGGCGACACCTCCTATACTTTTACCTTTAACAAGGAGGGTTTTATGAGGCAGCAAAAAAGCGGAGCAACAAGGGCCCTTTCGCTTCCGGTAGTGTTGACCCCAGTGATTACGGAGCAACCAGAAATTCCCGAGGAAACAGAGACGCCAAAGGATTCCTTACTGCACCTCAACAACCAATGGTTTTAGCGGACTTCAGTTGCCCTGCCTCACCGCAGCAGGCAGCATACAGCGCGCTGTGTAAAAAAAGAGCGTGTTCTGAAATGCTCAGACACGCTCTGCTTCCTTGGCTTGCTCTTCTTTAAAAAGGCAGATTATCGCCGGCATCGGCAGGGGGAATTTCGGTCTCCTCAAATGGAGGAGGTGTGGCAGGGGCACTGTTGCCACCGGCAGCAGCTTCAATGCGCCAGGCTTCCAGGTTGGTGAAATAATTCACGCGTCCGTCCTTTTCCCACTTGCGGCCCTTCAGGTTAAAGGATACTTTAAGCTTATCGCCCAGCTGATAGCTGTCCAGCAAGGCACACTTATCCTGAATCAACTGAAACTTAACAAAATCGTTCCAGTCGGCATTGCGCTCATTAATGACCTCAATAACAAACTCCCGCTTCTGAAAGGAAGCGGAGATCTGCTGAATGTCGTCTTTTACTATAAGATTACCTTCTATTTCAAAATTCATGCATTCGGTATTTTTGGGTTATTATTCTGCGGAGTCACTTACAAGCACTTTCTCGATGCGGTCGCCTGCACGAATTTGGTCAATCACCTCCAAACCTTCGTACACCTTTCCAAAGCAGGTATGGTTGCGGTCGAGATGCGCGGTATTGTTTCTGCTGTGGCAGATAAAAAACTGGCTGCCACCGGTATTGCGTCCGGCATGCGCCATACTTAAAACCCCGCGATCGTGGTACTGGTTATTGCCATCGAGCTCACAGGGAATTTGGTAACCGGGACCACCGGTACCAACCTTGGGGTTGCCCGGCTGACGAGAGTGGGGACAGCCGCCCTGAATTACAAAGTCGGGAATCACCCGGTGAAAAGTAAGGCCGTCGTAATAACCTTCTTCGGCCAGTTTTATAAAGTTAGCCACCGTTCCGGGCGCATCTTCATGGTAAAAATCAACTTTCATTACTCCCTTGGAAGTATGAATCTCAGCACGTTTCATTCCTTATCTGTTTAAATTTTTCTTCAATTCGCAGCTAAAATACAACTTCTTTTAAAGCCACGCAAGCCAAAACAAAGCGGAATATTCCTACCTTTGCCAACCAGGAACCAACACCCGAAAACGATGATTAAAGCCCCCGATATTTACCAGCTCAAAATAACGCTAAACGACATTGCGCCCCCTGTTTGGCGACGCATCCAGGTGCCCGACGACCTGTTTTTGCACGATTTACACAAAGTCGTGCAAACCGTGATGGGCTGGGAGAATGCCCACCTGCACGAATTTCACAAAAACGGAAGAATAATGGGTGTTTCGGAAGAGGATGAAGTGCCCGCCAACTTTTTGGACTACACCTCCATACGACTGAAGGATCTGCTGAAAAAAACGGGCGACCAAATGAGCTATGTCTATGATTTGGGCGACCATTGGGAACACGATCTGGAGCTGGAGAAAATACTGTTACCCGACGCACAGCGCTACTACCCCTATTGCATGGAAGGTCAACGCAATTGTCCCCCAGAGGACTGTGGGGGACCAGCGGGCTATCAAAACTTATTGAAAGTTTACAACATGCCCGGGCACCCCGACCACGACGAGCTGCTCGACTGGCTGGACATGGAATGGGAACCGGAAGACTTTGACCTGGAACTGACCAACGTTCTGCTTCAGGAAAACGACTTTGGTTGCCTTCCCCTTATAACGGAATAAAAAAAAGCAGGCCCGAAAGCCTGCTTTTTTTATGTCTTCACCCGAAATTTATTCAATACCCAGCAATTCCACCTCAAAAATCAGGGTTTCGTTGGGACCAATAGCTCCTCCTGCTCCTTGTTGACCATAGGCCAGCTCAGAGGGCAAATACAAGCGCCACTTTGAGCCTACAGGCATCAGCTGCAAGGCTTCTGTCCAGCCTTTTATCACCTGACCTACACCGAAAACTGCCGGTTCGCCACGGTTCACGGAGCTGTCGAACACGGTACCGTCGATGAGCGTTCCATGGTAATGACAGCGAACGCGGTCACTCGGTCCCGGTTTTGCACCACTGCCCTCGGTCAGCACTTCGTACTGCAAACCACTGGGTAAAACAGTCACCTCGGGACGAGTTCCGTTTTCTTCCAAAAAGGCGCGACCCTTATCCCCGGCACCGGAGGTGCGTTCGGCAGCTTCTGCTTGTTTTACCTCCTGATGCTTCTGAAATTGGGCCTGAAGGAAAGCATTGGCAGAATTGTCATTAAAAGCCCCTTCCTTACCAGCCAATTGGTTCAGATAAGCAGCCTTAAACACCGCCACATTCAAATCTCCAAACTGATTCTTTCTCCAGGCAACATACTGGGTATCAATTTCAGCCTGGGCAAAAAGCTTGGCCGCTTCGCTCAAATCAACACCATCAAAGGGCACTTGATCCATCATGCCGTCCAATTGCATGGCTTCCATAAATCCCAGGGCAGCACTCACACTGTCGGTGGCATTGGTCAGCTTAACACTGCCCCCGCCGGGCAAATTTGAACAAGAAGCCAACAACGACAAAACAGCCAAGGCTCCGAAATAAAAAACTCTTTTCATAAATTTTTAGTTGTTTGTTTTAGTTACACGGACTATTTAACAATATCCAATAGTTCCACTTCAAAAATCAGGGTGGCATCGGGACCAATAACCCCTCCGGCTCCCTGGGAACCATAGGCCAAATCGGAAGGAATGTACAAACGCCACTTGGCGCCCACCTGCATCAGCTGAAGGGCCTCTACCCATCCTTGAATAACGCCGTTTACAGGAAAAACAGCAGGCTCACCGCGTTGCACCGAACTGTCGAATACGGTCCCATCGGTCAGCATACCATGGTAATGGCACTGAACCCGGTCACTGGCAGCAGGACGCGCACCGGCGCCCTCCTTTATCACCTCGTATTGCAGTCCGCTCCCGAGGGTCACGACCCCGTCCTTTTTGCCGTTCTCTTCAAAAAAAGCGGCCGACGCTTTGCGCGAGGCAGCTTGCTTGGCTTCCTGAACTTTTTGAAAATATTCTTGTAAAATCTGGTTGGCCTCCTGAACATCCATGGCGGGTATGTCTCCCTCAAAAACCACTTTCATTCCTGCTGCAAAATCGTCGTAAACCACTTGTTCCATGCCTGAAGAGTTCAGGTTTTGAGCTATACTCAAGCCCAATGCGTAACTGATTTTATCCATGCTCTATCGCTTAAAATTTTAAAATTGGCCTAAGTTACAACAAAAAAATCAGCCCACCTTACGAGCGCGCAGCATTTGCCTTTTCCCCGGGGGACCGGGCAAACGCTCCACCTCAAAGCCAACTTCCTGCAGACTGCGCCGCACGGCTCCCTTGGCCGAATAGGTGGTCATTATACCCCCTGGTTTTAAGCAGGCAAACAGCGCTGCAAAAATGCTTGTAGACCACAACTCAGGCTGTTTATCGGGTGCAAAAGCATCGAAGTACAGCAAATCAAAGCGCTGCGCTGTTTTAAAGTCTTCCAAAGCACCCAGTTGCTTATGCAAAACAAACTCAGGATGTACACCAACATCGGCATTCCATTCCGCGTCGTGCATGGCCCTGAACCAGTCCAACACCTCCGGCCCACCCAGCAGCCCGGGATAATTGATTTGTGCGCTAAGCGCTTTGGGCACCGGATATTTTTCGATGGCCCGATAATAAACTCTTGTTCCTTCGGGTTTTTCACAGAGGGTCAGCAGGGCATTGAGGCCGGTACCGAAGCCCACTTCCAAAACAGCAAAATCTCCTTTGGGGGCCAGGGCTTTTAAGCCCGCCTCCATAAATACGTGACGCGACTCCTGTATGGCCCCATGAAAGGAGTGATAATGCTCGTCCAAATCGGCACGGTACAAGGTGCTGCTGCCGTCTTCAGAGCGGCGCAACGCCATCTCAGGCAAATCGTCAGAATGGGATATTGTTTCCATCTTAAAGCTTTCTGTGAGCAACAGCTCTTAGGTTTTTTCGCAAAACCAGCCAAAACCAAAGGGGCAGTACAGTGCCTTTGAGCAGACTGGTAAATGAAATGGCGCCCCAAATTCCCAGGAGCCCCCATGTACTGAAAGCCAACAGGGCCCAGGAAAGGGGGATGCGCAATGCGGTAAATACAATGCCGGTTACGGATGGGGGGACTGTTTGCCCAATGCCGTTAAAAGCGCCGCGGGTGGTGATCTCATAAATCATAAAGACCTGCGAAACAGCCAAAATGTACAAATACATTGCCCCCAGCTTCTGTGATTCGGGGTCACTAAAGAAAAAGGAAAAGAAGCTGCGACCCCAAAGAAAAAAGGCCAGCGTTACCAGCAATCCCAGCACCGACCCGATGGCCAGGGTGTACAAATAACCTTTTCGTATGCGTTCCCAATTGGCGGCTCCGTAGTTTTGTCCGGTAAAACTCCCCAGCGCCGTAGCAAAACCCGTCGAAGTCATCCACGAAATCGCCTCTATTTGTCCCCCCACACTCTGCACCGCAATGGCCACCGCCCCAAAATCGGCCACCATACGGGCAATGACCATGGCAAAAAAGGCAAAAAGCGCACTTTCGGCAGCTACCGGAATACCCAATTTAAAAATTCGTGCCGATATGGCTGCGTCGAAACGGAAAGCATTCAGGCGCAAACGCACCATTTCCTGCACCCCTAAAAAACGGTAAACAAATATGAGGAAGACCAACATTTGGGCATAGAAGGTGGCCCAGGCCGCTCCGACAACGCCCAACTCCGGAAAAAACCACCAGCCAAAAATGAGCATGGGATCCAGTATCAAATTGAGCAACACCCCGGAAGTCATGTACCAGAAAGGAAGACGGCTGTTGCCCATTCCGCTGTAAATACCGGCAAAGGTGGGATTGGTAAACGTAAAGACAAAACCCAGGGAAACGATGCGAAGGTAGGCCGCACCATCTTCATTCACGCTTTGGGAAGCAATACCAAAAAAGGCCATAAGGGCATCGGCGCCAAAGAAAGTGAAGGCCGAATACAGGGCACTGATGACCAGCGACCAAAAAAGTGCGTGACGCACAAAGCGAAGGGCAGTGGCATGCTGCCGGCTGCCCAGAGATTGCGAGACCCCCACTTCGGCGCCTACCCGTGTAATGAGCAACAGTGAAAGTCCAAACCAAACATAAAAACCGGCGGCGCCAACGGCAGCCACCGCCTCTTCCCCTACCCGTCCCAGCCACAACATATCGGTCAGGTTGTAGGTCATCTGCATAAAAGAGGCCCCAATGGTAGGCAAAGCCAGCCTAAACAAATGACTCAGGATGGGTCCCTGCGTCAAGTCAGTCCCACGATGCTTCATACACCCACAAAAATACTAAAGAAAATCGGAGCACTGCGTCTCAGCTGCTATTTCTTGTCGGCAAGGCGATTCACCCAGGGCTGAATCCACCAAAGTCCGATGGGAAAGACCATCAACAAGATAAACTCCATGGAAAAATCCTCAAAGCGGGCAGCTCTTTGCAATTCAGCTGTTTTAAGCACCCTGGCCACAAAATAAAGACAATAGAATTTACTGACAATAAAAATCACTTCCAGGGGAAGAAGAAACAAGAGGGCGCCGGTAAGCACATTGGCCATGGAAAACTTACCCATACCCAAAATGGCGGCTCCCCACAACCAAAAAATCAGTACCAAAAGAATGATGAAAACCGGAGTGGCTACCATCCACCTGAAGGTTTTATTCGAAAAATAGGCCTGAAGGCCCTTTTGACGATACAGGCCCTGCCCCACCGACCACATCCAGCCGTACAGCACAACCTGAGAGAAGACTACAGCCAGAGGAACGGCAAAAAACAAAGTGGCGCCACTGAAATAATAAGCAGGGACCAACAATCCTCCCACCAAAATCAACAAGGGCAACAAGGCCACCAATAAGAACAACTGCCAATTAAAGGCCAACAAAAATCGCTTCATGACATGGAGTATAAATCATCCCGCAAAGCTTATGTAACGCAAAAGGCAGGCTTCGGTTACAATAAGCACAGGAAATATTTTTAAAAAAGCACGTTAAAAATCGGCTACTCCGTACAAAGTGATGAAAAAAGTTCTATCTTTAACTCACTTATTAATTATTTAAACACCTTAGGATGAACATTTTCGTTGGCAGCTTACCCTTTAGAATGGAAGAAGCTGAATTAAAAGAGCTGTTTGAGGCATACGGTGAGGTCGCTTCGGCCCGCATCATCACCGACAAATTCTCGGGCAGAAGCCGTGGTTTTGGTTTTGTAGAAATGCCTGACGACGCAGCAGCTCAAAAAGCTATTGAAGAATTGAACAACGCTGAGGTTGGCGGACGAACCATCGTAGTTAACCAGTCAGAAGAGCGCAAAGAAGGACGCCGCCCATCGGGTGACAGAAGAGGTGGTGGCGGCTTCGACCGTGGCCCTCGTCGCGAATACTAGAGGATAAGCTGCATCACATATAAAGGGGCCTTAGGGCCCCTTTTGTTTTTTCCGCTTAACAATCCCGTTCCCAGCTGCAATCCTCCCCCTCAAACTCAAGGGCAATGGTCGGATGCTGCACGCCAAAACGCCGGGCCACTTCCAAAGCCTGCCCGCGTATGTTTTGTTGCTGCGCTTCGCTGGCTCCGGAAAGCACCACCAAATGCACACTCAAGACATTGTAAGTCCCGTCGAGCGACCACAAATGCAAATCGTGCAGGTCGCTCACCCCATCGAGGGCCGTCAGGGCGGCTTCCATTTCCTCACGGTCAATTTCTGCAGGAACGGATTGTAGAAAAACCGAAAGAATTTTCCGGATATTGCGCACGACATGAAAGAGAATAAAAAGTGCAATACCAATCGACATGAGTGGATCGATCCAGTACCACCCGGTATAATGAATCACTATACTTCCTATCAACACCGCCACCCAGCCCAGCACATCTTCCATCAGGTGCAGCATTACAGCCCGGTTGTTGAGCGAAGCATTGCCTCCGTGCAGACGCCAGGCGGCCAGACCATTAAAAATAATGCCCAGCACAGCCATCCACAACATTCCCTTGGCCATGACCTCCTGCGGCTCCATGAGTCGTGGAATGGCCTCCGATAAAATCAGAATACTTCCGGCAAACAGAATAATACTGGTTAACAAAGCCCCCAGGGTAGAGAAGCGACGGTAGCCATAGGTATAATTACTGTCGCGTTTCCGTTCGGCCACCTTCTCCAACCATAGGGCACTGCCTATGGCGATGGTATCGCCCAGGTCGTGCACCGCATCCGACATGATGGCCATAGAGTTGGTAAGGGCGCCACCCACAAACTCGATAATGGTAAAGAAAAAGTTCAGAAAGAAAGCTACTTTCAGTCGCTTGCGTACCGACATGACCGATCCACTTTTTGCTTGCTGTTTATGATGATGCATGGCCATAAGGTCTATAAATACTTAACAAAGAAAAGTAAAAGGCGGCTATAAAACAACAGGTAAAACCGCAAAAAACCGCAGTTGGACAGCCCCATCGGGGGCCGACCAACTGCGGTTCCAACCACTTAAACAAACAGCTATTTCAGGGTACTTTGCCACTTGTCGCTGTCGAGCTTCTGGGCCGACTGCTTCAAAACTTCCTGAAAATAATGTGCGTTACTGAAACCATTGTCCTGGTACTCCCAACCGGCAGCAAAGGCATACTCAGCGGAGAGTCCTTCCAAGGGCTGAAGAGCAGTCAAATGCGTTTCAATAATGCCCGCTCCACTTTTGGGTGCCGCTTTGTATTGAACAAAGTGCTGATCAGGAATTATAATCCCCAGGCCCAAGACCTCATCCATAAAGCCCTGATTACCATGGGTACCAAAAACACGAAATCCTTCAGCATCCACTTCAAACACAGGGAGCTCGTGCATATCTACAATGCCTGTGTAAAGGAATTCATCACCCTGCAACCCTTCTACCCACACCTCACTGCGGTAAAAATGGTCTCCGGCATAAATGGAGATCCTATGGGTTAAATCGTACAAACGATCACCGGCAGGAACACCTTCAAAAGTCAGGTCAAACACAGCACGAACCGGCCCCTCGCTGATCAATCGGTATCCACCCTTTTGGGCAGGTCCAACCCGGTAAAGCTCCTCACCGAAGCCAATAGCCAGAGCACCTGCACCCAGGGAGGTTCCTACCTTCAGAATATCCATACCCCACTCGTCAAGGGAATGGTAATCCTGTCCCTCAATACCTGCCTTATCCAATACCATCTCGGCGGTGCGCTTACCAAAGATGTCCATTCCATTACGGGCATCATAGTAATTGCGGAAACCCACCACATCGTTTTCCCATGCGGGTCCTTCCATCTGAAAAACAGCTGAAATGGTGGGACTGTCGACCGAATGCAAACGCTCGGCCTCCTGCACTTCTTCATAAGGCGCATCACGACGGGCAAATCGCACATTTGTGCGCTGGGGAAAGTCAAGCTCAGCTGCTTCTACCACCTCAAAAGAAAAATGCAGGGTCTCCTCCTGAGCAAAATCGGCCTGAAACACCAACTCGTCCCATTGCTGATTGCCGTTGAGATCATCGAGTTGAACAGCCAGAACCTGTCCCTTGTTGTTGGTCACTTTCACCGCCTTTCCGGAAGGCACTTCGGACTGAACAAGGCGCTCAACTTCGGCCCGATTCAATACAAAAGCTTTGCCCTTTACAGGCTGAGCATAAGGATTGGTCACTTCAAGAACCGGTCCCGAAGCCGGCGAGCAAGCCGCCAGCAACAGGATCGATGCCATACTAAAAACCAAACTTTTCAATCGCATAAGCATAGCTTTATCGGTTAATATTAAATATCGTTCTCACCTTTCACATAGCCAAAGTTGGCCAGGATGCCTCCATCCACATAAAGCACGTGTCCATTAACGAAGTCACTGGCTTTTGAAGCCAAAAACAAAGCTGCATTACCCACATCTTCCGGTTCGCCCCAGCGTCCGGCAGGTGTGCGCGTCATAACCAGGTCGTTAAAGGGGTGTCCGTTCTCACGGATGGGGGCAGTCTGCGAGGTAGCAATGTAACCGGGACCAATACCATTGATCTGCAGGTTGTACTTGGCCCATTCGCAAGTCATATTGGCTGTCAGCAACTTAAGCCCACCCTTAGCCGCAGCGTAAGCCGAAACAGAATTGCGTCCGTAAACACTCATCATCGAACACATATTGATGATTTTACCGGAACGCTGCGCAATCATCTTAGGTGCCACACGCTTGGCTACGATCAAAGGAGCCACCAAATCAACATCAATGACCTGACGAAAATCATCCATGGGCATATCTAAAATAGGAATGCGCTTAATGATACCGGCGTTGTTAACCAGAATATCCACAGTCCCTACTTCTTTTTCAATTTGACTGATGCCACGATCCACATCCGCTTCGTTGGTGACATCAAATACCAGGGTATAAACATCGATACCGTCTTTAGCATACTCTGCTTTACAGGCATCCAAACGATCCTGAGTCAAATCATTGACACATATTTTAGCACCAGCCTTACCCAGCACCTTACCAATGGCCATCCCTATTCCGTGCGTTCCTCCGGTAATCAAAGCCACTTTTCCTTTCAAATCAAACAATTCTGTAATCATTGTTGTATGTTATTTAGTTAATATTATAATCAATTAGCGAAGCTCACCGGGTTGACGAATATCCATATCGCCATAATCGAGGTTTTCACCAGCCATTCCCCAGATAAAGGTGTAGTTGGAGGTTCCGGCTCCACTGTGAATACTCCAGGTAGGCGATATTACTGCCTGCTCATTCTTCATCCAGATGTGCCGGGTTTCTTCAGGTTGTCCCATAAAGTGACACACCACCTGGTCCTCAGGCACCTCAAAGTAAAAATAAGCTTCCATACGACGATTGTGCGTATGTGCGGGCATGGTATTCCACACACTTCCGGGCTTCAACTCAGTCATGCCCATTTGCAACTGACAAGTCTCTACCACAGAATTCACCATCAACTTATTAATCTGACGGTGATTGGCGGTTTCCAGACTGCCCAGGACCACGACCTCGGCATCCTTCAGCGTGACCTTCTTGTTCGGAAACTTATGATGCGCCGGAGCAGAGTTGATGTACAGGCGGGCAGGCTTGGAGGGATCCACGGAGCTCATTACGACCTCCTTGTTGCCCTTACCCAGGTACAAAGCCTCTTTGAAACCCAACTCATAGCTTTCCCCATCGGCAGTAATCTTTGCGGGTCCACCCACGTTGATGAAACCGATTTCCCTGCGATCAAGGAAATGGTCGGCCTTCAACTCCTCAAAAGTTTCGAGCTTCAATGCGTCCTTGGTAGGAACAGCACCGCCAACAATCAAACGATCGTAAAGCGAATAAACCATTTTCACCTCACCTGCCTGAAACAGATCTTCAATCAGAAACTCTTTCCTGAGTCGCTGCGTATCGTAATTCTTAACGTCGGCCGGATGGGCCGCATACCTTAATTCCCAATTCATAACTTACTCTTTTATAGGTTTAAACTTTAAAACAAATTCATCTCTTTGTGGCCACCCACACTAAACTACTTAAAATAACGCTTCAGCGCTCGTTTGTCAAGGTCAAAGACACGAACCGGCTGAGGCGCCAGCTCCACTTCACGTTCACCTCCCTCTCCTTGTCCCACACGCTGAACAAAAAGACTCAGAACCCCTTTATTGCGCCAAAGTTCGGTGTCGTAAGAAGGTTCCCATTGGTCGACGATAAGACTTTCCTCTACCCTGGTAGTCCACTGCATATCCGTTCCTGTGTCGGCACTGGCCAAAACCACAGCATTCCCCACTTCCTCATCACGATAAATCAGATAAAAGCGGGTAGATCCCCCTACATCTTCAGACAGGAGCTGGGGACGACTGACAGGAATGCGCCGCGTTCCACCTCCACCAAGGTAAAAAGGCGTGCTGCGCTTCGAAGCACGACTGAGTTGCCAGCCTTCTTCGGTACGATAGACCACATTAAACTGCGGCACTGAGTCTCCACGAGCGGTCCAATAAGAAGCTATGGCCGGATTACCCGAGGCATCTGTCGTCATGGATGTTTGGTTGATGAGACTGCTTTTTTGAGGTATTTCAACAATTACTGTGGGCTGCTCATAAGTAATTGGCAGACTAAGGGGCGCGCCATCGGAATTACGCCACGTATAGCCGCCATCGGGCGAATAAGCATAGCACAGATTGTGATTGGTTTCAACATCCCAGGTGGTGCGCCATACCCACGACAAATGAACCCCGCCGTCGTTGTCCACCGCCATTTGCCAATAAGCATTTCGTTGACCTTCCCCACTCACCAGATTATCGTGTACCCTTACCCAATTACCCGCACTTTGTCGATAACGATTCAATACAATATTTCCGGCGCCGGAAGCGCCATAACGATAAACGAACAAAATATCGCCATCGGGCAGGGTATAAAATTCAGGATAAGTTACCCCGTCGTCTTCCAGGTCATTGACCATATTCACTTTGGGACCCAATTCCAGACTTTGCGGTGCAAGGGAACGCGCATAATTCAGGGGATGTCCGTGGTGATCCCAGGAAACGTGCAAATAACCATCTCCATCCACCATCAGACTAATGATGTTGTGGGCATCCCTGACATTACCGGTATAGGGGGTTGCTTCGACCTGCCAGTTGCTGCTGCCGTGTTTCCGCTTTCCGAGCATCATGACACCGGTGCTGTCGTAATAGGCTACGTATTGAAACTCCTCATCCGACACCAGAGAGTTCTTACGAAAAATGGTGGCATTTACGGACGTCCGGGCCCAACCCTCACCAACCCGAGTTACTACAGGGCGGGAATTACAACTCGCCAATATAAGCGGCAAAGCAACCATCCCTATCACAAACAACTTTTTCATTATTTACTATGCATTTAAATTCAATAAGCTACTGCTTCACTACGCATCGAAGAATCCCTGACCAGCAAACGAACCGGCACCACCTCTTCCCAATCAGCTTCCAGGGGGCCTTTTCCGTTAATGGCACGGATAAGGGCCTTGGCGGTAAGATGCCCCATATCGTGTGCATTCTGTTCTACAGTCGAAAGTCGCGGCGAAATAAAATCGGAAAAGGGCTCGTTGGCAAAGCCAACAATCCCCATTGCAGAAGGAACACTCAGGCCCTTATCATGCAAGGCCTGCATAGCTCCAATAGCCGCAAAATCGCCGGCACAAAACATCGCATCAAACCGGGTTTGCTGCAAGAGGCTAAGGGTACTCTCATAACCGGTTTCCCGGGTAATGGAATTTTCCATAACGCCGGTATCGATTGGCAGTCCGGCCTCCTCCAGGGCATATTTATAACCCCGATAACGCTCCTGATAGACATTGACACTGAGCGAACCTGTTAAATGAGCAATGCGCTTATAGCCACTTTTAATCAAATGCTTAACGGCCAAATAAGCACCTGAAAAATTATCATTAATGATCCTGGGCCCTGCCACAGCCGTGTGCACACGGTCAAACTGAACAACAGGTACCCTCTCCCGGGCAGCAGCATCGAATACACCAAAATCAACGGTTTCCAGGGCATGGGACAAAATAATGCCTGCCACCCTGTTCTTCAGCAAAACCTGAACCGCCAGCTTCTCCAAATCTGCTTTTTCGTGGCTCTGACAAATAAGCAGATTAAATCCGGCAGGATTCAAAACTTCCTCTACTGCACTGATTACATGACTAAAGAAGTGCCGGTTGATACGTGGCACCACCATGCCTACCGTGTCGCTTTTACCGCGACGTAAAGCCGCCGCCACAACATTGGGCTGATAGCCCAATTCCAAAGCCTTTTCACGCACCCTGTCTCTCGTCTGCTCGCTGACACGAGAATTTCCTGCCAAAGCACGGGAAACCGTCGAGGGAGTAACCCCAAGCGCCTCTGCGATGTCAATTATGGTAGTACGTTTCATTCACCAGGCTTTATACAATAGAACAAAAATACAAACGTTTGCACAAATAACACAATTTACAACAGCTTTTTTTCTATTACAACTTCAGATCGAGTTGCCAACAAGCAAAAGAACAGCGAGCCAGAGCCCCCAAACCAACTGCCAACAAAACACTCATTTAAAACACGTTAACAAAACACGGCACCTTTTTAAACAAAAAACCCACAGCGATACCGCCCTTTTTATTTGGAAAAAATTAGAAGCTGCCGTATATTCGTGTTCGTTAACGACAATAAACAATTATGGGAAAATTTATTCATGCCGACTTTGTATTGGAAGGCAAAACAGCACAAAAGCTTTATCACGATTACGCAGAGCAACTGCCCATCGTAGATTTTCACTGCCACCTGTCGCCCCAGCTCATTGCCGAAAACCATCGCTTTGACAGTCTGGGACAAATTTGGCTGGAGGGAGACCACTACAAGTGGCGCGCCATGCGCACCAATGGCGTAGATGAGGAATACTGCACCGGAAGCAAAACCTTTCTTGAAAAATTTCACAAGTGGGCCGAAACTGTTCCCTCTACCATAGGCAACCCCCTGCACCACTGGACACATTTGGAGCTGGCCCGTCATTTCAACATTTACGACGTACTGGGACCGGACAATGCGCAGCGCATCCACGACCAGGCCACCGAAATGCTGCAGCAGGACGACTTAAGGACCCGAAATCTGCTGAAGAAAATGAATGTGGCCGTGGTAGGTACAACGGATGACCCGGCCGACAATCTGGAACACCACGCTGCCCTTAAAGATTTCAGCGTGAAAGTGCGTCCCACCTTCCGTCCCGATAACGTACTCAAAACCGAGGACCTCGATGCTTTCAACAATTACATTCAGAAACTGGCATCGGCAGCAGGCCTCAGCATCAACAGTCTCGACGACCTGATTGCTGCCCTGGATAAGCGGCATGACTACTTCGACAAAATGGGCTGCCGTGCATCGGATCATGGCCTGGACCGTTTGTATTACACCGAGAACTTCCGCGAAGGCAGCGACAAAACCTTTAAAAAACTGCTCGACGGCGAAAGCATTTCGGCCGAAGAAACCGAAGCTTACCGTACTTACGTTATGTACGAGCTGTGTAAAATGAACCACAAGCGGGGCTGGGTACAACAATTCCACCTGGGGGCCATGCGCAACAACAACACGCGTATGTTTAAAAAACTGGGGGCCGATGTCGGTTTTGATTCTATAGGGAATCCTCAGGACGCTACCAAGATTTCGCGTTTTATGGATTTGCTCGACAGTGAGGACAAGCTCACAAAGACCATTCTATATAACCTGAACCCCTCAGACAATGAAATGTTTGTGACCATGCTGGGTAACTTTCAGGACGGCAAAACTCCCGGAAAGATTCAATACGGTGCCGGCTGGTGGTTTCTCGATCAAAAAGTAGGTATGGAAAAGCACCTGCGCGACTTGTCGGTACTGGGACTCCTGGCGCGTTTTGTGGGCATGGTGACCGACTCCCGCAGCTTCCTTTCTTATCCCCGTCACGAATATTTCCGTCGGATTTTGTGCAATCACCTGGGCAACGAGGTAGACAAAGGCATGATTCCCAACGATCAGGAGTTGCTCAAGACTGTTGTGGAAGACATTTGCTACCACAACCCCATGCGCTATTTCGGTTTTTAATCAATCATACTCAAACAAACTATCGAACAAATGACACCAAGAGTTGTATCTTTCGGAGAGATTATGCTGAGACTCTCCACGCCCGGTTATCAGCGCTTTGCTCAGGCCACTTCTTTCGATGCCTGTTACGGTGGCGGCGAGGCCAACGTGGCGGTTTCCCTGGCCAATTACGGACTGGACTCCTCCTTTGTAACGGCTTTGCCTAAAAACGACATCGGGCGTGCCTGTCACATGGAATTGAACAAATACGGTGTGGACACCAGCGACATTGCCTTCGGCGGCGAACGCCTGGGCATCTACTTTTTAGAGACCGGCGCTGTAGCCCGTGCCAGTAAGGTGGTGTACGACCGTGCCCATTCTTCGTTTGCCGAAGTTAAGCCTGGCCAGTTCGATTGGGAAAAGATTTTTGAAGGCGCCTCGTGGTTCCACTGGACCGGCATTACCCCGGCTGTTTCGCAGGGTGCTGCCGACGTACTGAAGGAAGCCATTGCTGTAGCCAACAAAAAAGGCATTACGGTATCGACCGACCTCAACTACCGCAAAAACTTGTGGAAGTACGGCAAGAGCGCCAATGAAGTGATGCCCGACCTGGTGGCCGGTTGCGATGTGGTACTGGGCAACGAGGAAGATGCGGAAATGGTTCTGGGCATAAAACCCGAGGGCGTAGATGTGACCGGCGGACATGTAGAGGCCGAAGCCTACCGCAGTGTTTCCCAGCAAATCATGGCCCGCTTTCCCCGGGTTAAAAAGGTAATTACCACCCTGCGCGGTTCGGTAAGTGCCAACCACAATTCCTGGTCGGGCGTGCTGTACGACGGTAAAAATCTGTACACTGCACCCACCTATCAGATTACCCACATTGTGGACCGTGTAGGCGGCGGCGACTCCTTTATGGGTGGCCTTATTTATGGCTTGCTGACTTACACCGGCGACGACGAAAAAGCCCTGCGCTTTGCTACTGCCGCCTCGTGCCTCAAGCACACCATCAACGGCGACTTTAACCAGGTTACTGTTGAGGAAGTTGAGAAACTGATGGGCGGAGATGCCTCCGGCCGTGTTTCCCGCTAAGGTATAATCCAAAGGCAGCCTGCCGGGGTCGGCAGGTCTGCTTTTTTATTGCATCAAAAACCTCTTCTTAAGAAAATAAAAAAATGGCAAAATACAGTCGCAGTGAAGTGGTCACCGCTATGAAAGCTACCGGAGTAGTACCCGTTTTCTTTCATGCCGACCTCGAAACCAGTAAGAATGTCCTGAAGGCCTGCTACGACGGCGGCATTCGGGTTTTTGAATTTGTAAACCGGGGCGATTTTGCCCATGAGATTTTTGGGGAACTCAACAAGTACGCGCTCAAAGAATTACCGGGTATGATTCTGGGTGCCGGCTCCATTGTGGAAGCGGCCACTACGGCCCTTTACATCCAGCTGGGTGCCAACTTTATTGTTTCTCCCCTGTTGAACGAGGACATGGCCAAAACATGTAATCGCAGAGGCGTAGCCTGGTCGCCCGGTTGTGGTACCATTTCTGAAATCAACAAAGCCCAGGAACTGGGTGCTGAGGTGGTGAAACTATTCCCTGCCTCAGAAATCGGCGGCCCCTCCTTTGTGAAGGCCGTTAAGGGTCCCATGCCCTGGACCAACATCATGCCTACCGGCGGGGTAGACACCTCCGAAGCCAACCTCAAAGGCTGGTTCAGTGCCGGAGTGACTTGTGTGGGTATGGGCTCCAACCTTTTCCCCAAAGAGCTCCTCGAAAAAGGAGATTTTGCAGGACTTACTGCCAAAGTGAAGGAACTGATGGCAACCATTAACAAAGTAAAAAAATAGCATTATGACAGCCGCAATCAAAGACTTGAATCTTAAAGGCAAGGTCGCTGTGGTAACCGGTGGTGGTGGCGTAATTTGCTCCACCATGGCCCGCGCCCTGGCCGCACATGGCGTTAAGACCGCCATCCTCGACCTGAATCTGGAAGCAGCCCAAAAAGTAGCTGCTGAAATCAAGGCCGAATCGGGTGTGGAATCCCTTGGCTTTTCGGCCAACGTGCTCGACCGGGCTTCCCTGGAAGCAGCCAAAAAGGACATCAACCAAAAACTGGGAAAAATCGACTACCTGGTAAATGGTGCCGGAGGCAACGCGGCAAGCGCCACCTCCAAGGTGGAGAAAATGAAGGACGGCGACGCTTTGGAAGACACCTTCTTTGGCTTGCAGCTGGAAGGTTTCGACAAGACCTTCGACCTCAACTTTAAGGGCACCCTGCTGCCCACCCTGGTATTTGCTGCGGACATGGTGGAGAACAAATTCGGAGGCATCGTCAACATTTCGTCGATGAACTCTTACCGTCCCCTCACCCGCATTCCGGCCTACTCGGCATCTAAAGCAGCCATCAACAACTTTACCCAATGGCTGGCCGTGCACTTTGCCAACACCGGCATTCGCGTCAACGCCATTGCTCCCGGCTTTTTGCTCACCAACCAGAACCGCTTTTTGTTGGTAGATGAAAAAACAGGAGCATCCACGCCTCGCGGACAAAAAATTATGAACGGCACGCCCATGGAGCGTTACGGGACACCGGAGGAACTCTCGGGAACCCTGCTGTATTTGTTGTCGGACTGGGCCGAATTCATTACCGGTGTAGTAATTCCGGTTGACGGCGGCTTCAGTGCCTACAGCGGCGTTTAAGATACAAAATACCGGTCTTTGCCGCGCATGCGGCAAAGACCCATTATTCACCTTAAAATCAAACAGTCATGAGCATACAACTTAAAGACAACTGCAAGTGGTCGTTGATCGTCCCCACCAGTATGGGAGTACGCATCACCCCGGTGAACGGACAGCCCGTTCACAGCAGCGATACCTTTCAAATGCAAGCCACCAGTGCAGAGACCAACGTAGCGAGCATCGCTTCCTACCTGGGCTTGCCGGTTAAAGTACTGACCACCTTTGTAAAAGGCAGTCCCATAGCCCAATTCATCAAGAGCAACCTGCGCAACCGCCACATGGAGTACGAAGGCCCCGAAGTAGAACAGGGCGATCCCTGGGGCTACCGCCACCAGTTCAACATTGCCGACAGCGGTTACGGCTCGCGTGGTCCCCGTGTTCAAAACGACCGCGCAGGCGAAGTGGGACGCACGCTCAACGTGAAGGACTTCGATTTGGACCGCATTTTCGGTCAGGAAGGCGTGCAGATTGTGCACCTTTCGGGACTCATCGCGGCCCTTTCGCCCGACACCGGAAATTTCTGTCTGGAACTGGCCCGCGCTGCCAAAAAGCACGGCACCCGCATATCCTTCGACCTGAACCACCGCGCCACCTTCTGGAAAGGCCGCGAAAAAGAACTGCGTGAAATCTTTACCGAAATAGCTTCGGTAACCGACATATTGATTGGCAACGAGGAAGACTACCAGCTCTGCCTGGGCATTGAAGGTCCCGAAGCGGGCGGAAAAGCCATTGGCGACAAAATCGACAGCTTCAAGGAAATGATTCTGCGTGTTAAGAAGTCCTTCCCCAACGCCAGTGTGTTCACCAACACCCTGCGCGAAGTCATCAGCGCCAACGATCACCTCTGGGGTGGCCTCATGCTCGAAGGCGACAACTGGCATGTGGTGGAACCGCGTCCCATCAGGGTACTCGACCGCATTGGCGGTGGCGATGGCTTTGTGGGTGGCCTGCTCTATGGTATTCTCAAAGGCTGGGAAGCGGAGAAATGGATTCAGTTTGGCTGGGCCACCGGCGCCCTGGCTACGACCTTCCTGACCGATTACGCCCAGCCTGCCGATGAGGACATGGTATGGAGCGTATGGAGTGGCAACGCACGCGTAAAACGCTAAACAAAACATTATGGTATTTTATCAACGTGGATCAGAAAATGAAGAGCTGTCGTCGAACGATTTGAGGACAGCGCTTCATGAGGCCCTGGATAAGCTGGGCAAGCGCCAAAAAGTGCTGGCCATACCGCCAGACTATACCCGTCTGCACTCCAAGGCCGGAGAAATAACTGCCCATGCCTGGGAATACTACGGCGACAAGCTCACCGACATCTTGCCGGCATTGGGGACGCATGTGGCCATGACGCCGGAAGAAATCAGCGATATGTTTCCGAAGGTGCCGCACGATTTGTTTCGGGTGCACGACTGGCGCAACGATGTAGTGACCCTGGGCGTAGTACCCGGCGACTACATCGCTGAAATTACCGACGGACGCATCTCCTACGACTGGCCCGCCCAGGTGAATAAGATGCTGGTGGAAGGTCAGCACGACCTCATCCTGAGCATTGGTCAGGTAGTGCCCCACGAAGTAATTGGCATGGCCAACTACAACAAAAACATCTTTGTAGGGACCGGTGGCGCCGAGGGCATCAACAAAAGCCACTTTATTGGCGCAGCCTACGGCATGGAGCGCATTATGGGTCGTGCCAACAACCCGGTGCGCCGGGTGTTGAATTACGCCTCGGAGCACTTTGCCCAGGATTTGCCCATTGTTTATGTGCAAACCGTCATCGGTCGCAACAAAGCCGGCAAGCTGGTTACCCGTGGCATCTTCATCGGCGACGATGAAGAGGTATTTGAAATGGCCGCCGACTTGTCTATCAAGGTCAACTTCGAAATGGTGGCCGAACCCCTGAAGAAGGTCGTTGTTTACCTCGACCCTTCGGAATTCCGCAGCACCTGGTTGGGCAACAAGAGCATCTACCGTACCCGTATGGCCCTGGCCGACGGGGCCGAGTTGATTGTTTTGGCGCCTGCGCTTAAAGAATTTGGAGAGGACAAGACCATCGACAAGCTCATTCGTAAGTACGGCTATTGTGGTACGCCCAAGACCCTGGAGTATGTGGAAAACAATGAGGACATGAAAAACAACCTGGGCGCAGCCGCCCACCTCATCCACGGCAGCTCCGAGGGGCGCTTTTCCGTGACTTATTGTCCGGGGCACCTCAGCCGGGAAGAAATCGAGTCGGTACACTTCCAATATGCCGATTTAAACGAGATGCTGAAGCGCTACAATCCCGATACCCTGAAAGATGGCTTCAATACTTTGCCCGATGGCGAAGAAATTTTCTATATTTCGAATCCTGCGGTGGGCCTTTGGGCGCACAAGGATCGTTTTAACGACTAAAAAGCAACAAACAAATAAAAACAGTTTATTATATGAAAGCATTATCTGACATTGGCCTGGTTGGTCTGGCCGTTATGGGAGAAAATCTGGTGCTGAACATGGAAAGCAAGGGCTTTCAGGTGTCGGTTTTCAACCGTTCTACCGACAAGGTGGACAATTTTGTGAATGGCCGTGCCAAAGGCAAAAACATCAAAGGCACCCACAGCCTCGAGGAGCTGGTACAATCGCTGGAGCGTCCGCGTAAAGTGATGCTGATGATTAAGGCCGGTAAGGCCGTAGATGCCACCATCGACAGCCTTATTCCGCTGCTGGAGCAAGGCGACATCATCATCGACGGCGGCAACACCCACTTCCCCGACACCGACCGCCGGACCGCCTACGTAGAAAGCAAGGGCTTGCTCTATATCGGCACCGGCGTTTCCGGTGGTGAAGAAGGTGCCCTGCTGGGCCCCTCCATCATGCCCGGTGGCTCCACCAAGGCCTGGCCCCTGGTGAAGCCCATTTTCCAAAGCATTGCTGCCAAGGTGGAAGACGGTACGCCCTGTTGCGACTGGGTGGGTGAAAACGGTGCCGGTCACTTCGTTAAAATGGTACACAACGGCATTGAGTACGGCGACATGCAGCTGATCAACGAAGCCTACCACATCATGAAAGATGTACTGGGCATGTCGGCCGACGAAATGCACGAGGTCTTTAAAAAGTGGAATGAGGGGCCCCTCGACTCCTACCTCACTGAAATTACCCGCGATATTCTGGCCTTCAAAGACGAAGACGGTCAGCCCCTGGTCGACAAGATTCTGGATACTGCCGGACAAAAAGGAACGGGTAAATGGACCGCCGTGTCGGCCCTCGACCTGGGCATTCCCTTGACTTTGATCGGCGAGGCCGTGTTCTCACGCTGCCTGTCGGCCATCAAGGAAGAGCGCGTAGCCGCCTCCAAAGTACTCAAAGGTCCCAAACCCGAATTCAAGGGCGACAAGGAGCAATTGTTGAAGGACCTGGAATCGGCACTTTACGCCTCCAAGGTGGTTTCCTATGCCCAGGGTTATGCCCTGATGGCTGCTGCCGCTCAGGAGTACGGCTGGAAACTGAACTACGGCGGCATTGCGCTGATGTGGCGCGGCGGTTGCATCATCCGTTCGGTCTTCTTAGGCAAAATCAAGGAAGCCTTCGACAAGAACGAAAACCTGACCAACCTCTTGCTCGATCCCTTCTTTAAGGATGTGATGGACCAAGCTCAGGAAGGCTGGCGCCGTGTAGTGGCCACCGCTGTAATGAACGGCATCCCCGCTCCCGCCATTGCCACCGCCCTCAACTATTTCGATGGCTACCGCAGTGAACGCCTGCCCGCCAACCTGCTGCAGGCCCAGCGTGATTACTTTGGTGCGCATACCTATGAGCGCATCGACAAACCGCGCGGCGAGTTCTTCCACACCAACTGGACCGGAAGAGGTGGAACTACCGCCTCCACCACCTATAACGTGTAAATCAATCACAAGCCCGCGACTGCACCCAAGGTGCAGTCCGAGCTTTTCACAATCTGCCGCAAGGCCTTCCCACCCACATAAACCACAAAACAACATAACATGAAAAAAATATTTGCTCTAACGTTCACCCTGGCAGCTCTGGCGCTCAACTCCTGCGGCCTGCAAAGCGACGTTACAGTATTGAAACTGGGGCACACCCTCGACACCAAACACTCGGTGCACATTGCCATGCAATACATGGCCGACCGGGTAGAGGAAATCTCTGAAGGCAAACTGCGCATCGAAGTCTACCCCGGCGGGGTACTCGGCACCGAACGCGAAAGTCTGGAGCTGCTGCAGCTCGGCAGTCTCGACCTGACAAAAGTCTCGGCTGCTGCCATGGAGGGCTTTGTAGAAGAATACAAGGTTTTTGGACTTCCCTACATTTTCACCAGCAAGGAACACGCCTTTAGTGTACTCGACGGGCCCATCGGCAAATCCATGCTGGCCAAGGGCGAACAGTTTTGGCTGCGTGGCCTCTGTTTCTACGATGCGGGCGCACGGAGCTTTTACACCGCCAAACCGATACAAACGCCAACTGATCTGGCGGGTCTAAAAATAAGGGTCATGCAGAGCATTACTGCAGTAGAAATGATTCGCGCCATGGGTGGTTCGCCCACGCCCATCTCCTGGGGCGAGCTCTATACGGCCCTGCAAAGCGGAGTTGTAGACGGAGCCGAAAACAATCCCCCCAGTTTCTACCTCTCGTACCATTACGAAGTCAGTCGCTACTACACCATTAACGAACACACCATGATACCCGATGTGGT
>DUOK01000157.1 GCA_012838865.1 Bacteroidales bacterium | reverse complement strand
TTTAAAAAAGGAGCAGGTTTATGGTTGATCAGGACAACTTAAAGGAAGTTTACGAGAGGGAGTTAAAGCCGAAATTGCAGGTCTTGGATGCTTTGCGCAAGAAGGTGGTAAGGCGACAGTTGTTGGTCGTGCTGTGTGTTGTGGCGCTGGCAGGCTGGTTTTTAAGTGGAATGATGAATGTGCAGCCTGTGGCTTTTTGGGCGCTGGCTGCTGTGTTGGTGGGGGGGCTGATTTATTTTGGGGTGAAGGCTGGAAGTATGTGGCGCGATTACCGCGGCAGGTACAAGGAGGAGCTGGTAAGGGAGATTGTACGCTTGATCGATCCGGAATGGACCTATGCGCCCGATCAGATGATTAGTCCCCACGAATACCAACAAAGCGATTTGTTCCGGCGCTCATACGATCGCTATAGGGGCGACGATCTGATTTCAGGGACTTTGGATAAAACGGATTTTCGTTGCTCGGAGCTGCATACCGAGTACCGCGATGTGAGCTACGATAAGGACGGTAAGCGCAGGGAGCGGTGGGTGACCATTTTCCGGGGCTTGCTTTTTCATGCCGATTTTAATAAGCACATTAAGGGGCAGACTTACATAGAACCGGATACGGCGGAGCGTTTGTTCGGTAAATGGGGGCAGAAGTTTCAGATGAGCAGCAAGGGCAAGTTGGTGAAGTTGGAGGACCGCGACTTTGAGAAGTTGTTTGCGGTGTACGCTACGGACCAAACGGAGGCGCGCTACATTCTTACGCCGGCCATTATGGAGGCTTTGGTGAATATCCGAAAGCAATTTGGCCGCAAAATGCACCTTTCGTTTATTGGTGCGCGGGTTTTTGTGGCCCTGCATTTTTCCAAGTCGCTGTTTGAGCCACGCATGTATTCTTCGTGTCTGCGTTTTGAGGATGTTTCCTTTATGCACGCTCTTTTTATGATGAATGCCATCATCATTAAGGAGTTGAACTTGAATACGCGGATATGGACCAAGGAATAAAGGCCGGGTTTATTCTTCTTGGGGCTTTGTTTTTGGGTTTTCCTTTGCCTTTGAATCGTCGTTTGCATCGGGCCGAACGGCATCGCTTAATTCGGTATCGGGCAGGTGCTTGTCGGGCAGGGTTTTGGAAGGATTGAGTCCCATGCCCCTCAGGATTTCGGCCTGAGCAATGAGGTTGCCGCGCCCGGTTTTTAATTTGCCCAGGGCACTGTCGTACTTGTCGGTGGCTTTGCCCAGGGCTTTCCCCAGTTCGTCGAGGTCGTTTACAAAGCCTACAAATTTGTCGTAGAGCAACTCGCCGCGTCGGGCAATTTCCAGGGCATTTACGTTTTGTTTTTCGCGGTTCCAGATGTCGGCCACCATTTTGAGGGCGGCAATGAGGTTGGTGGGACTGATCAGCAGTATGCGCTTTTTGTAGGCGTAGTTCCACAATTCGGGGTCGTACTGCATGGCGGCAAGGTAGGCGGGTTCTATGGGTACAAAGAGCATGACAAAGTCGAGGGTGCGCTCCATTTTTTCATAGCCTTTGGCGCTGAGTTGGTCGATGTGCGTGCGCAGGGAGCGCAGGTGCTCATCGAGGTGCTGCTTTTGTTCCTCGCTGTCGTCGGCGTTGACAAAGCGCTCGTAGGCGGTGAGGGAGACTTTGGCGTCGATGATGATTTTGCGGTCGTCGGGATACCTGATGACCACATCGGGTTGTTTGCGCTTGCCGTCGCTGTCGCGGTACGACTGTTGTACAAAGTATTCGCGGTCCTTGCCCAGGCCCGATTGCTCGAGAATGGATTCGAGTATCATCTCGCCCCAGTTGCCCTGGGTCTTGCTTTGTCCCTTCAGCGCTTTGGTGAGGTTGGTGGCGTCTTTGCTGATTTGCTGGTTCAGGGCCACCAGTTCTTTGATGCGGTCTTCGAGACTGAAGCGTTGCTTGGATTCCTTGTCGTAGGTCTCCGCCACCTGCTTTTTAAACTCTTGCAGGTTTTCCTTGAGTGGGTTAAGGAGGTGACTGATGCTTTGCAGACTGTTTTTGCTGAAGCGGTCGGTCTTTTCTTCAAAGATTTTATTGGCCAGGGTTTCGAATTGCAGGAGGGTCTTTTGATGGAGGGCTTCCATCTCCTTTTGCTGCCTTCCCAGGCGTTCCTGCAGGTCGCTTTCGGCCTGGCGGGCCCGTTGCCGGCTTTGTGCATACAGGGCGGCTAGCAGACCGGTGGCCAGGGCAAGAGTCAGGAGGATGATCAGCAAGAGGGTATCCATAGCGTTTGTTTTTTGTGAACGATGTGGCTAAGATAGCAAGGAGGGGCGACAAATGGTGTCGCAGGGGTGGGGAAAGTAGTGGGGGCTGTTAAACGCTTGTGGGTGAAGTCGGACTGGCGCCGATCAACTGGCCATCAGTTTGCGGAAATGGGGGCTTTGGTCTGAAAAAAAACAAGGACGCCCCCTTATTGGGGAGCATCCTCGCAGCATTAGTTGTTATAACCTGGACTTAGAAGCTGTACTGAACGGTGGCGCCCAGTCGCGCAAAACTGCCGTCGAGTACGGTGAAGCGGACTTCGGGGACCAGACGCAGATTGCTGCTCAGGAGGTAGTTCATACCTACACCCAGGTTCAGTCCGGCATCCGATCCGGTGGCGGATCCACCAAACCACTCGTTATCCCCAAAATCCACTTTCCAGAAATTCAAAGCGAGTCCGGCCAGTCCGTAAAAGCTCATTTCGTCGCTGGTCTGTGCAAAAACGTAGTGGGCATCTAAATCCACAATGTTGTAGCTGACGTAATCCTTTTTAAGGATGTGGGTGAAGCCAAAGGCGCCTTCCCACTCAGGGTTTATGGTATACACCCCTTTAAGGGCCAGGCCCAGATTGTTGATGTCGGTGGCGTAAACGAGTCCCGCACCGGCTCTGATTTTGCTCTCCTGAGCCTGAAGACTTAAGCTTGCACTCAGCAAGAGTACAATTAAGGCAAAAATGGTCTTTTTCATGATCTTGTGTTTTGTTTTATAGTAACTGCAAGTTATGGAGTTTTTTCTAAATGATATTTATATCTTTTTATCCTGTTTGACCAACGGCCACTTCCAACTGGTGAAAGGGGGCGTGTTGGTTTGTTAATGCCCGGACCTTACGGGCGTCGGGGACAGTTTTAAAACTCTTCGCGCGGTACGTTGAATTTTCCGTCGATGTTGAGCTCGGCCTGGTGTTCATCGTATTCCGAGGTCTTCATGCGCAGGATGATTTCTCCCCTGATTCGCTCACTGCTGATCTGGGTAATGCGTAGAATACCGTTGCTTACCTCCGGATAGATGGTGGCATTGCGTTCCTCGTCCCACCAGCTTACACCTACGCCAAAGGAGTTGGTATCGCCACCGGCCAGATAGGAGGTGCTCAGCGGATAAAGTCCGGTGGTCAGCTCCATGTCCTCCTGCGAAAAGCGGCTGATGCCGATCAAAAAGGTGGATTCGGCCGGATTGTACTGGTCCATAAACTCGAAGCTGTTGACGTAGAGTTCGGAGTCTGCATCAAAGTGTTCGAAATAGGAGCCCAGAGCTTTGTATTCGCCTTCTACTTCTCCGCTCACGCTGAGCTCGGTGTTGGAGGCTATTTCCTCCATTTCGTTTTCGTTTTCGTCTTCGGAACAGGCGTTGAAGCTTATAAGCGCCAATAGCGCCATAAAGTGGGTGTACAATTTCATAATGTTTTTTGTTTTATGGCTGCATCGAGTTTGTCGTAGGTCTGCGATGCATCGAGTTTGACGGTTTGGTTGTAAAGGGCTTCGAGATCATTGCCTACGATGAGCTCGAGACTGTCGGGGCGAAGTTCTTCTTCTTTGTCGTCTTCATCTTCACAACTGCTGAAGAAGAGCAGGGCAAAGAGGGCGGTAAACAGGAGTAGGAGGGTGGCGCCACTGCGCTTGATGCTTCTGAGTTCCTGCTGCGATGTTTCGGCCGCATGAAGCTGGCTTTTTGCTGTGTAGCTGCTTGTTTTCATCTTGAGTACTTTTGGTTGGTTAATATTAATTCGTACTCAAATGTCCGAAATGAAAGGGCGTCAAAAAACAGCAGATTACCCGGTGGCGGGTTCCGATGAGTAAGTGGTGCTTTTGAATGAGAATTTGGTCGCCTACTGATTTTTGCTGATCACTTCGAAGAGTTGGGTGAGCAGATCTTTGCGGCTTTTGCTGACGGGCAGGCGTTTGTCGTCTTCCATGATGACGTAGCCGCCGTCGTTGCGGTGGTATTTTTTGAGGTAGTTGGGGTTGATGAGGTGGCTTTGGTGGATGCGCAGGAAGAGGTAGTTGCCGAGGGTTTGCTCTACTTCTTTGAGGGTTTTGCTGATGAGTTTTTGGCCGCCGTCGGCCAATATGATGCGGGTGTAGTTGTTTTCACTCTGACAGTAGGCGATTTGGGCGACTTCGATGAATTCAAAGCCGTCGGCTACGGGAATGGCTATTTTGTTTTTGAGGAGGCCTTCGGTTTTGATTTTTTCGATGAGTTCGCGGACGGCTGTTTCGCTGAGGAGCATTTTTTGGGTTTGGCGCTGGCTCTGCCAATCGCCCAGCAAGGCTTCGAGGTCGTCGATGTCGACGGGCTTCAGCAAAAAGTTATAGGCTTTATTGCGAAAGGCACGCACGGCGTATTCGCTGTGGGCGGTGGTAAATACCACATCAAAGTGGATGTGGGGGAGCAGTTCGAGCAACTCAAAGCCGTTGATGCCGGGCATTTCCACATCGAGAAAAAGCAGGTCGATTTGCTCGTTTTGAAGGCGCTCGAGGCAATCCTGCGGTCGGGTCGATTTCAGCACAATTTCCAGGTCGGTTGTTAGCGACTGGAGGTCCAGGGCGAGACTCTCTACGCAGTGTTTTTCGTCGTCGATGATGGCTATACGCATGGTTCAATGATTTAGGAGGCGGGGAGGTTGATGCTTAGTTCTACCCGGGTGCCAGCGGCTTGTTGCTGCTCATCTACCAGGTCGATGGTTTGCGTGCGCAGGGTGTTGTGGGTCATTTTGTTGTAGAGGGCGATGCGGTCGCGGGTAATTTGCAGGCCCATGCTGCTGTGTCCTTTGGTGGGTGTTTGGGGCTTGCGACTTCGGCCTACCCCGTTGTCGATGATGCTGATGCGCAACTCTTGCTGGTGCTGTTGCAGCTCAATGTGCAGCACTTTCTGTGCTTTCGTGCTGGGGATGAGTCCGTGCCAAATGGCGTTTTCGAGGAAGGGTTGCAGCACCATGGGGGGCAGTTGTATGTCCGTGAGCCGGTCCTTGAGTGCCTCGGGGGTGTGGACGGCAAAATCGAGGTCCTGGTCGAAACGCAGGGCTTCGAGGGTGACGTACTTTTGGGCCAGTTCCAGCTCCTGCACCAGGGCCACACTCTGCTGTTTGCCGGTCTCCAAAAGTTCGCGCATAAATTTACTCAGGGTGGTGAGGTATTTGATGGCTTCGCGCTGCTGTCCCTTTTGAAGCGCTCCTGCTGGGCACTGAAGGCGGCTTCCCGGGTTTCCTGCTGGGCACGCAGCAGCATGATTTCGTTTTCTTTTTGCTCAAAGTTGTACTGCATCTGCAGACCCTCCATCACCGATTGTTGTTGCAGTACATCGAGACTGTCTTTATAGGCTTCAGATATTTTGTTGTAGTGCAGGGCCCGGGCGTAGTTGTTCTGCTTTTCGAACAAGCGGGAGAGCCTTTCGGCGGTGCCGGCAATCAGGGCTTTGTGTTGGCCCTCCTCTGCCAGCTCCAGGGCCTGACGGTAGTATTGTTCGGCCCGTCCGGTCTGGTTCAACGCCTCGGCAGTCTGCCCCAGGTGTTGCAGCAGGTCCGACATCTTAAGTCGGTTATTTTCCGCTTCAAAGCCCTTGAGGGCTTGAAGATAGTAGTCGCGTGCCCGGTTGTGTCGGCCTTCGGAAGCGGCATTGTGTCCAAAATACTCGTAGGTGATGGCCAGTCCGTGTCCGTCGTTGATTTGCTGGTTGATGGTCAGGAGGCGTTCGAGCAAGTGCTGGGCTTGCCGGTGTTCTTTTTGCCGGGTGTGGTAGCTGGCCATGGATAGGAGGTTCATGGCCATGCCGCGTGGGTTGCCTCTGACTTCTTCTACTTCGAGGGCACGGGTGAAGTGCTGCGTAGCTTCGGGGCTGTCGGGATTGATGTAGCTGAGGCTGTTGCCGAGTCCGTTGCTGGCTATGGCGATGTTGCGCAGGTCGTTTTCTTCTTCGGCCAGGCGGAGGGCGTTGAGGTAGTATTCTACGGCCAGGGCATGGTCCTGGTTGTAACGTGCTGCCACGGCGGCGTTGTTGGCAAAGCGCATAAGGTAGCGCTTGCGGTCGCTGCGCGCCTGGGTCAGTTCGTAGGCTTTGCGTTGGAGGGGGCTGCTTTGTTCAAAAAGGCTGATTGTCCTCGTCAAATTTGACTTATCTTTAGACTATGGATAGATTGTTTACTATTGAGCGTATTGATGCGGAGCGGGCGCGGCAGATTGCGGCCCAACCCGATGAGGTGCATGTGCACGACTTTGAGGAGCTGATTGTGGGCATCAGCGGGGGACTGGAGCATACCATCAATTGTGAGGTGGCGCAGGTGGCGGCGCCTTTGGTGGCCTTTGTGGCGAAGGGGCAGCCGCACCGACTGGTAACGCAGGTGGTGGAGGGACAGTTTGATATGTGGGTGCTGCGTTTTAAGAGTGAATTCATTGCTGAGACGGTGTTTCAGCTTTACTACAGCTTTCATCAAAAGGCCAATGTGTCGCTGCAAACGGGCACTTGTTTCAATCGGCTGGGACAGCTTTGTGAACTGATTGATTTGGAGATGCGTCATCCTGCGCCCGATTTGTCGGTGGTGCACCACTTGTTGAGTGCCCTCTTTATAATGATTGAGTCGGAAAAGAAGAAGGTGGCGGCCGATGATTCGGAGGGACTGGCCATCCAGAACGAGACTTTTCTGGCTTTTTTAAAAATACTGGAGGACAATTTCAGGCGACCCTTAAGTGTGGAATTCTATGCCGAAAAACTCTTTATGTCGTCGCGCAACCTCAATTTGATCTGCCAGAAAATTATGAACCAGAGTGTTTCGGAGCTGATTGAGACGCGTAAGCTGACCGAAGCCAAGCACCTGCTGGCCCACAGTGCCAAGTCGGTCTCCGAAATTGGCTTTGAACTGGGCTACAACGAAAAGTCCTATTTCTCCAAGGTCTTTAAGAAGAAGGCGGGGGTGACCCCGTCGGAGTTTCGGGAAGAGGCCGCTGTTCTTTTGAACGGCGCTTCCTGAAAAGACCCGCCAGGGTTTTGCCGATGCCGTCGATTTTCTCCACCGTTTCCATCAAAGAGGGGTAGGTCAGGTCCACCTTCTCGTCGTCGATGTTGACCTGTGAGGGATAAATCAACAGGAAGTTTTGGTGCTTGAGGTACTTGTTGATGAAGGCCGGAATGTAGGCCATAGAGCTGTTGTAAGAGGGCAGGTTTTCGCGACTCAATACAAAGGTGATGTTGTCGTCCTTGCGGAATTTGTCTTTGATCAGCAGCAGTTCCTTCCAATGGCTGAGCTCCATGAATGCCACTTTGATGGGATGGTGCAGGTGAATGCTTTTGATGAATTTGAGGGTTTCGGGGGCGGCATAAAAGATGATGGTGGCGCCGGTATTCAGGGCCATGTTCCATATTTTGGCCAGCCAAAAGGAGAAGCCGGTTTCTTGTTCGGCTTTTTCGGGAATCAGCACAAAGTGGCGGCGGATGGTGGCTATGGGTTGATGGGGATGGTAAATGTAGGTGGTGATGTTGCTGTTGCTGAGAATGTTTTGCGTTACCTTGCCCAGGAAAGAGTCGGACAGCCCCTTGCTTTCGTGCAGACCCAGCAGCAAATCGGTGATGTTTTTTTCTTGCAGCAAGTGGGTGATGCCTTTTACGGGACTGTCGCTGTAGCGCAGGGAGGTTTTTATTTTCAGGTCGGCTGCGGCTGCAGCCACCAGGGCCTTGTCGAGCAATTTCTTGGCCTTCATTCCGGCATCGGCATCGTTGCTGTCGCTGGGCACCACACTCAGGGCAATGAGTCCGTCCCTATTGCTTTTTGATTTTAATATGGTGCTGATGTTGATGAGCTCTTCGAGGGTATTGGGGTTGCTGATGGGGATTAATATGCGCTCGGGAACGTCGGAGGGCGTGTTGTGGGACTGGTCGGAATAGGCGATGCTTTGGGCGCCCCGCTGGGTGGCAAAGGAGGCGATGGTACAGGTGACCAGAATCATGATGATGGTGCCGTTGAGCACGTGGTCGTTGAGCAGGCGCAGGGGTTCGCCCAGTTCGTTGTAGCCCAGGATGATGTTGTAGCCGACCAATACGGCAGCCAGCGTGGCCGCTGCCTGGGAGTTGGTGAGTCCGAAAATCAGTTGGCGCTCTTCTTTCGAAAAGCGGAAATTCTTTTGGGTGAGCCAGGCGGCCAGGAATTTAGCGAGGGTGGCGATGCCACTCATGATGAAGGCCACCAGCAGGGTTTGCACATCGCCAAAGGCCCGGTAGTCGATCAGCATGCCCACGCCAATCAAAAAGAAGGGGATGAATATGGCGTTGCCTACGAAGTTGACTCGATTCATTAAGGGTGAAAATCTTGGGATGAGGCGGTTCAGTGCCAGTCCCGCCATAAAGGCGCCGATGATGCCTTCGATGCCGGCCCATTGCGAAAATATGGCGCCCAGAAAAACAATGACCAGTACAAAGATGTATTGCGAGACGCTGTCGTTGTAGCGCTTGAAAAACCAGCGGGCAATGCGTGGAAAGACCAGCAGAATGACGAGGGTGGAGGCGGTGAAGGACAAAAGGAGTCTGACCCAAAACGCCCCACCCATGGTGCCGTTGGAGGTGCCCACGACTATGGCCAGCACCAGCAGGGCCAGGATGTTGGTGATGAGGGTGCTGCCCACGGAAATGTTCACGGCCCTGTTTTTGGCGATGCCCAGTTTGCTGACGATGGGGTAGGTGATGAGGGTGTGGGAGGCAAACATACTGGCCAGCAGCACCGAAGTCATGGGCGAGAAGTCGAGCAGGTACATGCCCGCCAGGGTGCCGAGCACCATGGGGATGAAAAAGCCGTAGAGGCCCAAAACGGTACTCTTCCCAATATTCTTTCGGAAATCGTTTATGTCGATTTCCAAACCCGACAAAAACATAATGTATAAAAGTCCCGCCGTACCCGATAAAATGATGCTGCTGTCGCGCGCCAGCAGATTGAGTCCGTAGGGCCCAATGACCACGCCTGCCAATATCATTCCCAGTAAGTGCGGCAGATGCAGGCGGTCGGACAGGATGGGAATGACCAGAATGACCACCAGTATGATCAGGAACTTGAGTACCGGATCGCTGATGGGAAAACTAAAATCCAAAATATCGAGGAAATGAAGGCTCATTGGCGCTTAATTAGACCCTAAAAATACACATTTTCCGAAAAGTACCACACCGCTTCCGATTACTGTTACCCCTTGCCCTTGTTTGTGCCCTACTTTTGTATCGTAGTTCTTTTACAGCTAAGACCTGGTTCATTTACAGCCAGGCCACTGTTCTTCGAAAGCATTGTTTGGGTGCTTTCTTTTAAAAGAATGTAAAAGGAGCAATTGTTTACTTAAACACTTAAAAATTTAATATCATGGAAAATGCAAAATGGGTATTGGATCCCACACACAGCGAATTGACTTTTAAAGTAAAGCACTTGATGATCAGCAATGTTAAGGGCGAATTCAAGACTTTTTCGGCCAGTATTGATCAGGAGGATTTCAGCAAGGCTAAGGTAGCCGTAACGGTCGACAGTGCATCGGTTTATACCAACAATGAGGACCGCGACAAGCACCTGAAGAGTGGCGATTTTTTTGACGTGGAGGCGCATCCCGAAATGACTTTTGAGAGCACCAGCTTTGAGAAAGAGAGCGACGATGAGTATGTGTTGAAGGGTAAGTTGACCATCAAGGGCGTAAGCAAGGAGATTAAGCTGGATGTAGAGTTCGGCGGTGTCAACAAGGATCCCTGGGGCAATCAGAAAGCCGGCTTTTCGTTCAGCGGAAAAATCAATCGTAAGGATTGGGGACTGAACTGGAATGCCGCGCTGGAAACCGGCGGCGTACTGGTGAGCGATGAGGTGCGTATTTTCGGCGAAGTACAGTTTACCAAGCAGGCTTGAAACCGGGCTGTGTAGGAAGCAGGTAAGTAATAGTTTAAGCAACAGTTAAATAACAAGAATATGGCTAAGACCATCTTACATAAGGCAGACAGTCGTGGTGATGCCAACCACGGCTGGCTGCACAGCCGACACACGTTCAGTTTTGCCAATTATCATGATCCCGAAAGGATGCATTTTGGCGCGCTGCGTGTGTTGAACGACGATTGGGTGCAGGAGGGCATGGGTTTTGGTACCCATCCGCACAACGATATGGAAATTGTCTCCATTCCCCTGGAGGGCGACCTGGAGCATAAGGACAGCATGGGCAATGTTACCGTTATACGTAAGGGCGACATTCAGGTGATGAGTGCCGGAACGGGCGTCACCCACAGTGAGTACAACAAGAACGCCGATCAGCCGGTGAAGTTTTTGCAGATTTGGGTCTTCCCCGATCAAAAGGGGCACCGTCCCCGCTACGATCAAATCAGTCTCCGTGCCGAAGACCGGCACAACCGCCTGCAACAAATCGTCTCGCCCAGTGCCGACGATGAGGGGGTGTGGATGCATCAGCAAAGCTGGTTTCACCTGGGGCAGTTTGATGCAGGAGCCGGGGCGAGCTACAAGCTGAAAAAGGAGGGCAATGGCGTTTATGCTTTTGTACTGAAGGGCGCCTTTAAAGTGGGTGCTGCCGAATTGGCACAGCGCGACGGTCTGGGTATCTGGGAAACCGCAGGCTTTGCCCTGGAAGCCTTAGAACCCGATTCCGAAATATTATTAATGGAAGTCCCCATGAGCTGGTAATCCCAGCCGGGGCATGGGGCTGTAAAACTTATACTTATGTCACTTTCTTTATTGAATAAGATGGCCGGGGACTTTCGGCCAACGCCCCCCATGCCCGTCTTGTTTCTGGGTCACGGAAGTCCCATGAACGCCATTGAGGAGAATGAATTTGTGGCCGGTTTCAGACGGATAGCGGCGGATTTGCCGCGACCGGCGGCCATTTTGTGCATTTCGGCCCACTGGGAGACGCGGGGTACGCAGTTGACGGCCATGGCGCAGCCGCCTACCATTCATGATTTTGGGGGTTTTCCCCAAGCCTTGTTTGAGGTACAGTATCCTGCCCCGGGGTCGCCCGCCCTGGTGCAGCTGACACGGGAAACGGTGCAGTCGGTCCACCTGGAGGCCACGCAGACCTGGGGCCTCGACCACGGTGCCTGGAGTGTGCTGCGTCATTTGTATCCCGAGGCCAGTGTGCCTGTGGTGCAAATGAGTCTCGACTACCTGCAAACGCCCGACTATCACTATCAACTGGCGCGGGAACTGCAAGTACTGCGTGAGCGTGGGGTGCTGATTGTGGGCAGCGGCAATATGGTGCACAACCTGAGGCTGCTCGACTGGCGTCGGATGAACAGTCCCTTTGCCTTCGACTGGGCCGAGGAGGCTTCGGAAAAGATGAAGCGCTTTTTACAGGAGGGCGATCACAAGCGCCTGATCAACTACCGCTGTCACGGTAAGGCCTTTGAGCAAGCCATTCCCACGCCGGAGCATTATTTGCCCATGTTGTACACCCTGGGCTTACAGCAGCCGGGTGAAAAGCTGGCCTTGTTCAACGACCAGCCCCTGGGCGGAAGTCTCACCATGACCTCTTTTCAAATCGGCTGAGGCCGATTTGACATTTTCTTCCTGCACGACGCAACCCTGTTGCTTTTTTCGTATCTTCCTTGTTTAATCTTAATGAGAAAGTATGGAAAAGTATAGACTGCAGAAACTTGTTGTGTTGCTTATGTTGATGGGTGCCGCTTTGGGTTCCTGTAAAAGCAAGCAGGCGGTGCGCAGTGCAGCTGAAAGCAGCCCTGCTTGGGCGGGGACTTACAGCGGCGTGCTGCCTTGTGCCAGTTGTCCCGGTATTGTTACCATTTTACAATTGAATGGCGATTTAACTTACCGTTTGGAAACCACCTACCTCGAAGAAGAAAACGGCAGCTTCAGCGACAGTGGCAGCTTTCACTGGAACGAGCCGGGCAGGGTACTTACCCTGGATAGTCCCGACAATACCGAGGCGCCAAGTATGTATGCTCTTGCCGATGGACGTGTGATTCAATTGGATATGGAGGGGATGATGATGACCGGACAGCTGGCCGACAAGTATGTGTTGACGCCGGTGGCTCCTTTGGAGGAGAAGTACTGGAAGCTGGTAGAGCTCAATGGTAAGCCGGTGGGGTTTTCGGACGACTGGAACCGGGAGCCGCATGTGCGTTTTCAGTCGGCCGATAAGCGGGTAAGCGGTACAAGTGGTTGTAATTCCTTTTTTGGAAGCTATGCGCTTGAAGGGGAGAATCAGGTGGTGTTTTCCGCCCTGGGAGCCACCAAAATGGCCTGTCCCGAAATGTGGGTGGAGCAGGAGTTGTTTCAAGTGCTTGATGGTAC
>DUOK01000156.1 GCA_012838865.1 Bacteroidales bacterium | reverse complement strand
ATGAAATATCTTCAGCGGATTCCCGCTTGAAGTATGCGATGATTTATCCTCCCTTTCCGGTAAGTGGATTAACGAGTTCCGGAGAGACAGATCCGGACTTCAACCTTTATCACCCTGTTACAGCACTTCAAGATAACGATCGTTATCAGGCTCGCAGGTCCTATAATATGAATGCAAGTGCTGCCTGGGAGGTTGTCGACAATTTAACCCTTCGTACGGAAGTCGGACTCGATGATTATAAATCAAACGACCAACGGTTTTATGGTTTGACCACTTATTACGTAAAGGATCGACCTTCCGCTGACGACAGCGGAATGCCAGCCATTATTTTTAACAAGCGTAATCGTGATACCTTTAGAAATACCAATACCTTAAACTATGACTTTGATGATTTGTTGAGCGAACGCCAGAGTCTGAATTTGTTGGCCGGACACGAATACTATGTTCGTGAGCAGGAAGAGCATACCACCACTGTTCATGGTTTGCCGGAGTCGTTCTTACTGGAAGACGCGGCTGCTTTGCCAGCACAGGGCAGTCCTCACTCCATCGAAAACTATTACAGTCCTGACGATGTGCTCTTGTCTTATTTTGGTCGGGTGAACTACGCTTTTGACGATAAGTATTTGTTCAGTGCCACTTTCCGTGCTGATGGTTCTTCTAAGTTTTCGGAAGGAAACCAATGGGGCTATTTCCCCTCAGCAGCAGCAGCCTGGCGTGTTACCGGGGAATCGTTTATGGAGGGAACCCAATATTGGCTGGACGATCTGAAATTACGTTTGAGTTATGGTACAGCTGGAAATAACAACATTCCTTCAGGTCAGTTGATTCAGAATCTTGAAGTACGACCCACCAATTATGTGAATGGCTTTGACAGCTACTGGGCAGGTTCCAAGACTATGGCGAACCCCGATCTGAAATGGGAAACTACCGTCACGCGCAACCTGGGTCTTGATTTCACCCTGCTCGGCGGTCGCCTTAATGGTAGTGCTGAAGCCTACATCAACAACACCAAAGATCTTTTGATTCAGTTCCCCGTAGCTGGTACCGGTTACGATAATCAGTACCGCAACATGGGAGAGACCCAAAATAAGGGATTTGAGTTTATGTTGAATTGGGTAGTTGTAGATACCCGTAACATTGGTTTCAATGTGAGTGGTAACATTGGGTTCAACCAAAATGAGATCATTTCTCTGGGCTTGATGGACGATTTTACCCAGGATTCAGGCTGGGCCTCTACCGAGGTAGGTGCTGACTTTATGGTGGCTGAAGGTGGATCGGTAGGACAGATGCTGGGGTATCGTAATGCCGGACGCTATGAAGTAGACGACTTTGAGGGTTACATCAACGACAACTGGGTGCTGAAAGAAGGAGTTGTGGACAGCTCGCCCGTTGTGGGCAGTTTGCGCCCCGGTTCCATGAAGTTATACGATGAAACAGACGATGACCTAGTAGATGTAGACGACCGTGTAGTTATCGGAGATGCCAATCCCTTACACACCGGTGGTATTACTTTGAACGGACGTGCGTATGGCTTCGATCTCTCTGCAGCTTTTAACTGGAGTTACGGCAACGACGTGTACAATGCCAACAAAGTAGAGTACACATCGACCAGTAAGTACCACTCGCGCAACATGCTGACCATTATGGAGGACGGTAAGCGCTGGACCAATCTTCGGGAAGACGGAACCATCAGCAACGATCCTTCAGAATTGGCGGAGATGAACACCAATACAACAATGTGGTCGCCTTACATGCAACGGTTTGTGTTTTCTGACTGGGCTGTTGAAGACGGGTCTTTCCTGCGCTTAAATACCCTTACTCTGGGTTATACCTTACCCAGTGACCTTACTTCACGCCTGCGTTTAAGCAACTTTAGGGTTTATGCTTCGGCTTATAATGTTTTCACATTGACCAATTACTCCGGGTTCGATCCCGAGGTCTCTACACGCCGGAAAACTGCTTTAACACCCGGAGTTGATTATTCTGCTTACCCCAAAAGCCGGTCTTTTGTTGTTGGTCTGAATTTAACTTTTTAAATAGAAGAATATGAAGAGTTTATTATATAAAACGTTTTTGGCATTTTTACTCGGAGGGGTAATGGTGTCTTGTGAGGATACGCTCGAAGTAGAATCCAAATCAGCCCTCGATGAATCTGTGATTTTTTCTAATCCCAGTTTGGCCGAGGGGGCTGTTGCAGGTATTATTCATTCCTTTGGGGAAACCAACTCCTATCGTGGTCGTTTTATTCTTTATTACGGGATGAATACCGATACCGAGGTTACGCATTCCCTTAGAGATGTGAATGATGATAAGGCGCGTTTGTCTAACTACAATACCAATGTGAACAATGGGCAAATGAATTCTGAGAACAACGCCTGGGCCAAGTTTTATGAAGGTATTGAAAGGGCAAATGTTGCCATTCGAGGTCTTCGTACCTATGGCAATGTAGAGAACGATGCTTATATGGCTCAATTGTTGGGTGAGGTGCTTACCCTCAGAGCGGTTGTTTACAATGACCTTTTGAATGCCTGGGGAGATGTTCCTGCCCGTTTTGAACCCATCACTTCAGAAACCTTGTACCAGCCCCGTGCCAACCGTGATGAAATTTATAAGCAATTGCTGGCCGATTTGGAGGAGGCTGCGACCATGGTGCCCTGGCCCAATGAGAACAGACTGACGCAATCCACTGAGAGAATCAACAAAGCTTTTGTTAAAGGATTGCGTGCGCGCCTTGCTCTGGCAGCCTGCGGCTTTGGTCAACGTCCCAGTGGCCTTGCGAGAAGTACCGATCCCGATTTGGCTTCCGAAAAGATGTATGCCATTGTAAAGCAAGAGACCCTCGATATCATAAACAGTGGCACTGCCGAGCTGGAGACTTTTGAAGGTGTGTTTCGTTCCCTGCACCGTGAGGACTATGTTGCCGGCAAAGAAATTCTTTGGGAAATTCCCTTTGATGCTGGTCGTGGACGTGTAATCTATGATTTGGGCGTGAAGCATACCAATGTAGATAAGTACACCGCTCAGAACAGTGGCGGTAGTAATGGTCCCAACCCCTCCATTTTTTATGATTTTGATATTGACGATGTACGTCGTGACATTTCCTGCGTGCCTTACGAGTGGACCGATGGCGTGCAGGTTCCGACCAATGCCAATAAGTTTTATTTTGGAAAGTATCGTTACGAGTGGTTGTTTGAAGAAAGCGGGCGCCGAGTGGATGCTCCCAATGATGACGGATTGAATTTTATTTATATGCGTTATTCCGACGTTCTTCTGATGGCTGCGGAGGCCATTAATGAACTGGATGGTCCTGCTGCCGCCGCTCCTTATTTGCGTGAGGTTCGTGAGCGTGCTTTCCCAAATCATCCTGAAAAGGTAGACGCCTTTATGGCACAGGCCACCGCAAGCAAGGAAGCTTTTTTTGAGGCCATTGTAGATGAGCGTGCTTTTGAGTTTATTGGTGAAAAGTTGCGTAAGCGCGACCTGATTCGCTGGAATCTTCTGGGAACTAAGTTGGCGGAGTCTGCCGATAAGCTGCAACAATTTGAAAACCGTGAAGGTAAATATGCTGATCTGCCAGAAAAGATTTACTACAAAACCGCCGATGATGGTGAAAGTGTAGTTATCTATGGTTTGAACTATGGGGATACCGATGAAGCCGGTGCTGCCTTAGGCTACGCTGAAGAGAAGACATGGAAGCTTAATTCAGATAGTGGTGTAACGATGTACTGGGAGGCGCTGTATCGCAACGATCCCAACAGTCGTCAGTTCTGGCCCATCTGGCAGGTGTTTGTTGACTCCAGTAATGGGCAGCTTAGTAATGATGGCTATGGCTACTAATGTGCTTTGCCTTAAGTAGATAAATCGATTTCGGAGCGTCTTGGATGCAGATGTGTTCTGCCTCCAGGTCTCCGAAAAAAACAAAAATGTATACCTATGAACAAAATATTTAAATATTCCGCAATGTTGTTCGGTGTGGTTGGTTTGCTGGGCTTAAATGCCTGCTCAGACGACATTGATCCTGAGATGACCGAACTGGAGGTGAGTCGTCTGTTTTCGCCCACCGATATCGAGGTGCGGGTGTTGAACCAAACAACAGCCCGTGTTAGTTGGAAACCCGTGCGCAATGCCGAAAGCTATACCGTAGAGTTCTTCGAAAATCAGGAAAAGTCAGAAGAGGGCATTTTTTCTGGAACTCCGGTACGAACCAAATCAGGTCTTAAATTGGCAGACATTCCGTATTCTGAGCCTGGCTTGAGAGGTGAAACATTTTACTCTGTGCGTGTTAAGGCTGTAGGTGCTGCATTGCCTGAGTCAAAATGGATTGGCGTTGGTTTTCAAACCGGGACAGAGCAAATTTTTCTTGCTTTGGGGGAAGATGATATTACCCATAACTCAGTTACTTTGCGTTGGCCGGCCGGAGAAACAGCCACCACCATTACGCTGACTCCGGGTGATATTGTTCATCAACTTACTGCTTCAGAGATTGAAGCTGGTGAGGCTGTAATTGAGGACCTCAACAGCGATACCGACTATGTTGCAGTTATGAAGCGTGACGGCGATACCCGCGGGACAATGGCTTTCAGAACGCTTGTCGACTTGGGTGGTGCCATTCAGGTGTTCCCGGAAGACGACTTGTTGACCATGATTGCGGAGGCTGAAGCGGGTGCTGCTCTGGCCCTTATGCCTGGTGAATATGTGATTGACGGAAATATTCCGGTAGCTAAAACCCTTTCCATTTTGGGCGTGTATCCGCATGATCGTCCTGTGATAAAGGGCGGAATTATTCGTATGAGTGGTTTGGCCGGTTTAACGCTGCGTAATTTGATTATGGATGGTGCGACTTCCGATGGTAATCAGACTGTTGTTTATGATGAGGCATTGCCCGATGCTTATGGCGCCGTTGTAATTGACGGGTGTGATATTACCAATTATACCAAGGGCGTGTTTTATGCCAGTAACGCTGTTTTGATTGAGTCGGTAACCATTACCAATACCGTTTACTCCAATATAGTTTGTGACGGAGGCGATTTCATCGATTTCCGAAGTGGAATGACCAGACATCTGGAGTTTACAAATAACACCATTTACAACAGTGCGGCTGATCGCGATCTTATTCGTATGGATGCCGGTGGTTCGAGCAGCTTCCCCGGTGAGCCTTGCGAGGTCGTGTTTACCAATAATACCCTGCACAACGTTATTGATAAAGAGGGTACGACCCGCAGAATTATGTATGTGCGTCACGCTGAAAACCAGATTACTGTCAAGAATAATATTTTCAGTAATGTAGTGGGTAACTACTCAAGGCAGAGTGAGACCAACATTGTTGAATTCGATAGAAACAACTATTTTAACTCACCGAATTTGACCAGCGATGCCTTTACAGCTTACGACTATACAACAACCTACCTTTCTGTAAACCCGGGATTTGCTGATCCTTCGGCAGGTGATTTTACCGTAAGTCAGGAAGATGTTGTATTCTATAACATCGGAGCGGCCCGTTGGATACCGTAATCTGAGTTTGTTTAATTAAAGGGGCAGCCTTTGTGCTGCCCCCTTTTTACTTGTTTTAACTATGAAAAAATTGCTGTGGGGTTGGATGTTGCCTTTGGTTGTTTTGATGGGATGCTCCGGCAATGAGGATGATCTGCCGGAACCGGATCCCGGACCTGGTGACGAGACAGAACTTCCCGATCGTTCGCAAATTCCTTCTTTTCCCGGCGCGGAAGGAGGAGGGATGTACACACTTGGAGGGGCCGGTGGGGATGTATATGTAGTTTCTACTCTTGAGGATACTTTTCGTGAGGGGTCCTTGCGACATGCAGTCAGTCAGTTTGGTGCCCGAACCATTGTTTTTGCTGTTAACGGTACCATTCGTTTAAACAGTCCCTTGCGTATTTCCCGGGGCGATTTAACCATTGCTGGACAAACGGCACCCGGTGATGGCATTACCTTGAGCGACCAGCCTGTTGTGGTTGATGCCGACAATGTTATTATTCGTTTTTTGCGTTTTCGTTTGGGCGATGTAAGCGCAACAGAGGACGATGCCATTTGGGGTCGTCACCGAAAAAACATCATCATTGACCATTGTTCAATGAGTTGGAGCACCGATGAGTGTGCTTCTTTTTACGATAATGAAAATTTCACGCTGCAGTGGAGCCTGATTGCTGAGAGCCTCAATGAGTCGGTTCACGACAAGGGCTCACACGGTTATGGGGGACTCTGGGGGGGCTACAATGCCTCTTTCCACAATAATTTGCTGGCACATCATAAAAGTCGCAATCCCCGTTTTTACGGAGTGCGCGACGGCATTACCCGGGAGCGGGCCGAGATGATTAACAACGTAATTTACAATTGGGGAGACAATTCTGCTTATGGGGGTGAGGATGGTGAGTACAACATCATCAACAATTATTATAAGTCGGGACCTGCTACCCGAAGCAACCAAAACCGTATTTTTCAGGCTTACAAGGGAAGCGATTATGGCCGGTTTTATGTCGATGGCAATTATGTGGAGGGCTATCCTTCGGTTACCACCGAAAATTGGGTTGGTTTTCACTTAAAAGATGGTGGGGACAAGTCGGCCTTGCGTGTGGCTAAGCCCTTCCCCATCACAGAAGTCAGCATCGTTTCGGCCGAAGAGGCCTACGAGCGGGTTCTTGAGCATGTGGGGATGAGTATGTATCGTGATGTTGTTGACACAAGGATTGTAGAGGAGGTCAGAAACGGTACGGCCACTTTTGGCGGATCTTATGGCGATGAAAGTGGAATTATTGATTCTCAGGATACGGTTGGTGGATGGCCTGTATCTGAACCGGTTAGCGCTCCTCTGGATGCTGATGGAGATGGAATGCCGGATGCCTGGGAGTTAGCCCGAGGTCTTGACCCGGCAGATTCTACCGATGGTGCTGCCTATGGTTTGAGCAATGAATACACCAATCTCGAAGTCTATCTCAACGAGTTGGTGAAGGAGAAAATTGGATTTGGATATTAAATTAACACGATAAATCGATGAAAAAACTATTTTATGCTGGCGCCCTGGTTCTTGGTATGGCTGTATTGCCGGGCTGCGGCAATGGTCAAAAAAACGAGGCCTCGGGTGAGCTTTGGTCGGTTCGTATGGCCAACTCAGTGATGGCGCGATACGATACCCTATTGAAAATGGATGCACCCCGGGTGCGCTGGCAGTACGATGTTTCGTATGTGGGCCAGGCCATTGATCGTTTGGGGCATCTGGATCCGAAGTATTCGGAATATATGGAAACCTTTATTGACTATTTTGTACAGGAAGACGGTACGGTAAAGCATTATAAGCAGACCGATTACAACATCGATCGCATCAATCCGGCTAAGAACGTGATTACCTTGTACAAGCGAACCGGTGAGCAGAAATACCGCGATGCCATTGAATTGCATGTAGAGCAAATGCGTAATCATCCCAAAACGGAGTCGGGAGGCTACTGGCATAAGAAAATTTATCCCAACCAAATATGGCTGGATGGCTTGTATATGGCTTCTCCCTTTTTGGCGCAGTACGCCAAGGAGTTTAACGACCCCGAATGGTTTGATGTAGTTACCAAGGAGATTCAGCTGGCCTACCGTGTAACGTTGGACGAGGAAAGCGGCTTGTTGTACCATGCTTACGATGAGAGTCGCGAGCAGCGCTGGGCCGATCCGCTTACCGGGCAGTCGCCCCACTTCTGGAGCCGGGCTACCGGGTGGTACATGATGGCCATTGTGGATGTTTTGGACTTTTTGCCTAAAACGCATCCCGACCGCGACAGCATCATAGAGATTCTGAACAATGTATCGGAGGCGGTGCTGAAGGTGCGTGATCCCGAAACGGGACTATGGTATCAGGTGCTGGATCATCTGGGTGCTGAAGGCAATTACATTGAGGGATCTGGTTCGGCCATGTTTGCCTATACCTTTGCCAAGGGGGCTAAAAACGGCTACCTGAATGAGAACTACCTGAAGGTGGCCAACAGTATTTTTGATGATATTGTGGAGCATCTGATTGTAGAAAAGGAAGACGGTTTGATTACCATGACCAGCATCTGTGGTGCTTGTGGTTTGGGTGGCAATCCTTATCGAGACGGGTCGTACGAATATTACATTACTGAAAAGGTGAACGATAATGACCCCAAAGGGGTGGCCCCGTTTATTATGGCCGCTATTGAATTGGAGCGATAATTTTACATAGAAGGTTAGAGGATGAAGAGAATTTTGATTATGATCGGGTTGGGAGTCTTATTGACTCCCGCCTTTGTTTTGGGACAAAGTGAATGTGCCCCCGGGCGCCTGGCCTTTCCTGGTGCCGAAGGTGCCGGGAAGTACACCGTTGGGGGACGAGGTGGCGAAGTTTACCTTGTTACCAATCTGAATGATGAGGGGGAAGGAAGCCTTCGCAAAGGGGTTCAAAAGCATGGTGCACGCACCATTGTTTTTGCAGTTTCCGGCGACATTCTTTTAAATCGTCCCTTAGACATCAATAACGACAGCATTACCATTGCGGGACAAACAGCGCCCGGGGATGGTATTTGTTTGAAGGGCTATGGTTTGAAGATAAAGGCCAATGAGGTCATTGTTAGACACCTGAGGGTGCGGCCCGGCGATTTGTACGAGGTGGAGCAGGATGCGGTATCGGTCATCGGGCAAAAGAATGTTATCATTGATCACTGCAGCTTTTCCTGGGGCAACGATGAGGTTTTGTCGGCCTACAACAACGAAAACATCAGTGTGCAGTGGTGCATCATCAGTGAGTCGCTGAACGAGTCGCATCACCACAAGGGGGAGCATGGCTATGGCGGCATTTGGGGCGGAAACAAAGCGACCTTTCATCACAACCTGTTGGTGCACCATACCAGTCGCAATCCCCGTTTACAAGGTGGCCGAACGCTGAAGGGCGACGAGCAGGAGTTGATGGAGCTGGT
>DUOK01000155.1 GCA_012838865.1 Bacteroidales bacterium | reverse complement strand
GGATCGGAGGTGTAGAAGAAGTAGGTGCCGTAATATACATTTCCCTCGGCGTCGGTCGCCAAACCTGCAGAGCTGCCTCCAACTTCGATGAGCTTTTGGTGTTGATTGTTGCCAGATTCGTCCAGAATGAAGACAGAGGTCGGATCTTCCCAGTTGCTGCTGTTGAGACCGGTGAATAGGGCCTGTCCCTGTCGGTAAGCCAAGTCAAAATTGCCCGAGGAGGAGGCTACATGTAACCATTCACCCGTGGTTAAATCAATTTTGTAAATGCGATCGTCTGTGTTGCCATTGTTGGTGTAACCTGCCCAAAGGAAATCGTGGCTGGGGTCGACATTTAAAAAGCTGGGCCAACCGGCATAGTCTGCGGGTTTATCGGTCTCTGAAATAAGCTCCCCGGATAAGAGGTCAAGGGCAACAATGGTGTTGCCCGCATTTCCGTAGAGGGTGTTGTCTTTCAAGTCAAAGGCTGAAAAGGTGTCGTACTCCGGAAAAACGTCAACCGCCTGATATTCGCCGCTTGTCGTGAGGTAGCTGGCTGCGCTCGATTTTAGCGGTGCTCTTTTTTGAAGTGGAGCTCCTGTTTGGGGGTTAATACCCCTATTAATAATCATGTTGGGCTGTTGAGCCCACAAACCGCCTGCGCAATATAAGAATATTGCGAGAAAAAAGTAAATTTGTTTCATAATGCAATTGTTTAGTAATAAATGGTTGTATTTGTTGTTAAGGAACGGCAGTTGGTTTTGGCGAACGCTGCCGTTCCGCTTTTAATTGAGTCAGACAAACCGGACATAAGCAGTCTTGGTATTTTCTGCTGATATATCTGTAATCGTCTGCGGACAATAATACATGCATGCATCCGCAGGCAAGTATATTGTCACTCCTACAATTGAATGTTCTCGAGCATCTGGGACACTTTTTCTCCATCTTACACGCGGTTGATTTGTAATACCGGGAAGCGGTAGCGAGCCAGTTCAAAGGAGCCAAACAGCGCTGAGCTGTACAGCAGATCTCCGGCTAAGGTGTTTAAAAAGAAAGGGAGCGCGGCGGTGTAGCAGGCGATAAGGCCCTGGACCGTTAGGGGGTACATCAGTCCCGTAGTCCAAACCCCGAAGTTTGACATCAAAAAAAACAGGGATGAAGCCATCAAGCTACCTGTAATAATTCGTGTTGGTTTTATCTTCTTCAGCCAAACACGCCCCACCAGTCCGATCAGCAGAAATGCACCGTAAGTCCAGTAAAAACCGGAGTGCAGCCATGTAAATCCCTCGTAATACCCCGCGTAAATAAGGTTGTTGAGCGCGAGATCACTCAACCATAAGGCCAGCAATGGCAACAGGAGAGCCTGGAAACGGTTTGTGAACCAAGCGGCTCCAAACAGGGCCATGGCGCCAATTGGAGTGAAGTTGGGCGGATGTGGGATGAGTCTGCTAAAAGCTGCCAGCACCACGATCAGCATAAGAACACCGAATCGCCATTTGATTTTCTTTTTTTCTTCCATAGTAGTTGCAATTAAGTAAACAAACTTTTACTGATTTTGCAGCTAACGATGTGATGGAAGAAGACTCGAGACACACATCATATGACAAGCTAACCCGTTCACCGCAGGCTGCAAAATCTATGTGTCGCAGGCAGGTCTTCTGACTTATCCCGACTTCTGAATCCTTCCCGTCAATTTGGAGCACATGACAGTGGTTTTTTTCAGAAGCCAATTGGTTGCGCAGGCAACCAGGGACTTACAGCAGCGGGAACTGTTGCCGATTTTCACGGCATTCCCTTTTAATTCCCCATCACAAGATGAATAGGAAACCTTAGACGCAACAAAAGTATCAATATTCTTTCAGGAAGCAAGTCATCATTCCCATTTTTTGTTACATTTGCCGTCTCAAAAGTTCTTTCAATATTTCATTTTCCAGTGTGGTTCTGTGTTTTTGATCTATTGTCAAAAACAGGAATAATAGGGAACCGTGTGAAAATCACGGGCTGTCGCGCAACTGTAAGTGCCGCTAATAGTTTTTATCAAATAAATACCCACTGTCCTGATCTTTGGGATGGGAAGGGTGATAAAAATGGCATAAGCCAGGAGACCTGCCATCATTGGATTGACGACGCTTTCGCGAAAAAGCTGTGTCAGTTAACTTACCTGTGCCGCTGTTATGGGGCCCGTAATTCTTTCTGTACTTACTTTTCGTTAGCGTTCTCG
>DUOK01000154.1 GCA_012838865.1 Bacteroidales bacterium | reverse complement strand
CAGGCCCATCCCCAGACCATTGATGGCCGATGAGGTAACCCCCAGGGTGGGACACATACCCAGGAGCAGGGTAAAAACGGCATTCTCCTTAAAGAAACCTTTTGAAAAATTCTTCCACTGATTCATAAGTCGCTATTTTGTTTCTTTATTGTTCAACAGTTTCTTCAGCCACCTCGGTGCTTTGTTTCTCAGCAGCTTCCTCGTTCAGGTGCGTGGCCCCACTGGCGCAGTCCGACTGCCCCGTAAAAGTCTTGTAGGCCACTTCCACGGCATGCAAAAAGGCCCGTGAGGTGATGGTTGCTGCCGTAATGGCATCCACTTCGCCGCCGTCTTGTTTTACCGTCATATTGATCCGACCGGGATTTTTGCCCAGGATGCTTTGCCCGTTTTCACCACCATCGCCCTCGGCTGCTTTAATGCCAAAGAGCTGGTCGAAAAAAGCACTGCGGCTTTTTTCTTCTGCTCCGTCAGCAGCCGGTTTAAACCAGTCGACCATCTTGGTTCCCAGTCCCGGTGTTTCTTTGTGTTCCAGAATTTGATAGTCGATGATGGTCCCGTCGGGCTCTAAGCCCACCATTATTTTTATTTCGCCGCTGAACCCGAGGTTGGTTACCGATTCTATGGCGGCCCCGATGCATTCCCCGTCTTTTTTGGCCGGAAAGACCTTCAAAACGAAGCCTTCTTCGGAGGTCAGCTCGTACATTTCGGATGCCGGATCGTTGTCGAATTCAGGTACCACCATACGAATGGCCTCCTGCTGCTTTAATACGGCGGCTTCGGCAATGGGAGTCTGGGTCAACTTGTAAATAAAGCCCAGGGAGGTTCCGGCCACTGCTGTAATAATCAGCAGGGTTAGAACCATAGCGGGTAGAGTAGATGCGCTTTTGCCCATTTTACTATGCGTTTTTTTAGTTTTAAGCTTTTTGAACAGCCGGTTTTTCGCCAAAGCGTTTCGGCTTTATGTATTTGTCGATGAGCGGTGTAAAGGCATTCATTATCAGAATGGCAAAAGACACTCCCTCGGGGTAGGATCCGTAAATGCGGATGAGTACCGTAATGATGCCGATGCCTGCTCCATAGAGCAACATGCCCCGTTTGGACATGGGCGAGCTGGCATAGTCGGTAGCCATAAAAAAGGCGCCCAGCAATACACCTCCGGTGAGCAAATGAAAAAGCGGTCCGGCGTAGGCCTGGGGGTCGCTTAGGTGCAGAACACCGGTAAACACCGCGATGCTGCCCACAACCGCCACCGGAATGTGCCAGGTTACAATCTTTTTTATCAGCATATAGAGCAAGCCCAACAAGAGGGCAACACCGGCAACTTCGCCGGCCGAACCACCCATCTGACCCATAAACAGGTTCAGGTAGGACGGGATTTCGGCGGTCAGTTCAGAGAAAGGACGACCCGCTGACAGTCCCTCCTTGACCACCGACAGGGGCGTGGGGCCTGTAACTGCATCGATGTAGGCGCCGCGTGCCGCTATCGGCACCGGCCAACTGGTCATTTGCACCGGAAAGGAAATCAAGAGGAAGACCCTTCCCACCAAAGCAGGGTTAAAAGGATTCTGCCCCAGACCGCCAAAGGACATTTTACCCATGCCAATGGCAATGGCTGCACCAATGATGATGAGTCCCAAAGGGATGTTGGTCGGCAGGTTAAACGCCAGCAGGAGTCCCGTTACGGCTGCCGAGCCATCCATGATGGTGCTTTGCTTTTTAAGCAGGTATTTTTGAATAAGGTGCTCAAACAGCACACAGGCCAATACCGAAGTAAGGGTAACAATGAGGGCCCCCAGTCCAAAAAACCACACGGAGGCGGCCAGCGCGGGCACCAGGGCCAGCAATACCCCGTACATGTTTTTTTGCACAGAGTCGCCGCTGTGTACGTGCGGAGAGGGGGATACAATCAATTTATTCATGCCTTATGTTTTATCTGTACGTATCGAATTAAGGGCAGCTGCTTATGCTTTTGCGGTGCGACTGCGCATGATTTGTCCCACCTTGGCCTTGCCCAGACGAATGTAGTCGAGCAGGGGACGGGAAGAGGGACAAGTGAAACTGCAGGAGCCACACTCTATGCAGTCCATCACGTTTTCTTCCTCGGCGCGATCCCAAATGGCCCTTTCGGCCAGGGGCATCAGCAGATAGGGCGACAAGCCCATGGGACAAACGCTCACGCACTTGGCGCAGCGGATGCAAGGGTCTACCGGCTTGCGCGAAGCCAGCGGCTGCGGCATCAACAGAACACCAGAGGTCCCTTTGGTCACCGGAATTTCGGTCGAAGTCAGTGCTTTACCCATCATGGGGCCCCCACCAATGATTTTGCCGGTGTCGTCGGGCAGTCCCCCGGCCGCCTCAATCAGCGCCGAAATGGGCGTGCCAATACGGGTGAGGAAGTTGGCCGGACGCGCCAGCGACAGGCCGGTAACGGTGACAATGCGCTCAATCAGGGGCTTGTTTTTCTGAACGGCTTCGTAAACGGCATAGGCAGTACCCACGTTGTGTACCACAGCTCCTACTTCAATGGGCAGTTTTCCTGAGGGTACCTGGCGACCCATACAGGCATCGATGAGTTGCTTTTCTCCACCCTGAGGATATTGCACTTTGAGGGGCTGAACGCGAATGCCCTCGTATTCTGACGCCAGTTTCTCCATATGGGCAATGGCATCTGGCTTGTTGTTTTCAATTCCTATGATGGCTTCCTTAACATTCAGTGCAGTCATCAACAAGCGAATGCCCACCAGCAATTCTTCTCCTTTTTCGAGCATCAGGCGGTGGTCGCTGGTCAGGTAGGGCTCACATTCTACGCCGTTGATGATGAGTACATCGCAGGTCTTTCCGGGAGGGGGTGAAAGCTTTACATGGGCCGGGAAGGTAGCGCCACCCAAGCCTACAATGCCCGCTTCGCCAATCTTTTTTACAATGGCTTCAGGACTAGCCGTAATCTCTTTAACCAGAATGGCCGAGCGGTCGATGTCCTCTACCCATTCGTCGCCCTCGGTATTGATGATGATGGCCGCCTTGCGGTAACCGGAGGCATCTACCACCTGATCGACTTTAGCCACCTTGCCCGAAACCGGGGAATGGATGTTTGCCGAAACAAAACCCGCCGATTGGGCAATGACCTGACCCACCTTTACTTCGTCGCCCTTTTTAACGAGGGCCTGCGCCGGGGCGCCAATGTGCTGGGCCAGTGGAATGCTCACTACCGGAGGCACTGGTAAAACTTCAATGGGGCTGTTGGCAGAACGTTTGTTTTCTGCGGGATGAACGCCCCCAAGTGAAAAGGTCTTTAACACGTTATATCCTCCTTTATTTTTTGTGCGAATCGCATAGGTTCAGTTGAATCGGGTTTAAGCTACCGGCTCCTTTTCCGGTTCGGTTTTCTCCACCTTGGGTTTGCGTGGCGGGAAATTGAGCTCGTGAATGGAGTTGGTGGGACAAACCGGGGCACATTTGCGACACAGTTTGCACTTATCGTAGTCGATGTAGGCCAGATTGTCCTTGATGGTAATGGCATCAAACTTACATTCCTTCTCACACTTGCCGCAGCCAATACAAGCCACCTCACAAGATTTTTTAGCCACGGCTCCTTTGTCCTTATTCACACAGCTCACAAAAATGCGTCGACTCTTGGGGCCGATGTTGCGGAGTTCTATAATGTCTTTGGGACAAGCCTCTACGCAGGCGCCGCAAGCCACGCAGTTTTCTTCAATGATTACCGGCAGACCGGTTTCCTCGTCCATGTACATGGCGTCGAACTTACAGGCCGCCACACAGTCGCCACAACCCAGACAGCCATAGGAGCAGCCTGTCTCGCCACCATAAAGCGCGGCAGCTACAGCACAGGACATGGCCCCCTGGTAGTTGTTGAGGCGGGGACGGTGTTCACAGCTGCCGTTGCAACGCAGTACAGCTACCTGTGGTTTGGCATCGCCGGCTTCCTTACCTAAAATGCCTGCTACGGCAGTCATGGTATCTGCCCCGCCAACGGGGCAGTTCATTGAGGAAATATCATCTGCTTTCACCAGGGCCTCTGCAAAGGCCCGGCAACCCGGGAATCCGCATCCGCCACAGTTGGCTGCCGGTAAGGCTTCCTCCACTTCATCAATCCGCGGATCCTCAAACACCTGAAACTTCTTCGAAGCCAGGAAAAGAATAACCGCAGCTATTGCTCCCAATCCGGCAAGCGTAACGATGGTAATCAGAACTACGCTCATAATACTTCTTCGTTTATTGAATTAATGGTGAATTGAAATGTCTTCTTCATGAATTTTTCGGACAGTTTAATGAGGCCGAAGTAGGGCACCAGCACCACGAGGGCCAAAAGGCCTGCAAGCGCTTCATTTCCGGTAAGCGAAAAACTGACAAAGAGGGTGAGCAGCAGGAGTAATATGGGTAAAATATAAGCCCACCAGGCGGCCTGAAGTCCCTGCGCGGTGGAGCCTGTTACCATTACCCTTTGGCCTACCTTATAGTTGCCAGCAAGTGGCACCTCCACTTCCTTCTCCTCCATGTCGGCCACGGTGCAGGCACCTTTGGCGTGACAAGAGGCACAGGCAGACATGCTCATTATCTTGACTCTGATGGCCTTGTCGCTGATTTGATCAACAATGCCTTCGTGTTCTATTTTTTTCATTTCAGCCGCTTTTTTTGAGGGCCAGGTTAAGCAAAAGTATGTAATCTGTACGGAATCTTAGGGCTAAAGATGTCTGCTTCAAGTAGTTTCTATTTAGAATAAATAAGAATAACCGGCTGTTAAATAGTGTTCAATGCTGACTGATAGCTGCTTATATTGCAATCTGGAGATAGCAATAATGTTTTAATCTTGATAAATCTGTTGAGCGTTTTTTTTAACGGAGGAGGGTTTTAGGCTGTTTGAATAATACGTATAATTGGTCTTATGCAGTGCCAAATTAAATTACTACCTTAGCAAGGCTGCAGGCCTGCAGCAGATGTTTTACCTTAATTTTTGTGTGCTATGACCAAAACCGTGAAGATCAAATGTCTTAATAATAAGCAGGAAGTATCTGTGCCCCGTGGCACCTCCTTACTCGAAGTGGCCCGTTTGTGCGATGTGCAACTGGCCAATCCCATTTTGGGTGCCATGGTCAATAATCGCATTCGCGAATTGGGTTATGAATGCTTCCAGCCCAAAACCGTTCAGTTTTTCGACATTACCCACCCCGACGGCATGCGTATGTATGTGCGCAGTCTCTCTTTTCTACTCTATGTAGCAGTTCAGGAAGTCCTCCCTGGTGCCAAATTGCGTATCGAACACTCGGTCAGCAAAGGCTTGTACTGCGAAGTGGATAATCTGCGCGGTGAGCTCACCGTACAGGACACCATTGATTTGGCCGATAAAATGCGGGCCCTGGTGGCCCTGGATTTGCCCTTCGAAAAGAAAAAGGACGAGACCGATGAAGTCATTCAATTGCTCGAGGAGCGCGGCTTGCACGACAAGACCGCACTGATTCGTCACCGGGGGCAATACTACACCTCCTACCATCAAATGGGGGAGTACTTCGGCATTTTTCACGGTTACATGGTGCCCTCCACCGGCTACCTCAAAACCTTTGATCTCAATAAGTACTACAACGGCATGTTGCTGCGCCTGCCCAGGAGCAGTCAACCCGATGAGCTGGAAGATTTGGTGGTGCAGACCAAACTCTTTGAAATCTTCCGCGAATTCAGTCAGTGGAACAAGATTTTAAGGATGACCAAAATCAGCGACCTCAACAAAGCCGCCGGTAACGGTCGTTCCGACACCCTGGTGAAAGTCACCGAAGCCCTGCACGAAAAGAAAATTGCCCACATTGCCGATCGCATCGCCGATCGGCGCGACAAACTCCGTGTGGTGCTCATCAGCGGTCCCTCCTCCAGCGGCAAAACCACCTTTGGCAAACGCCTGGCCGTTCAGTTGTTGGTAGCTGGCATCAAACCCCTTAACCTGTCGCTCGACAATTACTTTGTGGACCGCGACAATACCCCTAAGGACGAGCATGGGGAATTTGATTTTGAGGCGCTCGAAGCCCTGGATCTGGATTTGTTGAACACCCATTTTCGTCAGCTTTTGGCCGGCGAAGAAGTCGAGATTCCCAAGTTTTCCTTCGAGACCGGCACCCGTTTCTACGATGGGGAGACCCTTAAAATGGAAAAGGACAACATCCTGGTTGTGGAGGGCATTCACGGACTGAACCCCGAACTGACCCCATCTATTCCCAATGAAGCCAAGTTTAAGGTGTACGTGTCGGCCCTGACCAGTATAAATATGGACGACCTCACGCGCATCGCCACCACCGATAACCGGCTGATACGGCGCATTGTGCGCGATTACAAATACCGCAAATACTCCGCCCGCGACACCATCAGTCGCTGGCCCAGTGTGCGCAGGGGCGAGGAGAAGCACATTTTTCCTTATCAGGAAGAAGCCGATGTAATGTTCAATACCGCCTTGTTGTACGAATTTGCCGTACTCAAGCCCTATGCCGAACCCATTCTGCTCGAAGTCCAGCCCAACCAGACCGAATACGCCGAGGCCAACCGGCTTTTGAAATTCTTCAATAATTTCAAACCCATGCAACCCCGGGAAATTCCACCCACCTCCATTTTACGGGAGTTTTTGGGCGGGAGCAGCTTTACCTATTAAGCCTGCATTATTCATAAATTGTCTATTACGATGCTCAACTACCTTCTAAATCTGAACGTCCTCAATAAAATTGACTTGAAAATAATATATTATTCCCCGCATCGATTTTCTTTGCGGTTGTCCATATTTATTGGTATTTAAGCATCTCATCACGAAAACTTATGAACAAAGCAGGT
>DUOK01000153.1 GCA_012838865.1 Bacteroidales bacterium | reverse complement strand
CTTTGTCCCGCTAAAACACGCACATGAGCATTGTTTTCAACAGGTCCGTCAGCAATGGAATAGGCGGGACCGACAGGCTCCACGTTAATGTGAAAATTAATGGTGCGCGTAACCCCTGCCTGATTGGTGGCGACCACCCGAAATATTTGGTCGGCACTCCCCGTCTCCACATCAATCGTGGAGGATGTCTCTCCGGTACTCCATTCATAATCGGACCTCCATGAGGAGGCCTCTACCGATAATTCGACCTGCGAAAACTGGGGGAGCGTTACTACGGTGTCCTTAAGCAACTGACCATCCCATTGAATGGACGGCGTATACTTATCTGCCCAGGCGTCTCCTACAACAGCAATGCTGAACAATTGGGTGCTGGCAACGCCATTTGAGTTGACATACTTAACCCGATACAATCCGCTGCTGTCTGCCACCAGCTCCAAATCTTTGCCGGCATCCCCTGTGCTCCAGGTCCAGTTTCCGGTATCGATTTCTCCATCGGGCAAAGCAGGGACAAACTTTACTGTAGTCCCCGGCTCCACATGCATCAATTCGCCCCGGGGAATGCTTGAGCCCTTATAAACAATACTGGTTTGTAAAGTTGTTGGGGCCCTTTCGGGAGTGGCTGCCGGACGGGTGCTGGTAAGCGTGGAATAGCCCAGGTGATCGTAGCCGCCACTGGTGCCACCACTGCCCCCTGCATCGGCCACAACCTTATTACGCATTGCTTCAGAATAAGGCATAGAAACGCCCTTAATTCCGGTATAGTGCCCAATTACGCGGTCCCAGTAAGGGCGAAACTGCCCTCGGGCATGCTCATTGTTCCAGGTTTGCACCCAGGCTAAATGCGCTGCGGTACCCACGCTGCGGTAGCGGTATTCCGCCCAGGGCAAATCATCGATCCCCGAATTGTAGGCAGCAACATACTCCAATCCGGCAGCCAGACGATTGTCCATGTGGGCAAACAAATCATCCCCCTGATTCCAGCCTGTCTGTGCAATATCCACCGCCAGTCCCACAGCCATGGTGGAATGCCCCTGATCGCGACCCGATTCCTGACATTGCCCCAAATAACCAAAGGGTCCCCTTTCGTCCTCATAAAGAATGGGAACAAGATTTCCCAAAAACTCATTTAAACCGTCATTCTCAACAGGCGAGGTGCGATTTTCGTTAAAGCTCCCCACCAAATCATACTTGTAATAAGAAACACCCTGATTGTAAACAAACACATCGTCGCACAAAACACCAATACTCATAACAGTCAAGGCATTACACAAGCCCCAATTGGCCCAGTAATGCCCCGGAAATCCGCGCTCCCAGGTATCGTGCCTTCTCGTCAAAAAATCGAGGGCCGTGGGATAAAACACCCGCATCATAAACTCCTGAAACTTCTTGAAAGCAGCAGGATCCCAACCATCGTAGTCGCGCATCAGCTCAGCGGCATTGGCAAACTGGTAGCCATAAATTCCACTTGCCAGCGACATATTGGTGTTGCCATGAATTCCTGTACAAGTCTCCGCCCAGGCGTTTAAAATAAACACAGCTCTATCGGCATGTGCCTGCTCTCCACTGATTTTCCAGCGCAGGGCATTTTGGTAGGCGGCGGCTGCACCCCGGGCAGCATTCATATAGTTTTCATCCCCGGCAATACCACGTTTAATGGTCTCCACAGGCCAGGTGGCCACATCGGACTGCGACCATTCATTGGCCTTAAGGTTTTCATAAGCCTGAACAACAGCAGGATGTCCATCGTCCAACTGTTCCCGTATTCGTTCAAAATCTTCTTCAGTGTGGAGCAATCCGGGATGAACAAAGCCTTGAGCAACCACTAAGGAAGCAGACGTTAAAAAAAAACCCAGCAATAGTAGTTGAATCTTCCTCATCATAGTCTCTCTCTAAAAGTGTTCAACGCCACTAAAGCAACCCCCGGAGGGGCCAACAGCACGCGGTTTAATAAAGTGCCACCGATTCAAAACGTGCCAACACCTGTGTATTCTTGTTGAAGGTGAGCTTATTACCCTTCACCGCATAGTCGACAGTACCATCAAGCACTTGAAACAACTCCTGCTCCACCCACATTTCGGGACAGGCCATTTTGGTGGCTCCCAGGGCGGAAAACACCACCTGATTCTCCCCTTCAAGCGCATAGCTTCCAAAAAAGGAAT
>DUOK01000152.1 GCA_012838865.1 Bacteroidales bacterium | reverse complement strand
CGGCTCAAACAGCGATGCTTGTTGCGGTACGCACGCTTGTTCATTTACGCTATTTTCTGAAGGCAGCTGTTCTACACTACTTCCCTTCCGGAGTGGAGCGATGTTTTTGACGTTGCACTCCTTTGCTCACTTACGGTGTTTTCTGTAGGTCGCTATCTTGCACTACTTCCCTTCCAGGGGAGGGAGGGTGAGGTTTGCGGGATGCTTGTTTGTGGTGGTGCAGATATACTGTATCTTTGCCTGTTCAAAATTGGTAAATATGGTAAAGAGGAGCCGAATTACTGAGCTTTTTGATATAGAGTACCCCATTATTCAGGGAGGTATGGTGTGGTGCAGCGGCTGGCGTTTGGCGTCGGCGGTGAGCAACGAGGGGGGATTGGGTCTGCTGGGTGCGGGCAGTATGCACCCGGAGGTGCTGCGTGAGCACATTCAGAAGATGAAGCAGGCCACCACCAGGCCCTGGGGGGTTAATGTACCGCTTTTGTATCCCCAGATTGAGGAGCTGATGGGCATTATTGTTGAGGAAGGCGTTAAGATTGTCTTTACCTCTGCGGGGAGTCCCGCCAAGTGGACGGCCCACCTGAAGCAGCACGGCATTACGGTGGTGCATGTGATTGCCAACAGTCGCTTTGCCCGCAAGTGCGAGGAGGCGGGGGTAGACGCCATTGTGGCCGAGGGTTTTGAAGCCGGCGGTCACAACGGTCGCGAAGAAACCACCACTATGGCGCTGATACCCCTGATTCGTAAAACCACCAAATTGCCTGTAATTGCTGCCGGAGGCATTGGCAGTGGGGCCCAGATGCTGGCTGCGATGGCCCTGGGGGCCGACGGTGTACAGATTGGGTCGCTCTTTGCTTTGTCGGAAGAATCTTCGGCCCACGAGGCTTTTAAGCGTTACGCCCTGGCTTCGGGAGAAGGGGATACCCTTTTGCAATTGAAGCAGCTGGCGCCGGTGCGCCTGCTGCGCAACCGCTTCTTTGAGGAGGTGCAAAAGGCCGAGCAAGGCTGTGCCTCGGTCGAGGAACTGAAAGCCCTTTTGGGGCGGGGTCGCGCCAAAAAGGGCATGTTCGAGGGCGATCTCGACGAGGGTGAACTGGAGATTGGTCAGGTGGCTGCCCTCATCGATGAACTGCGGCCCGTTGCCGCCATTTTCACTTCCCTGCTGGCCGATTACCGGTCGGCCCGGGAGACTTTGCCGCTGCTTTAAGCCGGTCGTGGTCTTAGCCCGAGACCCTTCACTACAAAACGAAATTTTCATGATAGAAATTCACAAACATCAGCTGGCCAACGGATTGCGTGTGGTGGTGCATCCCGATTTAACCACGCCGCTGGCTGCCGTCAACCTGCTTTACGATGTGGGGTCGCGCGACGAGGATCCTTCCCGTACCGGCTTTGCCCACTTGTTTGAGCACCTTATGTTTGGCGGCAGCGTAAATGTGCCCTCGTACGACGATCCCCTGCAAAGGGTGGGCGGCGACAACAATGCGTGGACCAGCAACGATTTTACCAACTATTACGTGACTTTGCCGGCCGGTAATCTGGAGACCGCCTTTTGGCTGGAATCGGACCGCATGCTGGAACTCAATTTCACCCCCAATGCCCTGGAAGTGCAGCGCAAGGTGGTGATCGAGGAGTTTAAGCAGCGCTACCTGAACCAGCCCTATGGCGACATGCCCCTGCTGTCGCGTCCCCTGGCCTACAAAGTGCATCCCTACCGCTGGCCAACGATCGGACAGGATCTCAGTCACATAAAGGAGGCCACCTTGGAGGAGGTAAAGCGCTTTTTCTTCACCCACTATGCCCCCAACAATGCGGTGCTGGCCGTAGCCGGCAATGTGGTACCCGATGCGGTTTTTAGGCTTGCCGAGAAGTGGTTCGGCGACCTGCCCCGCAGGGAAGTGCCCAAACGTTCTTTGCCGCAGGAGGTGGCGCAGACCGAGGCACGGGAACTGACCGTGCGTCGTAAGGTGCCGGCCGATCTCATTCACATCGACTTTCACATCGGTAAGCGGACCGACCCCGATTTCTATGTCAACGACCTGCTCAGCGACGTACTGTCCAACGGTCCCTCCTCCCGCCTTTTTCAGTCCCTCGTTAAGGACGAGAACCTGTTTTCGGACATCAACGCCTTTATCTCGGGCGACATGGATCCGGGCCTCTTCACCGTTACCGGTCGCCTGATGCCCGGTGTGCCGATGGAGAAGGCAGAGACGGCCATCTGGGAGCAGCTGCAGCGCATCGGCAACGAGGGCCTTGCCGAACGGGAGTTGCAAAAGGTCAAGAACAAAATCGAATCGAATCTCGTATTTTCCGAAATCAGTTTTCTCAACAAAGCCATGAACATGGCCCAGTACGAACTGATGGGCGACGCCAACGAGATCAATAAGGAAATAGACTACTACCGGGCGGTAAGCACCGGCGAACTGCAGGAAGCTGCGCGACAAATTTTTAGTCGCACCAACAGCTGTACCCTGCATTATTTGAGT
>DUOK01000151.1 GCA_012838865.1 Bacteroidales bacterium | reverse complement strand
TTGAGTTTTACCTGGCGCACTTCGTTCCATGAGCCCCAGAAGAAATACACTTCTCCGTCATCGTCTACATATACGGTAGGATCAATATTCAATACGATGGAATTTTCGGTCGTGTCGGCGATGATGGGATGGCCCAGCGGATCCTTGTAGGGACCGGCAGGGTGGTCGGCTACCGCTACTCCCATAGCAAAGCCTTCGTGAACGCGGGCTTCCGGATCTTTGTGTACCAGGGGGACGTACCACCAGAACTTACCATGGTTTTCAACTGCGTGTCCGGCAAAGGCGTTGTGTGAGGCCCATTCAAAATCCTCGACCGATAGTACTGCGCCGTGGTTGGTCCAGTTGACCATATCTGCGGTGGAAAAAACGTACCATTTATGCATCACAAATCCATCTCTTCCTTCTATCTGCTCGTCGCTACCGGTAAACAGATACAGGGTATCGTTGTGAACAAGCACGGCCGGGTCGGCTGTAAAAGGTTCCGAAAAAAGCGGATTGCCGCTGTATTGCGGTTCCGGTTGTTGACAGGCATTGAGCGCAAACAGCCCGAAAGCTGCCAGAAGAAGGTGGAAGGACTTGAACATAGTAAGTTGGTTTAATTTGTTTTTTTGATAAGGACAAAGAAAGTTGATTTCTGTTGAGTGTTGGGAGATTTTCGTGTAATGATGGAGGATAAATGTGTCAAGCGCATTTAAAATGTATCTTTGTCCTGCCGTAAAACCATTAAGTATAAATGAATGAAGTTCGAAAAGTATAAGTTTATTCCTGTTCTGAATGAAAATTTGGCTCGTTTGGGCTTTAAGCGCCCTACCGACATCCAGTACAAATGTATTCCACCTGTGCTTAAGGGCGAGGATGTTTTGGCCATAGCGCAAACCGGAACAGGAAAAACGGCTGCCTTTGCCATTCCCCTTACGCAGCTTATGTCGATTGATTACCGGCCTCTGGAGCCGGGGGGCATTCGTTGTTTGGTAATGGTGCCCACCCATGAGCTGGCCATGCAGGTAGCCGGCGTTTTTAAGGAGGTAGCCACAGGAACCGGTTTAAAGGTGGTTGGTTTGTATGGCGGAGTGGAGCAAGACCCGCAAATTGCCCACCTTAAGAACGGGGTGGACGTACTGGTGGCGACACCAGGTCGGATGTTTGATTTGGCCGCCCAGGGGCATCTGAGTTTTAAATCGGTCCAGATACTCGTTTTGGATGAGGCCGACCACATGCTGGAGAAAGGTTTTTATGGTGATATGCAGGAACTGGTGAAGCGGATTCCCAGGAAGCGGCAGACCCTGTTTTTTTCGGCCACCATAGATGAACGTATTAAGGATTTGGCCTACGGCTTGGTTAAGCATGCGGTACGTATTCAGATTTCGCCCAAGGATCCCGTTTCCAAAAACGTCGATCATTCGGTGATTTATGTTGAAATGGACGATAAGCGTTTTTTTCTCGAACGCATTATTAAGGACCATCCCGACGATAAAATTCTGGTTTTTGTGCGCACCAAAGTCCGTGCTGAGCGCGTTGTAAAAGCCATGGAACGGGTAGGACTGAAAGCAGAGGCCATACACGGGGATTTGGCTCAGAAGGACCGAAGTCTCGTGATGGACCGGTTTCGGTCGGGCAACAACAAGGTGTTGGTGGCTACCGACGTAAGTGCACGGGGGATTGATATCGCGGAAGTGAGCTACGTGATCAATTACGATTTACCCGATGAGGCCGAAAACTATGTGCACAGGGTGGGGCGTACCGGACGCGGGACCTCCCGAGGTGTGGCGGTATCGTTCTGCAGCACAGAAGAGAAGGAGCGTTTGCGGGAAATTGAGCAATATCTGGATAAGCCTGTGAAGGTGCTGGAGATGGATCCTGCCGATTATGAGGCGACGGTTGACTTGTCGGGTGATGCCGTGCACGATTGGCGTTCGGTGGTGGATGAATTGATTGATCTGGAAGAAGGTAAGCAAAAAGGCAAACGCAGCAAGGGGAAGAAGTCTGCCCGTAAAAAGTAGCAGTCGAAACCCGGATGGCCTGGAAACAAAAAAGGGTATTGCCAGCAGCAACACC
>DUOK01000150.1 GCA_012838865.1 Bacteroidales bacterium | reverse complement strand
GCCAACGGGCCCCTCAACACTTATGTGTCGCCTGCTGTAAAAACCGTTCAGTTTCATCGCGACGGTTGGCCCTTTTCGTACCCCCTTTTGCGCCTTAACAGTCAGCAGCAGTTGCGTTTAACCTTTGATGAGCCGGGAAGCGGAATGAAGAACTACCACTACACCCTGGTGCATTGCGACGCCAACTGGAACCCTTCTCCCCTCATGCCCACCGACTACCTCAAGGGCAATCCGCTGAACCCCATTGAAGACTATCAGTACTCCTTCAACACCACCTTCGATTACATCCATTACCAACTAAAAATCCCCAATGAGCACTTGTCGGTCACCCGTTCCGGCAACTACGCCCTCCTGGTTTTTGAAGATTTTAAGCAAGATGAGCCGGTTTTGGTCCAACAATTTATGGTACACGAAGGCGCTGTACAAATCATTCCCAACATCAAAAACACGGCCCAGTCGAGCGTAAGAGCCAGCCATCAGGAAATTAATTTTGAAGTCGCGTACGGCGGCCTTCAGATATCGAATCCCAATCAGGAGGTAAGCGCCACCATCATCCAAAACGGACGCAGCGACAATGCCATCACGGGACTGCCCCCTCAGTTTTTCACAGGAGACCGTATGGATTTTCATTACGGCAGGACCATGGTCATGGAAGGAGGCAACGAGTTTCGCTATGCCGATGTGCGCAGCACCCGCTTTTATTCCGATCGCGTAGCTGATATTCAGTTGGCCGATCCCTTCTTTCATATCCGTCTGACCACCGACTATCCCAGAAACCCGGGCTCCTACCAATACCGCCAGGACTTAAACGGACGCTATTACATCGAAGTACAGGAACACGACCAACCCGAGCTCGAAGCCGACTACGTTTTTGTCCACTTCAGTCTTAAAACACCCCAGCCTCTTCTTTCGCAGCAGGTTTACCTGAACGGGGCACTTACCAACTGGCAGCTGGACCAAAATGCGTTGATGGACTACGATGCCGACACCGACACCTATCGAAAAACCCTGTTGTTGAAACAGGGTTACTACAACTACCAATATCTGGTACAGGATTACCAGGGCGGAAACAGCAATCTGCTGACCCTGGAAAACAGTCACTACGAGACCGAGAACGATTATCTTATTTTGCTCTATTACAAAGGCGCCCACGACCGAACCCATCGCCTGATCGGCGCCGAAATCACCAATTCACTCCGACGAGAAAGCGCATATTAAAAATATAACTCGTACTTTTGCCCGGGAAGCTTCAGTAAGTTTTTTATGAACGAAAGCCGCAAAGAAAAAATCCTGTCCTTTCTGCCACTGCTTCGCAATAAGTATGTGCTCAGCGGTCTGGTTTTTATTATTTGGGTGGGTTTTTTCGACCAGAACAACCTGGTCGACCGCTTTTCCTTAGCCCGTCGACTCAAGGATCTTGAAAGACAGCGCGAACATTACCAAAATGAAATTCTGGAAAACCGTACGCGCATGGAGGAATTGGAAAGCAACAGAGAAAATCTGGAAAAATTTGCCCGGGAACAGTATCTGATGAAGCGACCCGACGAAGAAATTTTCATCATCATTGAAAAGTAAAACATGCAACGCACCCTCACCATTGCCAATTACATCGGCATGCTCCTGATTGTAGCGGGTTTACTCCTGCACCTGAATGAAGCGGCCCTTGGCTTCTGGCTTTTGTCCGCAGGCCTTGTTCCTGTATTGGCCCTCCGCAGCTACAATCTGGTGTTGGCAGAGGAAGACCAACGAAGGCAACACTTCCTGCTGCTGGTCAGCGCCCTGGCTTTGGTGGCCACAGCCGCAGCCCTTTGGTACAACCGGAGCTATTGGGTCATCTTCATCGCCATTGCTGCCGTGCTCGACCTCTACCTCTCCTTCCGCTTCAAGAAATAAACCAGGATTCCTCCAGTTCCAACTCTCGGTAACGCAGCAACAAATCCCTTTCGAGCCAGCAATCGTCACAATTAAGGCCCCGCTGCTCCAAAAGGGTCAGTGCCATATCAAAGACCGGTGCCTGTTCAAAAAAGTGCTCGTGCACATAGTTGAGGTATTTGACCACCTTAAAGGCTGAAAAAAGTTCAAAAAACCGTTTGCTGAAAGTCGTTTCGCTGGCACAGTCCCGCTTAAGCACCTCCAGATCATCAAAAAACCGCGCATTCAAAAGGAAGCTGCGCAGGGGGCCACTCAGTTTGTAGCTCCACCCTTCATACTCCCCGGCTTGCAAGGCAAACAATTCCTGCCGCAGCTCAAAAAACACTTTTAAATCGGCAAACGCCTGAAAGTTGTAGGTGAGTCCCACCCCCACCTTCTGCTCCCCGGCCAAAAAACTGTTCATAGCTGCCCCGGTGCCAAAAACAACCCGATCGGAAGTACGCGGAGAGGGATGCACCCTGGTCGTTTGAATCTCCCCAAAACCGCCCTGGGGAATTAACTTTTGCAGAAAATAAAAATCCTCTCCGGCCTGACGCCGCGACATCCCCCCGGCTCGGGCATAAGCCAGCGCCCTCACGGCAATGGCTGAGCCCATGGCGTGAAAGGCATAGGGAAAGCCGGCATAACGCTGCCCCTGCAAAAGGTAACGTAAGTGCAACTCATAACGGGTAATTCCTTCATACATCTCTTCCGAAAAGTCACTGCCCTCCAGCGGATGTTCAAAAAACAAGTTAGCGGCCTGCCGCTTCTCCGCGCTGAACCATTGCTCCACCTCCCTGAAATAATCTGCACGCACCAGGGTATCGGCATCCATGGTAAGCAAAATCCCCTCCGCTTGTTCTAAACGATAAAACAGCTCTACGGCAGCATCCATTCCGATTTTTCGTGCCAGGCCCGCGCCAAAAAATTTAGCAGACAGCCCATAAGCCTCCAGCACCTCCAGCTTTATCCAAAGCGGCAGGTATGCCGAAATTTCGCTGCGCAGTCGGGCGGCAAAAGCCTTTTGCTCCGCAACCAGCGCCGGACTGTCTTTCTCCCCGGTATTGATAACTACTACTACCAACACCCTGCCCGAAGGGGCTGCAGCAGCCGAAAGCGATAACAAGGTTCTTTGGAGATAGGCCTGTTCTTTGTAAGCCGGAACGACCACAACCATAGATGGCGCAGCCCCATCCCATTCGAGTACCGGCGTCAGCAAGGGATGCCGCCCCAGATACTTCCCTAAAATCTTATGTGCCTGCATATAAAAATTACTAAGCCGCCAACTAAAACACAAAAGGACCGGTTGAACCGATCCTCATGCAACTTGCTTTATACGATAATCGCTTAACGCCCCGCTTCAAAACGCTTATTGAGCGAATCCACTACTTCCTGCGTTATGTCCAAATCTGGTGCCCCGTAAAGCAAATTGTCGCCCATGGTGTTGCTCAGCACCAAACGATAACCCTTTTCCTTACTGTAACCATCAAGAAAAGCCGTAATGGTATCGCGCAATTGCTGATTCATACGCTCCTGATGCTGCATCAAATCATTGGACAGGCGATTGTTCAATTCCTGCAATTCCTGTTCTTTTTCACGCAGACGACGCTCCTCACTCTGAGCACGTTCCAGAGACAGAAATCCATTGTTCTGCACCTTGCGCTGAAACTCAACCATATCTTGCTGAAAAACCCGTGCACGTTCGTTAAAATCGGTGCGTGACGACTCTTCCTTCCTGATCAGCTCCTCACTCAGCTGACGGGCGTATTCATATTTAATGATCAGCGAATCGGTATTAATGAAAACAATGCCATTATCGGCCTTAGGAGCAGCCTCGGCAACAACAGGGGCAGAACTTTCATTATTACAGGCGCCCAAAAGCGCGACCAGCGAAAAAGCCGAAACAGCAAAAACCAGATTTGATAATAACGACGTGTTTTTCATCAGATGTATAATATTTAATTAGTCGAATACATTTTTTTTGGCGACAACAAATATAGCTTTATCAACCAGATATAAAAACACTTTAATCTGTATTTTTTGCGCTAAAAAAGGGAGCGACGCTGTGGACGGTAGTTACTTGGCCGGTCGCCCAGGCCATATCCCGGCTCACTACAGGGTACCGGACCGCGCGGCGAAGTGGACGAACGACCACGACTGAAGCGGTAGATGAGAGAAAACTCATTGCTGCCTCCACTGTACCCTGCCAGTCCCGACAGCGTCAAATCGTAACTGTAAGCCAGGTGCATGGGCCCCACATTAACGCCGAGGCTGAAAATAAGGGCATCGTTGTTGTTCAGGCCCTCTGAACTGACACCGGGAAGACCACGGTACCAGAGTCCCACCTCCAGCGGATTCGTGTACCAATACACCCCCAAATCGAGTTGTTGAAAGGCATCTTGACGGCGGTACATAAAGGCCAAAGACGCACTCTGCTCATCACGTCCACGCCCCCCTTCCTGATAAACCCATTTGGCCCCACCATACACCACCGTCTTCAACGGCTGATTGCTCTCCACATCGGTAAAGCCGTAATCGTTCTTCACCAGGTGGTCGAGCGTGAAACCGGCCCACCACACGGAAGTGTACAACATGGCCGATGCACTGGCATCGAGTTTACGGTACTGATCTACCGGAAATTCGGCATTGATCCAGGGGAAAATCTGACCATCGGGGCCCACCTGCGAAAGGCGCGTGGGGTCAATTTTCCGTT
>DUOK01000149.1 GCA_012838865.1 Bacteroidales bacterium | reverse complement strand
CGAAAGGCCATTTCCCGTTCCTACATTGAAAAACTCATAGTTTTGTGCTGCTTTCTGTTCCAGCAAGCGATTGATTGCCACCACGTGTGCTTCAGATAAGTCCACCACATTAATGTAATCTCTGATGGCAGTTCCGTCGGGAGTTTGGTAGTCGTCGCCAAAAATGCTCAGCTCTTCTCTTATGCCGGCAGCTGTTTGGGTAATAAAGGGCACCAGGTTGCCCGGTACGCCAATGGGCAATTCGCCAATCAGGGCGGAGGGATGTGCGCCAATGGGATTGAAGTAACGCAGGGCAATGCAGGAGATTTCAGGATGGACTTTGCAAAAATCACGCAGAATATCCTCGGCAATGGCCTTGGTATTTCCGTAGGGTGATTCGGCCGGTTTTCGAGGGGTTTCTTCGGTAACCGGAAGTTGATCGGGCTGTCCGTAAACCGTGCAGCTGGAACTGAATACCATATTTTTAATTTTCCTGCTCCGCATATTGTCCAGAATATTCATCAGGGAGTTGAGGTTGTTGCGATAGTACTCCAGGGGTTTCTGAACCGATTCGCCCACAGCCTTAAAGGCGGCAAAATGAATGATGGCTTTTATGTCCCCATGCCGGTCGAACATTTCCGAAGTGGCCATGGCATCAGAGAGGTCCACTTTCTCGAAAAGTGGACGAATCCCGCTTATTTGTTCCAGGGCGTCGAGCACCTCTATTTTGGAGTTGGAGAGATTATCGGCAATCACTACCTCAAAGCCTGCATTTTGGAGTTCCACCACGGTATGGGAACCAATATAGCCGGTTCCACCGGTAACCAGAATTTTCTTGCTCATTTTTCTCAGTTTAATCGCTTTGCATTTTTTGGAAGCGTAAAAATAGTGATAAAAGGCCGTGTTTTATCAACATTGTATGAACAGATGTTTAAAAATAACTGGACTTCGGCCCACCTTTTTGTTTATATTTGCAAATATGTTCAACCCAATGGAGAAATATCTTTCAGCACTATTGCATTACCACGACTGTGTTATTGTGCCCGGACTGGGTGGTTTTGTCGCCAATCGTAAGGAAGTGACTTTGCACCCCTCCCAGCATTGGTTCAGTCCCCCCGCGAAAGAAATCGGTTTTAACCGCAGCCTTTTGCATCAGGACGGCTTGCTGGCTCATTTTGTGGCACAACGTGAGAAGCTCGCTTTTGAAGAAGCTGCCGCAAAAGTGGCTGCTTTTAGTGAGCAGGTTCGTGCGCGGGTAGCCGGAGGTGAAACCGTTGTTCTTGATGAACTCGGAAGTCTGCGTGCCGATGTGATTGGAAACTTGGTTTTCAGTCCCAATGAAGAGGCTTCCTTTTTGCCCGAAGCCTTTGGGCTTTCGAGTTTCCGTTTTGAGCCGGTAGATAGTCGCAGAACCGCTCGAATTGAGGCAGGCAGGTCCTTGCGCTCCCTGCCTAAGGTCAGCTCACGCTACCGTGTGGCAGCTGCTGCTATGCTGGCGGGGCTCTTTTTTCTGGCTACGCCTGAGTTAAGGATGCCCGAGTTAAATACTGCAAGTCTGGCTTCCTTTCCGGTGGAAAGTACCCCGGTTTTGCCTCTTGAGGAACCTGTCCCTGTGCTTGCAGAGGAGCTTGTTGCTGAAGTGGCCGCCGAGCCTTTTGTGGCGGCAGAGGAAAGTGGCCGCTACTACCATCTCATTGCCGCCAGTTTTCGTGAGGAAGGCCCGGCCCGGGCGGAAGCAGCAGCTCTGGTGCGCAAAGGTTTTGACCAGGCCGGCGTTTTGCCGGCCGGGAACAGTCGCTACCGCATCTCCCTGCAGTCTTTCCCTACAAAGGCCTCTGCACTTCAGGCCATGGAGGACTTGCGAAGTCGTCCGGGTTTTGCCTCTGTTTGGGTACACCTTGAGCCTTAAGATTTTCTGTTAGTATATAAGTCAAAAGCCACCGTTTCATTTGAAACGGTGGCTTTTGTGTAGGGGGATAAGCCGGGGTTAACGGACTTCCGATCCGTTTTTTACCGGACTTTGCGGGGCAACAAAATCGAGGCGTCCGTCGGCGTCTTCGGCCATTAGAATCATGCCTTGCGATTCGATGCCTTTAATGTTTCGGGGAGCCAGGTTCACCAGTATGCTCACCTGACGACCAACAATGGCTTCCGGTTCAAAAAATTCAGCAATGCCCGATACAACGGTGCGTTGATCCAGACCGGTGTCTATTTTCAATTTCAGCAGTTTCTTGGTCTTGGGCACCTTCTCGGCTTCCATAATCGTACCGGTTCTGATGTCCATCTTGCTGAACTCGTCGAAGCTGATGTTTTCTTTGGCCGGGTTTGCAGTCCTTGCAGCTGCTTCGTTGGCCTTTTTAAAGGCCTGCAACTTGTCGAGCTGCGCTTGAATTTCGCTGTCCTCTATTTTTTGGAACAGCAGTTCTGCCTGACCGATGCTGTGTCCCGCTTGCAGTACCTGTTTTTGGCCGCAGAGTTTCCAGTCCACCTGCCCCATATTCAGCATCTTGCGCAGCTTTTCTGCGGCAAAGGGCAGAAAGGGTTCCATCAAAATTGCCAGGTTGGCCGTAATTTGCAGGGCCACATACATGATGGTCTCCACCCTGGCCGCATCGGTCTTGATGAGCTTCCAGGGCTCGGTGTCGGCCAGGTATTTGTTGCCCAGACGGGCCAGATTCATTGCCTCCTTCACCGCCTCCCGAAATTTAAACTGGTCCAGGGCCTCCTGCGTCTTTTGGGCAAAAACACCAATGCCATCCAGGGTTTCCCGGTCAAAGTCCTTGAGTTCGCCCGGCTGTGGAACCACGCCATTGTAGTACTTCTGGGTAAGCACCACGCTGCGGTTCACAAAGTTTCCGAAAATGGCAACCAATTCGTTGTTGTTGCGTGCCTGAAAGTCCTTCCAGGTAAAGTCGTTGTCCTTCGTCTCCGGGGCATTGGCCGTCAATACATAACGCAATACATCCTGCTTGTCCTTAAAATCGAGCAGGTATTCGTGCAACCAAACGGCCCAGTTTCTGGAAGTCGATATTTTGTCGCCTTCCAGATTAAGAAATTCATTGGCCGGCACATTGTCGGGCAAATTGTAGGTCCCCTCAGCCTTCAGCATGGAAGGAAAAACGATGCAGTGGAAAACGATGTTGTCCTTCCCGATAAAGTGCAGCAGCCGGGTTTCCGGGTCTTTCCAGTATTTTTCCCAATCGGGCGTCAGTTCGCGGGTAGCCGATATGTAGCCGATGGGGGCATCAAACCAAACATAAAGGACTTTCCCTTCGGCCCCTTTTACCGGAACAGGTACGCCCCAGTCGAGATCGCGGCTTACCGCACGCGGCTGCAGGCCCAGGTCGATCCAGGACTTGCATTGGCCGTAAACATTGGGTTTCCACTCCTTGTGTTCTTCCAAAATCCATTGTCTCAGAAAAGCTTCGTGCTTGTCGAGCGGCAAGTACCAGTGTTTGGTGGCCCGCTGCACCGGTGTACTGCCGCTGATGGTGGAGCGGGGGTGCAGCAGGTCCGTAGCATTCAGTGAAGTGCCACAGCTTTCGCATTGGTCGCCATAGGCCCCGTCTTTATGGCAATGGGGACAAGTACCCGTGATGTAGCGGTCGGCCAAAAACTGGCCGGCCTCCTCATCGTAATACTGTTGACTCTCTTTTTCAAGAAATTCCCCTTTGTCGTACAGGGTTTTAAAAAACTCAGAGGCTGTTTCGTAATGGGTTTTGCTGCTGGTACGCGAATACACATCAAAGGAAATTCCAAAGTCGGCAAAGGACTGTTTGATGATGCCGTGGTATTTGTCCACCACATCCTGCGGTGTGATGCCCTCGTTGCGTGCCTTTAGGGTGATGGGAACCCCGTGTTCGTCCGATCCGCCAATCAACAGCACATCCTCCCCTCTCAGGCGAAGGTAGCGAACATAAATATCGGCGGGGACATATACTCCGGCCAGGTGGCCGATATGAACGGGGCCGTTGGCATACGGCAGGGCGGCGGTAACCAGCGTGCGTTTGAATTTTGTCATATAAAACAGGTCTCTTATACCAGGGAAGATAGGTGGTCCTGATAATATTTTTTAATTTCGACAAAGATAAGTAAACATTTAAAACCAGAGAGATGGTTTATCCCGAATTTATTCGTCCCGGCGCGCTGGTGGGACTCATTGCGCCTTCGGGCAAAATAGCAGAACGCTGGCTGAAGGAAGCAGAGCAATTTTTGGACCGCCTGGGCATGCGTCATTTGCGTGGCCGCCATGCCACTGGTGCCTGGCATCAGTTTGGCGGGACCGATGCCCAACGGGCAGCGGATTTGAATGCCATGCTCCTGCATCCCGAGGTGGAGGTGATCTGGTGTTTGCGCGGAGGTTACGGGGCGGTGCGTTTGCTCGAGATGGTCGATTGGCGCCCCCTGATTGAAAAGCCCAAATGGTTGGTCGGATTCAGCGACATTACGGTTTTGCATGCCCAGCTGCACCAGCTGGGTATGGGTTCGGTACACGGTCCCATGCCCAAGAATTTTGGGGACGGGCATCCTGCCGATACGGGGATGAGTGAGTTGTGGGACTTGCTGCAAGGTGAGCTGCCCGTTTATGAGCTTCCTGTGCATCCACTCAATCGTCAGGGGAAGGGGACCGGGCGGCTCGCCGGAGGCAACCTTACCATTTTGTCGATGTTGAAGGGCTCAGAGCTTGATTTTGAGCCCCGGGGAACGGTCCTCTTTCTAGAGGAGGTGGGGGAGCAGCTCTACCACATAGACCGGATGATGCAGGGCTTAAAAGTAGCCGGCAAGCTCAAAGGTCTGGCCGGCTTGGTGGTGGGACAAATGACCGAGTTGATGGACGGGAATACGCCTTTTGGTTTTACGGCCTATGAAATTATTGCCGAGGCTGTGAAGGATTACAGTTTTCCGGTACTGTACGACTTTCCGGCAGGACACGCCCCACTCAATCGGCCCCTGCTGATGGGACACAAAGTCCGCTTGAAGCTGCAGTCGGAATTGGCGGTTTTGGAATATGTGTCTTAACTTTGTCGCTGAAACATTAACCCGACCATGGCAGCACACAATGAACTGGGAAAGCTGGGTGAGCAGAAGGCGGCCGACTTTTTGCGTGCCAAAGGCTACCGCATTTTAGCGCAGAACTGGCGCTTTCATCATAAGGAGGTCGATATCATTGCCATGGATGGTTCGGTGTTGGTAGTCGCCGAGGTGCGCACCCGAAGTGGCGACAGCGCCGAAATATTGCACCCGCGTGACAGTATTGGTCCCATGAAAATTCGCTACCTGGTGCTGGCTGCCGATCACTATGTTCGCTACACGCGTTTTGACGGACGCGTCCGCTTTGATGTGTTGAGCTGTTTGCCAAAGCCCGACGGGACCTGGGAAATTGAACATTTGGAAGCTGCTTTTACGGCCCAGGCAGAGTAGCAGTAGCTTTTTGAGATAACGGTAGTTGTTATGGATAT
>DUOK01000148.1 GCA_012838865.1 Bacteroidales bacterium | reverse complement strand
TCTTGGGCCCCAGCCACAAGCCCCCGTTGCCGTCGGGGTAGACAAAATTGATGTTGTTGTGGGGCAGTCCGTTTTCGGTGGTCAGGTGCCGCTGTTCCCTGGTCTTTAAATTGATTTGATAATAGCCACCAACAGTGGCTAAATACAGAAAATACCCCTGGCCACTCAGGTCGTTTATTCTTTTGCCGGGCTGAGTACGTGTGTAGGACCAGGGTTGAAAGTTGGCTTGCTCGTTTTTCTTGTAATACAGTCCGTGGTTCTCAGTGGCAGCCCAAAGTGTGCTGTCGGGATCGCGGTAAAGGCCCGTTACGGCATCGCGGGGCAGACCCATCGCCGGGTCGTAGAATTCAAAGTCGGTAAAGCAGAAGGGGTCGGCCCTTATCAGGCCATTTTCCAGACCAATCCAGAGGTCCTTGCCGTCGTGCAGTACCGAACGGGCTTTATTGTCCTGGAAACCGATCTGGTCCAGGTCGTAGAAGATCATACTTTCATCGGTGAGGCACGAAAGCCCCCCTCCGTAGGTAGCAAACCAGTAATTGCCTTCCTTGTCGGTCAGCAAATCCCGAATAAAGTTGTTGCTCATCCCATTTTCGGTAGAAAAAGTAAAGGATTCGGTGAAATCTTGCTGCTGCTGGTCGTAGAATAGTTTGACGACGCCCTGGCCCCAGGTGGCCAGCAGCAGGTGTCCTTCTTCCTCTTCCTCAATGTCCTGGATGTTTTCATATTGCAGGTCGAAGCTGAGACAAAGGCTGTGGTCAACAATCCGGGTAGCTTCATCGCGCTCGGGGGCAAAACGAAAGAAACCTTCGCTTTCTGTGGCTATCCAGAATTCCCGATCAAAGCCCTTCCTCTTCTTGATGGCTGTGATGGTGGTCATGGGCATTTGATCGAAGCGTTCAAAGCCCTGGATTTTCCCGTTGCTGCCTGCCTTAACACGCATCAAGCCTTCGGAAGTACCCAACAAAACGGTGTTGTCGGACAAGGGGTAAATTGAATAAAAGAGGGTGTAGCCCAGACTGCCACTGTCGAACCAGGTGGTCAGGTTGTTGTAGCGGTCTACCTTGGCAAAGCCATGGTTTTGCACGGTGAACCAAATGTTGCCTTCGGCATCTTCGTGCAGGTCGCGAACCGGACTTGTGGTGTTTTCTACCCTGAGGGTGTGAAACTGTTGGTTGCGATAGTAGCTGAGCTGACCATTGTTGTGACCTACCCAGAGTGTTCCGTTAGCGGCCACGTGCATCGACATAACAAAGTTGTCGGCCAGGGAATCGCGGGTGCTGAAGGAGCGGAAACGCAAGCCGTCGTAGCGCACCAAACCTTCTCCCGTTCCAATCCACATAAAGCCGTCTGGAGTTTGTTCAATGGCATAGATGAAATTTTGCGGCAATCCCATATTGGCATCGAAATTCCTGAACCGGAAGGTCTGGGCCGATGCCTGGTTAAAGGTCAGCAAAAACAATAAGGTCAGGAGGAGGCCGGGGACGCTTTTACTCATCGGATGGGTGCTTTAGGTTTAATGCCTATGCTGTATTTGTATTTGGGAATACCGCCAATGGGGATACTGTAGAAGGGCAGCAATTCGCCGTACTGGTTTTCGAGATAGATCACCACATTGTTGTTGCGGACCCGGTTGTTGCGGTTTTTGATCATCTGGATATCGAGGGAGGAATTAATGTCGTCGGCGGTGATCTCATGACGGCTGGTCGACCAGTGATCGTCGCCCGATACCGCCATGCGTTCTCCGTTTTTCGATGGGGAAATGATGCGGATGATGCCGTCGTTGTCCCAATCGAAATTGCTTTGCTGAATGGCCACGACCCTTTCATCGATATAGGGATAGATGTGCGACACCTCTGCTACATTGTCGTGCATACGGAATTTGTACTTGAAGTAGAAGGCGAAGGCGCCTTCTACAGGTCTGTTTTGTTGTTGGTCCGTGCTTAAAAACAAACGGTAAAGATTGCCATCGTCTCCTTCGAGTCCCTCTACCACCAGTTTGAAAATATAACCTCCAAATTCGGGCAGCAGTTCTCCCTCGGTGGGATTAAAAGGGCCAAAGGTGTACCAGCTTTCGTCGTAGCGGGCGTCGTTGCCAAAGCTGCGGGATGCCAGCATGGTGCCGCTTCGATAGTTGCCGTCGCGTTCTATGCGTTGGGCGTCGGTATTGGAACAGGCCCCGTCTCCGCCAAAAACCGAAAAATTGGTACGGGTGTTCCAGGCGCCCTGTTGCTCGTCAAAGGCGCCACCGGTGTCGGGGTCGTATACGCGTATAAAAATGGGGTCCTGAAAGGTTTCCGGTATGCTGAAGAAAATGATTTGAATAAAATCGTCGTCGCCCCAAGCGGTGTCGGCATCTTTGCCAAAAGTTACCAGTGCCGGGATGTTTTCGTCAACGGCAGGAACGGGCTGAGCCATTAAGCCCAGGTGGACCCAAAGCAGGAGGAGCAGAAGCGCAGGGCGATGGCACACAGGCATAAGTAATCAGTTTAGGTTTTTACTCCACAATAATAATCCGGTACGAACACCAACGCTGATCGTCCCAGTAGGCTTCACAACGGATGGTATGGCTTCCCTTGCTAAAACTATGCCGAATTGAATTTCCTTTTAGTTTCTCCGTTCCGGGGCCAAAGTCCCAAAAATATCGAACGTCTTTTACATCACCAAATCCACGGAGCTCAGCTTGCAGAATTATTTCATTACGGGCGTCTGGAGATGTTGGGGCTGTAATGTAAACCTGCCGGGTTTCTTCCAGCAGCAGATCGTAACTGGCTACTTCGTAGAGCTCTTCTCCGCTGAGTGAATCCTGAACACTTAGGATTATTTCGTAGAATCCGGGTCCTGGGAAGCAGTGGTCGACTTCAGCGCCCAGGGCACGACCGCCATCACTGAATTCCCAAATGTAGCGATGCGGCAGGGTGTCGCTGTCGAAGGGACTGTCTTCAAAAAAGGTGAAGCAATACTGGTCCTCCACCACTTCCTGGGCTTTTTCACAAAAGGAAAGTTCGTATTCGAATTGGTAGAGTTGGTCACGGCCTTCCCGGTTGGAGGCAAAATAGCCACTGGTTTCACCGCTCAGCACAAAGCTGCTGAAGTCGTCAAATTCCGAATTGATGGGGGCAGGCAGGGGGATGGGTCGACTCCAGGCCCCTTGACTTTCTTCACTGTAGTAGAGGTCCATGCCTCCCAGGCCAGGGTGCCCGTTGGAGCTGAAGTAGAGGCGGCCTCCCGCAGTCACCTGGGGAAAAACCTCGTCGCCCGGGGTGTTGATGGCAGGGCCCAGGTTCTGGGGCGCTGCCCAGCCCGATTCGGTGCGTTGGCTCACCCATAAATCTTTTCCGCCTTCGCCTCCCGGCAGTTCGGCAGAAAAATAAAGGTGCTGGCCATCGGGACTCAGGCAGGGGTGAGCGATGGAGGCGGAGCCGGCAGCCATTTCTATGGCTTTGAAGGACGACCAGTTTTGATTTCGTTTGTGGGCTTCGAAAAGGCCCAGTCGCTTGGGTTCCGTTTCCTGGCGCAGCGCCGTGGGGTTTCTGTTGGTGTTGAGGGTGGCAATGAGGGTTTGTCCGTCGGCTGAAAAACTAAGCGGACCCACAGTGAATTGTTCCTGGCCGGGTACCTCGAAGATGCGTGGATGCCCGAGTCGCCCATTTTCGCCGATGGCTGCCTGGTAAACTTTATAAAGCGGTTGTTCGTTTTGGTCGGTGCGGTTGACCAGCCACGTGCTTTTTCGATTGGATACAAAATACAGGGTGGAATCCTGCACAAGCGGTGCCATTTCGTCGGACCAGGGGGTGCCGACGGGCAGCTTTCGAAGGCTGATTTCCTGGGCCGACAGGATAGGGATTGCGGCAAGCAGGAGCAACAGGGTATGTAAAGTTTTTGCAGCCATGCGATAGCGTTGTTTAAACATTAAAAAAAGCGGGGGTTTACCGTTGCTGTTTGCTGTCCCCAGTCGAACTGCAAGCTGATTTCATGACTTCCGTTGCTGGTTCCTCTGAAGTCGCCCAGCGGTACATCGTAGCTGTAGGTCACCGTCCATTGCCTGGTGAAGCGCCAGCCAGCCGTTACAATCAGCTCCTGGTTGCTGCGCCAGGTCAGACCGCCCCGGTAGAGCCGGTTGTACCAGGCGCTCAGCGAAAAGTCGGCCAAAGCACCCTGGTCCTTACGCCAGCGTACCAGGGTGGCCGGTTGCAGCGACCAGGAGGCATTAAGAAGGTGCTGGTACCCGGCGGTAAGCAACCAGGTGGTTTTGAAGGGCTCGAAGCTTGCGTCTTCATTTTGAAAGGGTGCCTGGTAAAAGAAATCGGGGACGGAGAGGCCGGCAAAGAATTGCTTACCGTACCAGGCTGCGCCAAAACCCAGTGAGGGCTTAAAGCGCACTTCCCGCTCATTAAAAGCACCATCGTCTTCGTCCTCCAAGTGCAGCTTGTCCCACCCGGTTCGGGCGTTGTAGAGTCCACCTGAGAGACTAAAAGCCAGGCGCTGGTGTTGGCTTAAGGGAATGCGATGGGCGTATGCCGCCGTAAAGCCGGTGTTCTGAGCAATATTAAAAGTTTCATTGTAAAAGGTCAGGCCCACCCCAATTCGCGGGTTGCGCAAGGGGGCATGTAAGGCAAAGAACTGGGCCCGGGGGGCACCTGGAACACTGCTGTATTGTTGGCGGAAAGCGGCAAGCATTGATAAGGTCTCCCGTGCGCCGGCAAAGGCCGGGTTCAGGGCAAACTGGTTGTCCTGATATTGGGTCATCAGTATTTCCTTTTGCGCAAAACCCGAAGTTTTCAGCAAGCTCATCAGGAGGATTATGGTCAGAAGGTGCTTCATACAGGCCGGGTTTTAGCGTTTGCTGCGCTTAATGATGAGATAGTCTTTGATGTGGGTGTTCTCACCGGTAAACAGATAGTAATAATAGCCGTCGGGCAGGTCCTTGCCCTCTTGGTCGGTCCCTCCCCAGTCATTATTGTAGTCTTTTTTGCGATACACCAGTTTGCCCTGCTGATCAAAGATACGTAATTCGTTGTTGTTTATGGTCGTTGCTCCCCGAATCACTAAGTAGTCGTTTTTGCCATCTCCATTGGGTGAGATGCCCGTTGGGGGTTCCTTCACGTGAATGGTGGTTTGGGCAAATAATGTGTCACATTTTCCGCGAGTTACTTCCCATTCGAGAAAGGTAGTCCCCAGTCTCAAACCGCTTATTTCGCTGTGGGGATTATTGGGTTGCAGTACTGTACCGCTGCCACTCAGCAGGAGCCATTGTCCCGACGCGTATTCAGGAAGCGTGGCTTGAAGGCGGTACTGGTCTCTTTGGTACAGGGTGGTGTCGGGCCCGGCGGTAAAATCAGTGGCCTGCAAGGGAAAGAAAAAAGTCGTTTCGAAGTCCGCCAGCTTTTCGCAGCCCTTGTTGTTTTGGGTCCACCGAAAAGCATAGCTGCCCTGGGCGTCGACGCTGACCAGTGTTTCAGGATCGTTTACCTCGGAGAAATCAGCTGTGCCTGCGCTGCCGGGGAGGAGCGACCAGCTGCCCGATCCGGGATGGGCCTCGATGTGGAGCGTAATTTGGGAGCCACAGATTTCGCTTTCGCCTGTTATGGAACCAAGCACCGGGGTCAGGTCCACCACCTCCGCAACTGTTCCTTCTTCTCCGCTGTAAAGCGTGCTGCAGTTGTTGCTGTCGGTGACTTTTGTGATGCTCAGGGTAGACGGTCCTTCGATTGCTCTGTTGAACAGATGTTCAGGGTCTTGGATGGCATCGATGCTGCTGTCGTCACTCAGTTCCAGCTTCCAGGGGCCCTTGCCTTGCAGGCTGGCAGTAAACTCTGCCTGACCGCTGCCACAAATCTCGCTGTCGCTGTATAAGGCGGCCGAAGGTTGGCCCAGCAGGGTTAAGGTCATTTCATCACTGACCCGACAGGGGCCGTTTTCCTGCACAAAAGTGAGGTCGTAGGTTCCCGGCTGATTGGCGCTGACTTGAGTGGCAGCAGTCTGCGGGTCGGAAAAACTCAGGCCATCTGCCGCTTTCCAGTAAATGGCGGTGCTGGCTCCGCCAACAGTAGCCTGTAGCTCTGCACTCAGGCCACAAAGACTTTGGTCGTCACCCGCACTGCAGCCGCCTGGCGTTTTGTACAGATTCACCAGGGTTTCTCCTTTTATGAGGCCACTTTCGG
>DUOK01000147.1 GCA_012838865.1 Bacteroidales bacterium | reverse complement strand
ATTAAAACTTTGGTGCTGGGCCTCTTTCCTGCGGCTTTTTTTGCCGTATCCTGCTCGGCACCCATCGAATCCAACATCCAAAAAGAATCGTTTGGACAGCTGTCGTCTGGCGAAGAGGTCAGCCTCTATACCCTAACCAGCAGCACCGGACTAAAGGCCCGGATTATGGACTATGGCGGCGCCATAGTGTCGCTGGAAGTGCCAGATGCCCAGGGAGAACTCACTGACGTGACTCTTGGTTTTGATAAATTGGCCGATTATGAGAAGCACCGGGTGTTTTTTGGTGCCCTTATTGGTCGTTTTGGTAACCGCATCGCCAAGGGACAGTTCAGTATTGATGGTGAAGACTATCAGCTGGCTACCAACGATGGGCCCAATCATTTGCATGGTGGTATAATGGGCTATGATCGTGTGCTGTGGAACGCCGAACCGGTAGCGCATGCCACTGAGCCCGGCTTGCGTCTGACGTATTTAAGCGCAGACGGAGAGGAAGGTTATCCGGGCAACCTTGAGGTGACCGTAACCTACACCCTTAAAGGCAATGCCCTGGAGATTGCTTATGAAGCCACCACCGACAAGGCTACGCCAGTAAACCTGACCAACCACGCCTTCTATAACCTGGCTGGCGAAGGAAGTATTCTGAATCATGAATTAACCATTGCGGCACCCTTCTATACCCCGGTGGATGCAACACTTATTCCTACCGGAGAATTGGTGGAAGTGGCCGGAACTCCATTCGACTTTAACAGTCCCCATGCCATTGGCGCCCGAATCGCCGAGGTTCCCGGAGGTTACGATCACAACTATGTCTTGACCGAAGGGGAAGGCCTGCGTTTTGCTGCCAAGCTCAAGGATCCCCAAAGCGGTCGTTTTATGGAGATTCACACTACCGAGCCCGGTCTTCAGTTTTATTCCGGTAACTTTTTGGATGGCACCCAGTCGCGTGGCGACCGGTCCTACACCATTCATACCGGGCTGTGCCTCGAGACCCAGCATTTTCCGGATGCACCCAATCAACCGAACTTTCCTTCCACCATTTTACGTCCCGGAGAAAAGTATGAAAGTACTACGGTGATGACTTTTGGCCTGGAGTAAAGCATTTTCCTGGCTTGAGCAGGAGAGAAGGTGATCCGATTTCGGATCACCTTTTTTCGTTTATATCAATTTGTCCACCCAAATTATCTAAGAGTCCGCCGTGTTAAGAATGGTTAAATTTACTTTTGCTAAACCCAATAAGTGACAATAAGCTTTACGGTGTGTTTAAAATTGTTTAATTGCTAATGGCCAATCAAATTCTACCTTAAATGAGAGAAATGTTGCACTTACCGTTTGTCTACGATTCGAAAAAGGGACCACCCGCATCAGGCCCTTTGTTATCACCTGCAAGGAGAACAGACCAAGGTTGTCCTTCCTATTGAAAAGTAAAAAAACAATCAAATTTTATTCTATGAAAACAACGAAATTGATTAGAGGCACTTTATTCGCAGCTGTTCTGGCAGTTTTTGCCTTGGGTGGATGCGAAAATTTGGAGTTGTATTCCATTGATGCGCCAGACGACCTGCAGAGCAGGATCGATTCCATTGCTGCCGTTAAGGCCAGTCAGTCGACCGGCGACACCACCTATCTGGATATTGCAACCGCTTTAGTGGGCGCTGAAGACAACAGTGCAGCCTGGTGGACGGCATTTTCTGATTATTTTGTAATCCCCACTAACAAGCTGTTGAGTTTGACGTTCATCAATCATGGCACAGGAGTTAATAACTGGGAAAATTGGAACCTTGCTGTTGTCAATGAGGTTGCCGACCGGGATGCTGATGGCTATGCAGAGTACTTTGTTCTTCGCTCCGACGCCTATGGTTGGGAAGGGAAGATGGTCGATCAGGGCTATACGTTTGACCTGGCGCTGCTTGCACATAATTATGCGGAGGTGAGTGATAATGAGGATTTCTGGGTAGATTTTCGTGCGACTATGGAAGGAGCCACTGTTACCTTAGAAATTGATCACTCTGCTTCTGGAAACGTATTTCTTACTGCGACTGCCGTAGGAACCAACGGAACAGAATTAGTGATGACTTACCAACAGCCGGTCTCGGCTACTGAGGATATTGTTGCGTTCTTAGTCGCAGATCATAGTCATTTTGAGATGAAGGAAGCCTATCTTATTCCTTCCAAAGTTGCCGTTGTTGAAGATCAGGAGGCAGCTTCGATTACAGTGACCGGTGCTCCCGAGTTCGTTGAGTTGGGCAATGAGGATTTCTGGCAGGATGCCGTAGCAACAGTTACCTTTGCGGATGGTTCTTCTGCTGAAGTCGATACTGCCGATGTGACCTTTGCGGTAATTCCTGAGATGTCTGCGCTAGGTGAAAAGACCGTACTGGTTGCCTACAGCAAAACCAAGCAAGGCAAGTTTGGTCGTGCGGTGTCCACGTATTATACATTTGAGGTAACCAACCCTGTCGCGAGTTTGGAAATTACTTCTATGCCGGAGCTTACCGAATACTACTTCTTTGGCGAAGATTCGGTTTTGTTCAACACCAAAGGCCTGGTGGTAACGGCTACCTATTTGGATGGGACAACTGGTGTTTTAGCCAATTCAAGTCTTAAGTTTAGTAAGATTCCTGCCGTTGCAGGCACGCAAAATGCCGTGATTTCTTTTGAAGGTGCTGTCAGTACCGTAACGGTGGATTGTCCCATCACCATGACAGAGGGCATTGCTCGGGTAGGTGCTGTTGATTTTTCTACTGCTTGGTGGGGGGCGCACTCCGAGGACTTTGCGGTGGCAGCAGGAGAGAGTAAGACGCTTACCATGTATTGCTATTCCGAAGGTCTTGAGAACTGGCACAGTCCCGTAACCATTCTTCGTGCAAGCGACCTTGCAGAGTACGCGGTAGTACGTATGGACAATAGCGGATGGGGGGATGGCTACGCAAGCGCTACGGCTACCAATGATTGGGACTTTGATAATTTAGCTCCCAATATTTTCGGCTCTAGAATTGTCATTACCGTTACCAACAATGGGGACAACACCGCCGATGTCAACTACGATGTTACTTATGCGAATGGCGAAACCCATTTCCAGAACTACGAAGGTATTACCGTGGACAGCTCTGATTTGAATTGTGCCCTGACGATCGAACTAGCCTACCTCGTACTTGTAGATGTAGAATAATCATAAAGATAAAAACAGGAGAATTATGAAATATATTTTTTTAACGCTGTTGGGATTACTGGTGCTGGCACCGGCAACATATGCAGAAGCCAGCGCAACTGCTGACCAGGTGCAGCAGACGCAATCGGGCGAAATCACTGTTCAGGGGATGGTTATCGACGATTTTGGAGCGCCCCTGCCTGGGGCTACCATTCAACAATTGGGCACCACTCAGGGAAGTATTTCCGATATAGATGGTAAGTTTACCCTTTCGGTTCCTGCTGACGCTGTTCTGGTAGTTTCCTTTGTCGGCTCAAAAAGCGTTGAGGTTAATGTTGATGGACGTACCGACTTGGGCGTGATTACTTTGGTTTCAGATTTAATGGAACTGGACCAGGTGGTTGTAATTGGTTACGGTACGCAGCGTAAGGTTGATCTCACCGGCTCAGTCGCTGTGGTAAACACCGAAGAGATGAAGAAGGTCTCTCACTCGAACATTTCTACCATGCTGGAAGGTAAAATTGCCGGTGTGCAAATTACCTCGGATGGCCAACCGGGTGCTGATCCTACCGTACGTATCCGTGGTATTGGTTCTTTTGGCAGTACGGCACCGCTTTATGTAATTGATGGGGTGCCTATGGGAACCACCATTCGTGACTTTTCACCCAACGACATTGAGACCCTCCAGGTACTCAAGGATGCTTCTGCAGCGGCCATTTATGGCTCACGTGCTGCCAATGGCGTGGTCATTATCACCACCAAGCAGGGTGCCAAAAATCAGCCCATGCGGATAGATTACAGCGGCTATATGGGCGTTGACGAGGTGCGCAAAGGCGTGTTCGATGTTATGGACTCCAAACAATATGGGGAATACCTGCGTATGGCTTATGCGAACAGCGGAATGGATGTTCCGGCGGGCTACAATCCGAACAGCGCTAAGTACATCGATCCGAATGTTGTCAATACCGACTGGTTTGAGGAGTCCTTTAAAATGGGTGTTCGCCAGAACCATAATGTGAGTCTTTCAGGCGGCGGCGAAAACAATACCTACAACATTGGTCTCGACTACTACAGTCAGGAAGGAACCATGGAAGGAGCAGGCCCCAATTTCGATCGCTATACGGCACGAATCAACAATACCATGGAGGTGAAATTCATTAAATTCCAGACCAGTATTGTTTACAGTCACAGCGATCAGGACAATATGTCGCTCAGCAACGCCAATGAGTATGTACAGGGCTTGTATGGGGACCAATTTCCGGTAGTGGCGTCTGCTTTGATTACCCCACCCACCATTAAGGCCTACGATGAGTCGACCTGGGTGTTGGACGATAAAATATCGGGCGCTTCTCAATACAAGTACGACTCCTACGGTTATGGTACCTATTACGACGATGTGCATGGTGATTTGCGGCTTACCAACCTTTTGTTGACCAATAACCTTTTAAAGAGAAACTCTGTTGTAGATCGTTTTGTAGGTTCGGGCTCGGCAACGGTCGACCTTATGTCCATGCTTGGTCGCGAAAACCAGAATCATAAACTGAATTACCGGTTTAATACCTCGTACAATAAGACTGTTGTGAAGGATTTTACCTTTGTTCCTGCCTTTATCCAAAGTACGACCAACTACCTGGCCAAGAGTAACGAGACTTTAACACAGGAGTATCGGACTTACAATGATTTTCTGGTGGAAAATCTTTTGACTTATGATGCAAGTTTGGGGCGCAATAACATTAATATTGTTGTGGGTCAGGCTTTTGAGCGCAGCGCCCATCATCGTCTTACCGGCCGGGGTATTAATTTGACCGAGCCTTATTATTTGCAGGTGGGTAATGCCAGGGAGACCGACTCCAACAGTTACGAAGAAGAAGCGCTTTTGGCCTCCTATATTGGACGTCTGAATTACAACTTTGACGATAAGTACTTATTGTCTGCAACGGTACGTCGCGATGGTTCCAGTCGCTTGGCCGCCTACGATCGTTGGGATTGGTTCCCCTCGGTTTCAGCTGGCTGGCGTGTAGAGCGGGAGAATTTCTTCCCCGTAGATCCTTCGCTGATTAATCTGTTGAAGTTACGCGGTAGTTATGGCGAACTGGGGAACCAGAATATTGGTGCCTACGAGTACATGTTGGGTATGCGTCGTCACGATTATACCTACAGCTTTGGAAACAACAAGGTTACCGGTTCTTCTATTTCTGACTATGTCAACGAATACATTCGCTGGGAGAGCAAGAAGACGATGAATGCCGGCTTGGATTTGGGGATGTTCAACAATCAGTTGGAAGTGAATTTCGAATGGTACAAGTCCATTTCTGAGGATTTGCTCTACAGTGTACCGGTTCCTGCCAACGCGGGGGTAAGCAATGAAAATGTGACGATGAATGCGGCAACCATGGAAAACTCCGGACTTGAGTTGTTGGTGACTTACCGCAATCGTCACAATGCTGTAAAGTACGAGCTTTCTGCCAACTTTTCAACCCTTAATAACGAGGTGACCAAGCTGGGTATTTCCGGAGAACCTCGTACGGAATCCTATACCCGTACCGAAGTGGGACGTGAAGTGGGTGCCTTTTATGGCTATGTTTATGAAGGGATCTACCAATCGGCGCAGGAGGTAGCCGCTCGCACCAACGATGAAGGTTTGTTTGTTAATCAGGACGGCGCACAACCCGGGGATGTTATTTACGCCGACCTCGACAACGATGGTGAAATTACCAATGAAGACCAAACCTACCTGGGCAGTGGTATTCCGGACTTTAATTTTGGCATGAATGCACGCGTGGAATGGAATGGCTTTGACTTGAGTGTCGCCGCTTATGGGGCTGCCGGTTTTGAAGTTGTTGATTTTGTGGATGTCACTTTACGAAGTTCCTACGGTACGCTGAATAAGAGTGTGGAGATGTTGAATGCCTGGACACCGGATAATACCAATACCGATGTTCCCCGTGTGGCTTACAGGTCGCCCGGTTCCATTAACAACAATATGTTCAGCGAGCGTTTCCTGCAAAATGGAAACTACCTGAAGATTGCCAACGTGACTTTGGGCTACAACTTTCCCGACAGATGGTTCAACGGATATGTGAGTAATGTGCGTGTGTATGCTTCCGGGCAAAATTTGCACACCTTTACCAAGTACAAGGGTTACAATAACGATTTTGCCGGGGGCACCTTTACACCCGGGTTTAACTACTCTTCGTACCCCACACCCAGAACCCTTATGTTTGGTATGAACTTTTCATTCTAAGACAGTATTTTAAAACCAAAAATACAAGCACATGAAAAATTTGAATATTATCTTACTAACATTGGCCCTTTTTGCAGGCTTTTCTTCCTGTGAGGACAGGCTCAATGTTTCAGATCCCAACCAGCAGACCACCTATGATTTTGGGAACACGGAGGCTGATTTGCAGGAGGCTGTGATTGCATGTTACAACCGCATTCGACTGGAGGGCAGTTTTGCCCGGGTGGGTTATACCATGGATGCGGTGCGTGGGGACGAAGTGTGGAACTCTTCTCAGCAGTGGTACATCGACTACGACAATTTGAGTTCTCCAGGAACCGTTGATATTGGTGATCAATGGATTTGGCGCGATTGGTTCCATGTGGTGAACCGAACCAATTTTGTTTTATCTAAGGTGGACGGCGTTCAGATGTCTGAAGAAATCTACAATCAGATTGCCGGACAGGCATTGTTCCTGAGGGGCCTCGCCTATTATCATTTGTCGACTTACTATCAAACCGTTCCCTTGATTACAGATTATGCTTCTTATGGAGAACTCAGTACGATCTATGCGTCCAATAGTTCCCAGGACGAGATCTTCGACCAAATAGAAATCGACCTGGCGCAAGCCATGGAAATGCTGCCCTCACGCGACGAAGGTGGGGAATGGGCCAAGGGACGTGCCACTTGTGGTGCTGCTGCCGGTTACATGGCACGTGCCCTGATGTTCCGTCATAAATTTGATGAGGCTTATCCCATCTTGAAGGATATTATGGCCGGAAAATACGGACACTATGAGCTGATGGCCGACTATGGCGACAACTTCAGAGAAGGACCCGAGTATGAGAACAATGCAGAGAGCTTGTTTGAGGTCCAGTTTATGGATTACGGAACCGGTGGCACCGATGAAGAATGGACACCGGTCAACATCAGTTCACAGGCCACGCAGGGGCATGCTGTAGAAAGCAATTATGCTTCTCAGGAGTTGGGCAGCTGGGGCGACCTGGCCGGAGCTCCCTGGTTGTATTACTTGTTTAAAGAAGAGAAGTCCACCGATGACCGCCTGGATCCACGTCTGTTTTGGACCCTGGTTACTTTTGAGCCGGAGTACAACAATTATACCGGTCAAGCTACCGCGGCTTACCCCAACGGAGATCCCAGGAACAATATCGTGTATCAGCAAGAGCTCACCCGCACTCCGCTGTCGAACAATGCGCAAGGAGGTATTTCTATTGCTAAGTTTACCAACGCCCGCAACAACCTTTACAGCACCATAACCAACGGTCTGCATTGTGGGGTTAACCTCCGCTTGATGCGCTACAGCGATGTGTTGCTGCGTGCTGCAGAATGTGAGAACGAACTGAATGGTCCCACACAGATTGCCATCGATTACATCAATGAAGTACGTCGTCGTGTGGCTTTGCCCGACTTGGAATTGGCTGATTTCCCGACTGCCGATCATCTTTTTGAGCAGATTGCGAATGTGGAGCGTCCCAAGGAATTTGGCTGTGAAAACGGACGTGGTATCGACTTGCTGCGTTGGGGCTTCTTTTACGACGAAGGCCGTTTGAACCAGTTGGTAAGACATGGCTATTATAAATTGCCCGGTGAGGGACAGGAGCCTGTAGCCATTTCCGAGCCCCTTAATGCTGAAAATGCTTCCGGCTCAACCTTTCAGAATTTCTACAGGGGACATGAGTATTTCCCCATCTTTCAGGGAACGCTTAATGCCAACCCGAATCTGGAGGGCAATTCCGCCAATAAGAGTGAGGACAATGGTCCTGCTTTCCGCGAAAAGTACAACATTCGTCCCGTGGTAGATTTGTAGAGAAGAATTTGATTGCCTAATTCTGAAACTTCCTTAGCAACGTATTCGTTTTATGTTGATAAGGAAGTTTCTTATCTAAATGTTAGAGAAATGAGTTTAAAGAATATGTTGTTTTGGATCGTCGCTTTGATGATGTTGACTTTGGCAGGGTGTAAGGACGACGATATTACACCAAATGGCGAAGAGCCCGATCCTGAGCCGACAGAATGGAGCATCCCGACCTATGCCGATGATTATTCCCCGATAGCAGCTTGGTCGCTGCGTAACCAGTGGAATCTGGCCAATGTGCACGATCCTTCGGTAGCCTTTTACAAGGGTTATTATTACATGTATGCCACCGATGCTTCCTATGGCAATGAACATGAGGGTAAGGGTCATTTTCAGGGCAAGCGATCCAGGGATTTGGTGAACTGGGATTGGGTGCCCGGTCCCTTTTATGATGCGCCTTCCTGGGTGGCCGACTCTCTGAATGCCATTCGCTCACGAATGGACCTCGAAGCCATTCCTGAGCATGAAATCAATTATGGCTATTGGGCACCGGTGGTACGCAGAGTGAATGTTGACGGGCAAGAGATCTTGCGTATGTATTACAGCATCATCATCGATAATTACATTAAAACAGGCAAAGCCAATACCCGCGCTAATTTTGATGGAAGTTGGGTCGAGCGGGCCTTTATTGGGGTGTGCGAATCGACCGATCCTGCCGGAGCGGTGTGGGAGGACAAGGGTTTTGTAACCACTTCGTCGTCCGATCTTGGATTGGATTACAGTCGTTCCAATCCCGAGGATTGGAGTGGCTATTTCTACTACAACGCCATTGATCCCACTTACATTGTTACGCCTGAGGAAAAGCATTATCTGATTTACGGCTCATGGCACAGTGGGTTTGCTTTGCTGGAGGTAGATGCCCGTACGGGTAAGCCCTTGCAGGAGTTGGGCGAACCTTATGCCGCTGGTGCCAGCGAACTGGAGGAACGTTATGGTCTGAGAGTAGGCACTCGTACGGCCTCTTCTCGTTGGCAGGGGAGTGAAGCCCCTGAGATCATTTACAAAGATGGTTACTATTATTTGTTTATGGCTTACGATGGTTTGGATGTGCCCTATAATACGCGGGTGGTTCGCAGTGAAAACATCGAAGGGCCCTATCTGGATATTACCGGACGTAATTTTACCAATGGTCGGGGCGACAGCTATCCGATTGTCACCCATCCCTATAAATTTAATCTTCATCACGGATGGGTGGGTATTGCGCACTGTGCCATTTTTCAAGAGGAAGGCAGTGGCGATTGGTTTTATATGTCGCAGGGCCGACTCCCAGCAAATGTAAACGGAAATGCCTACTCCAATGCTTTGATGATGGGACATGTGCGTCGTATTGTGTGGTGTCCTGCTTCCATAGACGAACCCGACAATCTGTGGCCGCTGGCTTTGCCTCAGCGCTATGCTGCGGTGCCCGACGATGAACCCATTACCCGGGATTTGTTGGTGGGGACCTGGGAGCACATCAAGCTGGAGTACACTTATGGGCAGCAAAACACGGCCTCAGCCCTGAGCTTGAATGCGGATGGCACTATGTCCGGAGCACTTTCCGGTTCCTGGAGTTACGACGAAGCCAAAAAGCAACTGACCCTGGGTAATGTGATTGTTTGTGTGGAGCGTGAAGTCGATTGGGAAGCCAGTCCACGTAAAGTCACTTTGGTGTATGCCGGTACCCAAAAAAACCTGAACGGCACTTACTGGGGTAAAAAGAAATAGTTTTACATTTTAAGGAAAGAAGAAAGTCTGCCCGGCATTGGGGCAGACTTTTTTCTTTTTATGCTAAAGCCCTGTAATCAGGCTGCAGTCGCAAGGGCTTTTTAATTTACTGTCCTTATTTGTACTCGTCCCAGCTCTTGATGGAGATGTCGTCCATGCCCATTTTACAGAAGGAGGCGATGAAGGCCGAGGCCAGTCGCGCATTGGTAATCAAGGGGATGTTGAAGTCCACACTGCTCCGGCGAATCTGGT
>DUOK01000146.1 GCA_012838865.1 Bacteroidales bacterium | reverse complement strand
TATGAAATGGGAAAGCTTGTTGTCGGGGCAACGTACCGGACAGGCGGTCAGACCGGGTGAACAGCACGACCGCAGTCAGTTTCAGCGCGATTATGACCGGTTGATTTTTTCTTCGCCTTTCAGGCGTTTGCAGGACAAAACCCAGGTTTTCCCCCTGCCGGGCAGTGTGTTCGTGCATAACCGATTGACCCATAGCCTGGAGGTCGCCAGTGTGGGCCGCTCTTTGGGCAACAACATCAGTCACTTTTTGACCCGGGATTTGGGTTTGGATCTTCCGCTGGCCGGGGAGTTGGGTGCTGTCACGGCGGCCGCTTGTCTGGCCCACGATATGGGGAACCCCCCATTTGGGCACAGTGGCGAGAAAGCCATCTCGCTTTTTTTTAAAGAAGGCGAGGGCCAAAAGTACCGTGCCCTCATTAACAACGAAGCTGTTTGGCGCGATATGGTGGATTTTGAGGGCAACGCCAATGCTTTGCGCCTGCTTACCCATCAGTTTGCCGGTCGTCGCCAGGGCGGCTTTGGCCTCACGCTTACCACGGTTGCAGCCATCGTAAAGTATCCCTATGCTTCGGGCACCGAAGGCCTAAAAAAATATGGGTTTTTTCAGAGTGAAAAAGCGACTTATCTGGATTTGGCCACCCGTTTGGGGCTGCAGGAGCAAGTCGACCGCCCGGGTGTGTTTGCCCGTCACCCCTTGGTTTACCTGGTAGAAGCTGCCGACGACATCTGTTATCAAATCATGGATATAGAAGATGCCCATAAGCTGGGTATTTTAAGTACCGGGGAGACCCGGGACTTATTGCTCGCTTTTTTTGATCCGAAGCTGGAGGCCGATGCGCTGGAACGTATTGCGGCCACCTGCCGGGAGGTGACGGATACCAATGAGCAGATTGCCTTTATCCGGGCCTGGGTCATCGGAAAGCTGGTAAAACTATGTACCGCCATATTTATTGAGCAGCACGAAACCATTTTGGCAGGACGCTTTAAAGGGGCGCTGATCGACCGGCTTTCCGGTTGCGCGGCAACGGCAATGGCTGCCTGCGCCCGCACTGGTTACGAGGTGATTTATTGTCACCCCAAGGTGGTGGAGATTGAGATTGCCGGTTTTCGCATCCTGGGCAGTCTGCTGAAGGAGTTTACTCATGCCGTGATGCATCCCGAAGAGCACCTCAGTCGACTTCTGCTGCCCTTTATTCCCCTACAATACCGCGTGGGGACAGATGCTGCAGTGGAACAAAAGATACAAACGGTGTTGGACTTTGTGTCGGGCATGACCGATGTTTACGCGCTTGACTTGTACCGCAAGATCAATGGAAGTAATGTGACAGGAAAACGATTAAACTAGCATATAGGATGAGTAAGCAAGAAAAGAAAGGGCCGGAGCAGCATACGGCGGCCAGCAGCGGACTGTTGAAATGGATCGAGTTGTTGGGGAATAAACTGCCCCATCCTTTTTGGATGTTTGTGTGGATCAGTGTGTTTATTGTGGGACTGAGTGCAGTGGCTGCTTTGTTGGGACTGAGTGCCGTTGATCCGGGGTCGGGAGCTGAGGTGGCTGCGCGCAACCTGCTTTCGGGCTATGGTCTGCGTCGTTTTCTGGAAGAGATGGTGACCAACTTTGCTTATTTTGCTCCCTTTGGTCTGGTCCTCGTTATGTTGATGGGGGTGTCGGTGGCAGAGAAAGGGGGACTCCTGCCGATTGCCCTGCGTACCATGGCCTTTGCCGTACCTCGTAAGGTGGTGCTCCCGGTCATTTTTATCATTGGCGTCTGTGGCAATATTGGCTCCGATGCCGGTGTGGTGATCGTACCGCCCATTGCCGCCCTGATTTTTATGCAAATGGGCCTGCATCCCATTGCCGGTCTCATTGCCGGCTATGCCGGGGCTACGGCGGGTTTTACCGCCAACTTTTTTATTGCGGGGACCGATGTTTTATTGGCAGGCATCAGTACCGATGTGGCGGCACGCATTGATCCAGGCCTGGAGATCAGTGCCACCGCCAACTGGTATTTTATGATCGTGTCCACCATCATGCTGGGTTTGGGCGGAGCCTTTGTGGCTTCTCGTTTTACCATACCCGCCTGTCGCAATCTGGCCATAGGTGAAGAGGGCATTAAAGCCTTTGAAACCAAGCCCGAACTTACAGTGCTTGAGCGTAAAGGTCTGATTTATGCCGGCTGGTCGGCCCTGGCTGTTGTACTGGTGGTGCTGGCGCTGCTGGTTCCGGAGGGCGCTCCCTTGCGCAATCAGGAAACAGGGGGCATTGTTCCTTCTCCTTTTTTACGGGGTTTGGTGCCCATTTTATTCTTTTTCTTTGCCATCCCCGGCTATGTTTATGGTAAGATTACGGGTTCCATTAAAAAACCCGATGATTTGCTGAAGCTGATGGAAGCCGGGATGAAGGATCTTTCGGGCTATATTGTTCTGATGCTGGTGGTGGCACAGTTCATCAACTTTTTCAGTTGGAGTCGCCTCGATACCATTTTGGCCATTAACGGGGCCCATTTTCTGGAGGCCAGCGGTCTCACCGGCCCTGTAATGTTTGCCCTGTTTATGATCATTGTGGCCTTCCTGAATATTTTCATTGGCAGCGGTTCGGCCAAATGGGCCATCTTTGCCCCCATCTTTATCCCTATGCTGGCCCAATTGGGTTACAATCCTGCCTTTGTCCAGCTGATGTACCGGGTGGGCGATTCCATTACCAATGCAGTGAGTCCGCTTTATATATACTTTCCGCTGCTTATTGGCTGGGTACGGAAGTACGATAAAAACGCCGGCATCGGTACCATCTTGTCCCTGCTCATACCCTACAGTGTGGTCTTGTTTATAATGTGGGTGGTCTTGCTTTTTGTATGGTATTGGCTGGGTCTTCCCATTGGGGTGGGTGAAGGCATTTATTTGTAGCTTGAAAATCAGTGCTTTGTTTGGAGAAGTTTATTTTTTTAGATATTTTTCAAGCCGAGCTCTGACCCCATCAAAGAAGTTTAAATTATAACAGTCAGAACCATTAATACCCCAGGACTTATGCCGTACCGTCGCTTGCCCAATACCGACCAGGCAAGGTTACGTGCCTTAAAGGCAGCCATGAGCAAAGCAGCTGATTTGAGTGTTCGTGATTTGGCTTTCTCACAAAGCACCTTATTGCAATTGAAAGGTTTTTATCCTCATTTTGAGCAGGTACTGCAGCAGTATCAGCACAATCGTGAGCGACAGGCCAGTATTGGTAAGCTGCTGGGAGAGCATTTTAAGGCGGCACGTCTCTACGTTTCCCACTTTCTACAAGTGCTGAATTTCTGTATCGCTCGTGGTGAATTAAAGCCCCAGGTCCGTAAATTCTTTAACATCGAGCCCGATCATCGCTCGGTTCCGGAAATCGGAACCGAACAACAGCTGCTCGATTGGGGCAAGGTCGTTATCCAGGGCGAGGAGGCCCGTATGGCTACCGGGGCTACACGTATCTACAACCCCTCTCTGGCCATGGTTAAGGTCAAGTATGAAAAGTTTGAGGAGTTGTACAATTTGCACAAGGATTTGCTGGCCACCTCCAATAAGCTGATGGATAAAGTGGCCGAGTTTCGTACGCAGGCCGACCGACTCATTACCCAGCTGTGGAATGAGATTGAAGGCTTCTACGAGCAATTGGAGCCCGGTGAACGCCGACGGCGTTGCAGTGAGTTTGGGGTGGTCTATGTGTATCGTCCTTCAGAGAGGGAGGGCGCTGATGAGTTCTCGGAAGCGGACTGATGCTTTTCTGTATGTTTTTTTAAGGCCAGAAGAACCAGCAGACTCAGTGCCATACTCAGGGTCACCAGCCAAAGCATGGGGGGACTTTGCTCCATACTTAAGGGATTGACCTCCGGTTGGGTGAGCCGGTAATAATGGAATAATACCAGGGCCAACAGATTGTTGGTAAAATGTCCCGCGATGGGATACCAGAGGCTCTTGCCGTATAGGAGGAGGTAGCCCAGCAGCGCCCCCAGCAACAAGCGCGGAAAAAAGGTCAGGAACTGCAGGTGCATGGCACTGAAGAGGAAGGCCGTCAGCCAAACGGCTGCGTGAGGCTTGCTCAACCAGCGCTGCAGCATAGGCTGCAGGCTGCCACGGAACAACATTTCCTCGCCCAGGGCAGGGAGGACGACCATCAAAAGCAGGTTGAAAAGCAGAGGGGGCAGTCCCCGGGTATCCAGAAAGCGGTAAATGGTCTTGTTGACGGCTTCCTCCGAGCGTTGCATCCATTGGCTGAGTCCTTGCAAGCTCTCGGGCAGCGTGGGTTGCCAGGCATCGCTGGCCAGCCAAAGGACCAGGGGCTGGGCCCCAAGAATCAGCACCATGGCCAGGAGAAGGCCCCGGGCCGATGGCCGCATAAAATGCAGACCACGACTTACACTGCCCGAAAAGAGTTGCGCCGCCAAAAGTGCGGGGACAATAAAGAGACCTGCACTTTGCAGCAATTGCAGGTACTTGAGCTGGGCCAGAGAAAGTTGACCCTGCATCCAGGCTTCCCAAAATTCGGCTCCGCCAAAAGGCAGCAAGAGCAGTATGCCGGCAAGGCTGACTACAAAAACCGAAACCGGCATTAGCAGCAGCAGGATGAGCAGCTGAAGAAAAGGGGGACTGTTTTTGACTGGGAACATGGACATGTTTACTTCTTTTGATTCCAACTTCAAAACTAATAATTTCCTGGAATTGTCCGCTGGCGGACAAAATATTGTACGATACCGAACAGTCCGTGACTGAGTAAAGGCGTGTTTTCACTTGTTTGAAGCGAATTTAAAGGCTTTCATGTAAAACAGGCGGCTGTTTTCAATTTGTGGCAAGATAGTTGTTAAAAGTTGCAACGTATTATTAATACCCTAATATTAATTACAATGAGTAAGTCCATAATCCGGGTGGAGGCACTGCACAAATCCTATGTCAACGGCAAGAATTCCCTGCATGTACTGAAAGGTTTGGATATGAATATTCAGGAAGGAGAGCTGGTTTCCATTATGGGCTCCTCCGGTTCCGGGAAATCGACCCTGCTGAATGTGTTGGGGATACTGGACAACTACGATGCCGGCAGTTATCATCTCGATGGGATACACATTACCCGGATGAACGAAACCAAGGCAGCCCGTTACCGGAATCAGTACATTGGTTTCGTTTTCCAGTCCTTCAACCTGATATCTTTTAAGAATGCCGTGGAGAATGTAGCACTTCCGCTTTATTACCAGGGCGTGAGTCGCAAAAAACGCAACGACCTGGCCCTCGAATATCTTGGGCGAATGGGGCTGCGGGATTGGGCGCACCACCTGCCTTCGGAGTTGTCGGGGGGACAAAAACAGCGTTTGGCCATAGCCCGGGCACTGATATCCAAGCCCAAGATGATTCTGGCCGATGAGCCCACCGGAGCGCTCGATTCCCAAACCTCGCGAGAGGTGATGGACTTGCTTAAGGAAGTGAATCAGACCGGCATAGCCATGATTATTGTAACGCATGAAAACGAGATTGCGGCGCAAACCCGACGCATCATTCGCCTGCGCGACGGCATCATCGAATCGGATGAGGAGAATGCCGCCTTTCAGCATGAAAGCAGCGCAGCCTTTTTGAGTTAAGTGTTTACCCTCGCGACACCTGAAGTTATGTTGGACTATTTGGAAGAAATACTAAGCACCCTTAAGCAGAATAAGCTGCGGGCCATAATGACCGGTTTTAGTGTGGCCTGGGGTATTTTTATGCTCATCATTTTGTTGGGCAGCGGCAAGGGCCTGCAGAATGGGATGGAATTTAACCTGCGCAATATCGCCCAGAATGCCATACAAATCTGGCCGGGGCGGACCAGTCTGGAGCACGAGGGTCTGACCAAAGGGCGTCGCGTTCAGTTTACCAATGAGGATGTTGAATTGCTGCAGCGGGAAGTAAGCGGGATTGAAGATTTGACCGGGCGTCTCTACCTCTGGTCGGAGGTTCCCATCACTTACAAAAGCGAATACAGTAACTATACCGTGACCTGCATAACACCTGCTTTTTATCGGATTCGGAGACAGAATCTGATCAAAGGACGCTTCATCAACGAAAACGATCAGAGAGAAAGTCGCAAGGTACTGGTGCTTTCACAAAGTATTGTGGACAACCTTTTTAAAGACGAGGATCCCATTGGTCAGTACGTCAAACTGGGCGGCATCCATTTTAAAGTCATCGGCGTCAGCGCCAGTCCCACCGACAAGGATGCCAAAGATGCCCTCATTCCCCTGAGTACCGGTCAGCGCGTTTTCAATGGCAGTCACAATGTCAGCAATCTGGCCATGACCACCGCCTACCAAACGGTGGAAGCCAATAAACAGGTGGAGAACAGCGTACGGGAGTTCCTGGCTAAACGGCACCGTTTTTTGTCCGAGGACCAGGAGGCGCTCTATGTGTGGAACACCATGGACAGCGTAAAGCAATCGCAGGGGGCGTTCAACGGGCTGCGCATTTTTATATGGGTGGTGGGCATTATGACCATCGTAGCCGGTATTGTGGGGGTGAGCAACATCATGATCATACTGGTAAAAGAAAGAACCAAGGAGCTTGGGATTAGAAAAGCCCTGGGAGCCAGTCCCTGGAGTGTGGTGCAATTGGTGCTTTCCGAATCGCTCTTTATTACGGCGCTTGCCGGTTTTGTCGGGATGCTTTTGGGCATGGGCGTATTGCATGGCGCTACCCTGATTTTGAGTAAGGTGTACGAAGGCAATCCCATGATTCGGAATGTTTTTTATAATCCTTCGGCCGATTTCGGCGTGGCCCTTTCGGCGGCCATCGTTTTGGTGGTGGCGGGACTGCTGGCTGGTTTTATTCCCGCCCGAAAAGCGGCTTCCATCAAGCCCATTGAGGCCCTGCACGACGAATAAGTGCCTGGTTTTAAACAGCAGCGAAGTTTTGCTGTGTAAAGCCAAAGGGATATGAATTGTAGTACTTAAAAACAGCAAGCGTGTTTGATAAGGACAGATGGCAGGAAATATTTTCTGCAATTAAGCAAAACAAGCTGCGAAGTGCGTTGACTGCCTTCGGGGTTTTTTGGGGCATCTTTATGCTGATCACCATGACCGGGGCCGGCAATGGTCTCGTTAATGGCATCATGGCCGGCTTTAAGCATTTTGCCACCAACAGCGCCTTTGTGTGGACCAGCAATACCACCAAACCGTATAAGGGTTTTCGGCAGGGTCGGCCCTGGAACTTCAACAATGAGGACATGGAAACCATTCGTCGAGAAATTCCTGCGGTGGATCTCCTGGCGCCTAAGTTACAAGGCTGGAATTTGAATCAGGGAGAGAATGTTATTCGCGGCTTGCGTACGGGTTCTTTCAATATTGTAGGAGAGGTGCCTGAGTTCAATCTGATTGATCCCAACGAGATGCTCTATGGCCGTTTTATCAACGACCTGGACGTACGCCAGCGGCGCAAGGTTTGCGTAATTGGAGAGCGGGTTTATGAGGTGCTTTTTGATAAGGACGAGGATCCCGTAGGTGAATACATACGGGTGAGCGGCGTTTGGTTTCAGGTAATCGGCGTAGCCCGCACCCTCAATCCCAATGTGCAAATAGGCGGTGATAAAAAGGAGCTGGTTTCGCTGCCCTTCAGCACCATGCAACAATCCTTCAATTACGGCAATGAAGTCCACTTCTTCGGTTTTACCACCAAGCCGGGTTACAGCGTTTCCGAGACTGCGAAGGAAGTCACCGCTTTGTTAAAGACCAAGCATTCGGTGGACCCGGAGGACCTGGAGGCGACCGGAAATTTCAATGTTGAGGAATTGGCGACCACCATGAACAATATGTTTATCGGCATCAACTTGCTGATTTGGATTGTGGGCATCGGGACCCTTATTGCGGGAGCCGTTGGGGTCAGCAACATTATGCTGGTTACCGTTCGGGAGCGAACCAAGGAAATTGGGATACAGCGTGCCATAGGGGCGCGTCCGTGGACCATCATCAGTCAAATATTAACGGAGTCGGTATTTCTTACTACCCTGGCGGGCTTTTTGGGCCTGGCCCTGGGCACCCTGATATTATCTGCAGTCAGCACCGCCCTTAAGGCAGCTGCAGCCACTTCTGAGGAACCGGTTTTCTTTCAGGACCTGAATGTTGGCTTGCCTACGGCCTTGTTGGCCCTGGGGGTGTTGGTCTTAACCGGATTTATTGCGGGACTCATTCCCGCGCGAAAGGCGGTACGGGTGAAGCCCATCGAAGCCTTGCGTCACGAATAACACAACTGCCATCTTATAGAACAACTAACGCCATAGACTAAAATTGAAAAGCATGAAGCGTATTTTTAAATTTGCCATTCTGCTGGTTTTTATCGCCCTGATAATCTGGGTGTTTGTCTACCTTTACCAGCAATCGAAAACCGCTCCGGTGGTATACGAAACCGAAAAACCGGTCACCACCAACATTCTTCGTAAAACGGTAGCCACCGGCTCGGTGGTGCCCCGTAAAGAAATCGCCATTAAGCCCCAGGAATCGGGCATTGTCACCGCTGTTTATGTTGAACCCGGTCAGTTGGTGAAGCAAGGCGACAATCTGGCCCGCATACAAATTATTCCGGAAATGGTACAGGTCAATGAGGCCGAAAATCGTGTGAATAAAGCCCGCCTGGCCTTTGCCAATGCAGAGAAGGAGTTTGAACGCACCAAGCAGTTGTACGAACAACAAGTGGTGGCCTTGTCCGACTTCCAAGCGGAGGAGTTGCGCTTTAAAAGCTCCCGGGAGGATCTGCAGGCCGCTGAGAATCACTTGCAGCTGATACAGGAAGGGGTGACCAAGCAAATGGGCAGCAAGACCAATACCGTGATTCGCTCTACCATTTCGGGGATGGTATTGGATGTGCCCATTGAGGAGGGCAACTCGGTGATCAAGAGCAATAATTTTAACGATGGGACTACCGTAGCCATAGTAGCCGATATGGGAGAAATGATTTTCAGGGGTAAGGTAGATGAGACCGAAGTTGGTAAAATTAAGGAGGGCATGCATCTGTTGATGACCATCGGGGCCATCGAAAATGAGGTGTTTGATGCTTACCTGGAATACATTTCGCCCAAGGGTGTAGAGGAAGGCGGCGCCATCCAGTTTGAAATTAAAGCGGCCGTGGAGTTGAAAGACAATCGCTTTATTCGTGCCGGCTACAGTGCCAGTGCCGATATTGTGCTGGACCGTCGCGACAGTGTGCTGGCCATTAATGAGAAGGTCTTGCAATTCAGTGGCGACTCCGTTTTTGTGGAGGTGGAAACCGCTCCGCAGGTCTTTGAAAAGCGGCTGGTGAAGACCGGCTTGTCCGACGGCCTGAACATCGAATTGCTGGAGGGTATTGAGGCGGAAGAAAAAGTTAAAGTTCCTGTCATCTGATAAAAGTCTGATCATGCAAAACAAGATTTATAAGGTCGTACTGCTCTTGTTGTGCGGAGTTCTTTCGGTGGGGGCACAAAGTCCCACCGAAGGGAGCTGGACACTCGAGCAGTGCATAGAACACGCACTTACGCACAACCTGAGTCTGAAACGGCAAGCCCTGCAGGCCAATCAGCAGGAGCTGCAGTTGCGGCAGGCCAAGTTGGATCGCCTGCCCAACCTGAATTCCAACTCCAGTTTCAGGACTTCCAGCGGGAGTGTTCGCATTGAAAGTACCTTTGAGTTGGTGGATATGACCACGCGGGACGCCAATTTGGGGCTGTCCTCTTCAACGCCTTTGTTTGAGGGTTTTACCCGCAGAAATGCCGTACATAAGGCGAGGACCGACTTTGAGGCGGCCAAATTGGATGTAGAAAAGGCCGGTAACGATTTGGCTTTGGGCATTACGGCGATGTATATGCAAATTCTGTTTGACCGGGAAATGTTGGAGACGGCCAGGGCACAAGAGGAGACGGTACGCCTGCAGGTGGAGCAAAGTGAGAAGCTGGTGGCGGCAGGAAGGTTGCCCGAGGGCTCGCTGCTGGAAATGCAGGCCCTGGCTGCCCGGGAGTCCTCCTCGGTCATTCAGCTCGAAAACCGCCTGCTGCTCTCCTTGCTCGATTTGGCCCAGGCCCTGGATTTGGAAGATGTCGGCGCATTTGATGTGGTATACCCTGAAGTGGAGGAACTTTCTTCGGAGGGTTTGCAGGATGCTTCTTCAATTTATGCCCTGGCGGTTGGCAGTCTGCCCCGTATAGCGGCCTCTGAGTTGCGGCTGGAGAGCAGTCAAAAGCAGGTGGACATTGCCAAGGGTTATTTGTGGCCGCGCTTGTCCTTCAACACAGGCTGGAGTACTTATGTGACCCGCTTCAAGGGTCAGCAAAACTTCGATTTCGGTCAAAGCTTCAGCGACAATGCCTCACAGTATTGGGGCCTGAGTTTGAACATTCCCATTTTCAATGCCCTGTCGGCCCGCAACAACATAAAAAATGCCCGATTGGGCGTCTTGAATGCCCAATACAGCCTGGAGCAGGAGCAACAGTTGCTCCGTAAGGACATACAGCAGGCGGTGGCCGATGCGCAGGCGGCTTACCGGCAGTTTTTGGCCGGAGAGGCTGCGGTGAACGCCTACCGGGAGGCTTTTCGTTATACCGAAAAGCGCTACGAGGTGGGTATGGTCAATGTGGTCGACTATCAGGTCAGCAAAACCGAATTGCTGAATGCTGAGTCGGACTACCTGCAGGCCAAGTACACCTTTTTGTTGCGCAGTAAAATTTTGGATTTTTACCAGGGAAGGCCCCTGGTGCTGTAGCAGCTTCTGGAAGGCGGTGGTGGAGGACTCACCGATAATTGTTAACTTTGGCCTTTTCAAAACGCTCGGAAAATGGCGCTTATTCTTTGCATAGAGACCTCCACCACCGTTTGTTCGGTGGCTTTGGCGCGCGATGGCCGGGTCCTGGTCGCTCGCCGTGAAGACCTCCCCAACTCCCATTCCACGCGCTTAACGGTGCTCATTGAGGAGCTGATGCTGGAAGCGGGCTTGATGATGGACGAGCTGGCAGCGGTGGCTGTGAGTAGTGGTCCCGGTTCCTATACCGGACTCCGCATAGGGGTATCGGTGGCCAAAGGTTTGTGTTTTGCCTTGCAAAAGCCTTTGCTGGCCTTCTCTTCGCTGGAGGTGCTGGCAGCGGCTTTTTTGCAAAGTGGAAACGCTCCTGAGGATGGGGCCCTGTTGTGCCCTTTAATGGATGCCCGTCGCATGGAGGTCTATACTGCTTTTTTTAACAGCGACATGCAAATGCAGGGCGACATTCATGCCGAAATTGTTAGCGGGGAGAGTTTTGCGGCAGCCTTGCAGCAGGGTCCGGTCTATTTCTTTGGGGATGGTTCGGATAAGTGTCGCGTCGTCCTCACGCACCCCAATGCCCGTTTTGTCGATGAGGTGGTGCCCCTGGCTGCGGCCATGGCCCCCCTGGCTCAGGAGCGTTTGAGCCGGAAGCAATTTGAGGATGTGGCTTACTTTGAGCCTTTTTACCTGAAAACCTTTCAGGCCACCCTTCCCCGCAACAAGGTTTTCTAGAAGCATAACCACCTTATTGCCAATGCGGTGTATTAGTTCTTTGTTTTTTGGCACCTCTTTTGCAACCTTGAGTCCATACCTTAGGTACAAGCTTGTGCGTAGAGGAGAAAATTAAAACAGGCAAATATGAAGAAGAGCATAGCGATAGTTTTGGGTTTGGGGTTCCTGCTGCTTTTTGGTGGGGGACTGAGTGCGGGGCAAGCTCCCGGGCAGACCGTTCCCCGGTCGTTTGGACCCGGAGAGGAGTTGCATTATGGTATGCGCTATGGTTTTATTCGCGGCGGTGGTGGCATCTTGTCGGTAAAGGATAGCGTGTGGAACGGACAAAGGGTCTTTCATCTGGTGGGTTCGGCGCATACTTCGGGACTGGTTGACAAAATTTTTCGGGTGCGTGATGTGTACGAGAGCTTCTTCAATCCCTACACCCAATTGCCTGTGAAGTCGGTGCGCAACATCAGTGAGGGGCGTTACCGGTGGTACAACGAGTCGCTTTTTGAGCATGGCGCCGATTCGACCCGCATTTTGAGTCAACGCAGTGGGGAACATTACGTAAAGCCCAACATCCTGGATATTGTTTCTGCCTTTTACATCGGTCGCGAAAAGCATTTCAACGACCAGATGAAAATTGGAGAGGTCATTGAGCTCCATACCTGGTTTGCCGATGAGGAGTTTCCCCTGCGCATCCGCTACCGGGGCCTGGAAACCATTGATACGAGTTTTGGCAAACTGGAATGTTACAAGTTTTCGCCGGTCACCGAAGTGGGCCGGGCATTTGAAACCGAGGACGACATGCACGTATGGATTACGCGCGATGCCAACCGCTTGCCGGTGCGTATTCGCTTCAACTTAAAAGTGGGCTCCTTTGTGTGCGACCTGGAGCAGTTCCGTGGCCTCAAGAATCCCTTTTCGAGCTTTGTACCTTAAATTTTATTTGCCGATGAGGCGGTTGAGTTTGCCGGATATCAGTCCCTCTTCATCGATTTGCGCATCGCGGAAGCCAAAGGCTTTTATTTGAGGCAGGAGGATGGACCAGCGGCTTTTCAGCTCAGAGAGTTGGGCGGTGGGGACTTCTACTTTGGCGAGGTCGCCAAAGTAGCGCACGCGCGCATCGGCAAAGCCTTCGGCAGCCAGCAGATCTTCCGCTTTTTCCACCAGGGCCAGTTTATCCACCGTAATGGCCTCTCCGTAGGGGAAGCGACTGCTCAGGCAGGGACTGGCCGGCTTGTCCCACACTTTTAATCCCACTTCCCGGGCCATGCGACGAATGTCGTCCTTATTCATTTTACATTCGGCCAGGGGACTCCGAGCCGCGTATTTATCGGCTGCTTTGAGGCCCGGCCGGTAATCGCCCCAGTCGCTGGTGTTGTTGCCGTTTACCAAAACAAAATCGGGATACGCTTCACTGCGGTAGCGCCCCATTTCGGTGTAGAGCGAGCTTTTGCACCAAAAGCAGCGGTCCACCGGATTTTGCCGGTAATTGGGGTCTTCTATTTCATTGGGATGAATCACATCGTAGCGAATGTCGTTTTCTTCGCAGAACTTTACAGCCAGTTCAAAATCGCGTCGCTTTAAGCTGGCCGAATCGCCAATGAGGGCAATGGCCTTGTCTTTGGGCAGGGCCTGCCGGGCCGCCCAGGCCACCAGACAACTGTCCACCCCCCCCGAAAGGGCCGTCAACACGCCGTGGTGGGACTGAAACCAGGAGATGAGCTGTGTGTATTGTGTGTTCATGACTTACAAAAATTGGTTTGGAGGGCTAAAAATAGCAAAAGAATTATAGTTTTGCAGCACTTTAATACCGCTAAATATGGAATGTAGACCCCATTGTGCTGCCTGCTGCATTGCCATCAGTATTTCGTCGCCCATTCCGGGTATGCCCAACGGCAAGCCGGCCGGTATGCCCTGTATTCACCTTAGGCCGGATTTGCAATGCGGCATTTTTCATTCGCCCGACCGGCCCCGGGTTTGTGCCGGTTTTAAGCCCGAGCCGCTGGTCTGCGGGTCCACCCGCGAAGAAGCTGTGGCCATTTTGTCTGCTCTGGAGCAGGACTGATTACAGCAGGAAATACGCATTTGACTCTTTTTTCCTATATTTGCGACCAAGCAAACCTACTAAAACATTACCACCATGGAAGATGATGTTAAATTAGTCCTCGAAGACGCCAGCGATAAGATGGACAAAGCCCTGGATCACCTTGACCGTGAATTGTCCAAGGTTCGTGCCGGAAAAGCCAATCCCAAGATGCTCGACGGCGTAATGGTCGACTATTACGGGTCGATGACTCCCCTGGCCCAGGTGGCCAACATCAACACCCCCGATCCACGTACCATTGCCATTCAGCCCTGGGAAAAGGGCATGATACCCGTTATAGAAAAAGCCATTATGGCAGCCAATCTGGGCATGAATCCCGACAACAACGGCGAGTTGGTGCGCATTAATGTGCCGCCCCTGACCGAGGAGCGACGCAAAGAACTGGTGAAAATGGCCAAGAAGCTGGCTGAAGATTCCCGGATTGGTGTTCGCAATGCCCGTCGCGAGGCCATGGATGAGTTTAAGAAACTGCTTAAGGCCGGATTGCCTGAGGATATGGAAAAAGATGCGGCTGACCAGGCGCAAAAGCTGACCGACCGCTATATGAAGAAGGTGGACGAGATGTTGGAGGCCAAGGAAAAGGACATAATGACCGTATAACGGTCTGCTTGATAAGAAGCTATAACTGCAGCCGCTCCGCAAGGGGCGGCTGTTTTTGTGTTCGGCAGGTTAACAGAATAATTGTTGTGAATGTTTTGAAACATGCAACAAGCGTTTTATCTTTTATGCCTGTTTAATTTTAAAACCTGTAACCATGCCCCGGATTAATTGTTTTTTACACGGACTGGCACTTTTGATGGGTATTTGTATGGGCAGTAATATTAGCGCCCAAACAACCCTGGCTTATTGGAATTTTAATCAGCCTCCTGAAAATGGCCAAAATTGGGCTGCTGCTTTACCTGCAGATATAGGGAATGGCCGTCTTACCCATACGTTTGAGGAAGTGGTTTCTTACGCCGGCACCACCATAAATGGTCTTTCCGGCGAAACCAACGGCGGCAGTTTTTGTCCCCGTGGCGGTAGCGAGCTTTGCAACAATCAGAGGTGGTTGCAAGTGCAAGTGTCCGATGTCGAGGCGAAAACCCTTTTATTGACTTACGTTACCCGTCGCACCAGTACAGGTTTCAGCCGTCAACAAATTATGTACAGCCTGGATGATGGGGCCTCCTGGAACTTAGAGCGGGAGGTGGATCTCAGCGACTTTTCCAACAGTTGGGTGTATCGTCAAGTGGTTGAAGTGCCTTTTACCCAATCCGCAGCCTTGCCTTCCGGCAACGATTTTTTGATAAGGATTGTCGTTGACGGGGCCGCCCGCAGTGATGGTAATACACGCATCGACAATCTGCACTTGCAGGTTTTGGAAGCGCTCAGCACCACATCGGATGTCATTAATTCTGAAACTACTTACTTTTTTTACAATCCGTTTGATGAAGTCTTAGAGCCTATTGGCTTGTCCGGTGGCCCCTTTGGTTTATGCATTTATGATGGGTTGGGACGCCTGAGATTTCAGGGGGAAATATCCCAGGGAGCTGCAGTTTCAATGCGTGGATTGAGAGCTGGCCTATATTTTGTTGTGCTGCAGCACCGTGATGGATCAAAAACCAGCAGCAAGTTTTTTGTGAAATAACGGAATCATCCTGCAGTCAAGCAGCTCGTTGGTTAGGCATTTTCAAGGAATAACGCTATTTTTGCAGCCGAAAACAAATCATAACGAAGCATATTAATATGGCAACAACGGCAGATTTTAGAAACGGAATGTGCATTGAGTTCAACGGGCAATTGTGTACCATTGTTCAGTTTCAGCATGTGAAACCCGGTAAAGGCCCCGCCTTTGTACGTACCAAACTCAAAAGTATTTCCACCGGCAGAATTCTTGAAAACACCTTTACTTCAGGCGTTAAAGTTACCGAAGCCCGGGTAGAGCATCGTCCGCATCAGTTTCTTTACAAAGACGACATGGGCTACCATTTCATGAACAACGAAACTTTTGAGCAACTCTCCATTGAAGAGTCTCTGGTAGAGTCTCCCGATTTGATGCGTGAAGGGCAGGAAGTGGACATGGTCTATCATGTCGACAGCGATACTCCGCTCATGGTTAACCTGCCACAGTTTATTGTTTATGAGGTGACCTATACCGAGCCCGGCGTGCGTGGCGATACTTCCTCCACCAACTCCCTGAAGCCTGCCACCATCGATACCGGCACCACCATCATGGTTCCCCTCTTTATTGAGCAGGGCGAGCGCATCAAGGTGGATACCAAGGAACGCAGCTATGTAGAGCGGGCCAAAGAATAAGGTTTTTGGTTTTAAACAAGACGGAAGCAGAACCCCCGCATATTTGATTGCGCGGTTCTGCTTCTTTATTTGCAGCAAAAGTTTGGCACACAATATTAAATTTTTGTAAATTTCGTTCAATGCTAAAAGCTGAATCGGGATAAATGATTACACAGACCAGAAAGAGAAGAGTCAAACTCTATAAAGACCGCCTCAACATCCTGCTTGATTTGGCCCAAACCATAAATGAGGACCACAGCGTTGAGAGTCTGCTTGCCGAGTTTGAAATCTTGTTGCGTGAAGAATTGGATGTGGGGAAGGTGCTGGTTTATACCTGTTCCGACGGAGTGTGGCACAACCTGCTCACCTCCGGGGTGCGCCCCGAAGAGGTAGCGGGTATTGATGTGGAGCGGGATTTAATGAAATATCAGGCCATTGAAAACATCACCATTTCGCCGCCCGAACACCTGCGTGGTTTTGACGCCATCATTCCGCTTTTTCACCGTTTTCGCTCCATCGGCTATCTGCTTATCGGCGACGTGGATGAAGATTACAAGGGCATCAGTCCCACCATCAAGCACCTGAAACTGATACAGATTATTGCCAATCTGATCATTGTTTTTATTGAGAATAAGCGCATGCAACAAGCCCTCCTCGAGCAGGAGGTGATGCGCAAGGAGCTGGAGCTGGCATCACGCATACAAAATCAGTTGATTCCGGGTCCGGCCGATTTACCCAGTCACAAAAACTTGTCCATTCATACCATTTACCAACCGCACCTGGGGGTGGGGGGCGACTATTACGACTTCCTGCAAATTTCGCGACATTCCATAGGTTTTTGTGTCGGTGATGTTTCCGGCAAAGGGATCGCCGCGGCTTTGTTGATGTCTAATTTTCAGGCGGTCATCCATTCGGTTTTCAGTGCCCGTATGAGTCTCAAGAAGTTGGTTCACCAACTCAACCGGCGCGTGAACGAAAGCGCCAACAATGAAAAATTCATCACCCTTTTTATAGGAAAATACAACTTGCTGACCCGCAAGCTCTCCTACATCAATGCCGGGCATTTGCCGCCCCTCTTGTACGATGCACGAAAGGGAGGCATTTTGTCGCTGGATAAAGGCTGTATTGGCCTGGGCATGCTGGACGAAATACCGGCCATTGAAGTGGGGCGACTGACCATCCCGCGTGGCTCCAAATTGCTGGCTTTTACCGACGGACTGGTAGAGTTGGAGCGTGGGGATGAAGTGACCAACGGACAATTGTCTCTGGAAAAAATCCTTTCGTCCCCTGTATCCATGGCCGAAAATATTGTGGAGATAAAAGCATTTATCAAGGAGCACATGAGTCGTAAGTCAATTTTTGACGACATTTCCGTTATTGGAATGGAATTTTAGTGCCGCTCCTCTTTGATGTCCAGTTCATGAACCAGGGTTTCTAATTCTTCCGGGTTGTGGGGCAGAAAGACTTTTTGCAGCGGATGTGAAAAGTAGAAACTTGTTCCTTTGCTGACTTGGGTGTCCACCCATATCTCGCCCCCCATATAGCGGACCAGGTGTCGTGCGATGGTCAGACCAATTCCGGTTCCGCCATAAAGCTTTTCGCCTTCGTGCTGGCCCTTGTAGAAGCTGTGGAAAATGCGTTCAGCGTCTTCATCCGATAAGCCAATCCCGGTGTCTTTTACGTAAAAGACCAGCTCCTGGTCGCTTTCAATGCGATAGCCGAG
>DUOK01000145.1 GCA_012838865.1 Bacteroidales bacterium | reverse complement strand
CCGATTTGAGAATGGAGCGCCTGCCGGTGCTCCCATAAAAAAAGCATGCTTACATGATTTCAGTCAACCAGCTCACCGTCGATTTTGGGGGCTTTCGTTTGTTCGATGAGATATCGTTTTTGATCAATCCCCGCGACCGCATTGGTCTGGTGGGAAAAAACGGTGCCGGAAAATCGACCCTGCTCAAGATCATTGCCGGTCAGCTCCAGCCCTCGGCAGGTACTGTTTCGCTGCCCAAGGCACTCACCCTGGGCTATTTGCCCCAGCACCTCGAATACAACGATACGCAAACCGTTCGTCAGGAGGCAGAAACGGCCTTCTCTGAGCTCATTGCTATGGAACGCCGCATCGAAAGACTCACCAACGAAGTGGCCGAACGCAATGATCACGAGTCCGACCACTACCTGAAAACCATTGAGGAGCTGACCGACCTGACCGAGCGCTACAATATGCTGGGGGGACATAATTACCACTCGCAGGTGGAACAGACGCTGAAGGGACTGGGTTTTAAGCGCAGCGATTTTGAGCGGCTCACTTCGGAGTTCAGTGGCGGTTGGCGCATGCGCATTGAGCTGGCCAAGATACTGCTGCGCAAGCCCGATGTGTTTTTGCTCGATGAACCCACCAACCACCTCGATATTGAATCCATACAATGGCTGGAGGATTACCTGCGCAACTATCCCGGCGCTCTCGTGCTGATTTCGCACGACCGGGCCTTTCTCGACCACATCACCAATCGCACCGCCGAACTGTCACTGGGGCAGTTGCACGATTATAAAGCGGCCTACACCCGTTTTGTGGAACTGCGCAAGGAGCGCCGCGAGCAGCAGCTTGCGGCCTATCGCAACCAGCAAAAGAAAATTGAAGATACCGAAGCCTTCATCGAACGCTTCCGCTACCAGGCCACCAAGGCCGTGCAGGTACAATCGCGCATCAAACAGCTCGAAAAAATCGACCGCATCGAAGTCGATGAGTTCGACAACAGTGCCCTGCGCATCAAATTTCCACCCGCTCCCCACAGCGGGGCCATTACCGTTAAGGGGCAGGGATTGAGTAAGAGCTACGGCGATCATCTGGTGCTCAGCGATGTGGATTTTATGATTGAGCGGGGCGACAAGGTGGCTTTTGTGGGTAAAAACGGAGAGGGCAAGACCACCATGGCCCGCATGATTCTTAACGAGCTGGAGTACAGCGGAAAACTGGAATTGGGGCATCAGGTGAAAATCGGGTATTTTGCCCAGAACCAGGCCGATCAGCTCGACGACAACCTGACCGTGTTGGATACTGTGGACCAGGTGGCTGTGGGCGATATTCGCACCAAAATACGTGATTTGCTGGGGGCTTTTCTGTTTAGTGGCGAGGCGGTAGATAAAAAGGTGTCGGTGCTCAGTGGCGGGGAGCGGACGCGACTCGCCATGGTTTTGCTGTTGCTGGAGCCGGTGAATTTCCTCATTCTCGATGAACCGACCAATCACCTCGACATTCGCTCCAAGGAACTGCTCAAGCAGGCCCTGGCCGATTTTGAAGGAACGGTGCTGGTGGTGTCGCACGACCGGGATTTTCTGGACGGGCTCATTACCAAGACTTACGAGTTTCGCGATCGTAAGATGAAGGAGCATTTGGGGGGCATCTACAGCTTTTTGGAGGCCAAAAAACTGGAATCGCTGCAGGACCTGGAACAGGCTCCGGGCACGCCGCGACAGGAGCGGACCGAGGAGGAGGCGCCCTCAAAGGGCAAGGCCGATTTTGAGGCACGCAAGGAAATCAATAAGCGCATCAGAAAGGTGCAGCGCGAGGTGGAGGCTTGCGAAAAGGAAGTGGAAGAGCTCGAAGCGCGAAAAGCCGAAATGGACCAGCTGATGAGCGCGCCCGGTAGCGCCGACCAGATGCAAAAAGTCTTTGAAGAATACGAAAGTACCAACCGGCGTCTCGGTGAACTGATGCACCAATGGGAGGTGCTGCACAACGAATTGGAAGAACTGGAGGATCAGCTGTAGAGCGGCCTTATAATAAGCACAAATTATGCAGGAAAAAGACACCATTTACGGCATACGTGCCGTTATTGAAGCCGTTGAAAGCGGAAAAGACATCGACAAGGTGCTGATAAAGCCCGGTTTGCAGGGAGAGCTGTTCAACGAACTGATGGCCACCCTCAAAACCCACAAAATCAACTGGCAGAAAGTCCCCCAGGAAAAGCTCTTTAAACTGGCCGGCAAAAACCATCAGGGCGTCGTCGCCCTGGTGTCGCCCCTCAGCTATACCGATCTCGAACCGGTGGTCGAGGCTGCCCTGGCCGAGGGTCGAACGCCCCTGATTCTGATTCTCGACGGCATTACCGATGTCCGCAATTTGGGCGCCATTGCCCGCAGTGCCGAGTGTGCCGGGGTAGATGCGCTGGTGCTGCCCGAGAAGGGGAGTGCCCCCATCAATGCCGATGCCATCAAAACCTCCGCAGGGGCCCTCTTCAACCTGCCTGTTTGTCGCGTGCCCAAAATCTGGTACAGTCTCAAATACCTTAAAGAGAAGGGTTTTACCATATACGGGGCCAGTGAGAAAAGCGAAACTGCCTACTACAAAGGCGATTATCGCGGGCCTGTGGCCCTGGTGATGGGGGCGGAGGATAAAGGCATCTCTTCACAGGTGCATAAGATGGTCGATACTTTTGTGGCCCTGCCGGTGAAGGGGGAGATTGCTTCCTTGAATGTAAGTGTGGCCGCCGGTGTATTGGTTTACGAAATTCTGCGCCAGAGGGAAAGTAAAATAAGCTAAAGCATTGTTAAAAAGTGTTTTGATGTACGATACTGAGATTTTAACAATTAAGTGATTGATTTATAGTTGATTGATTGATGTTGGTGGACTGAGGGCCTTTTGAACAAAGGCGGCTTATTGTACAATAAGGCCGCTTTTGTCGTTTAAAACTTGCTTATCGGTTTAAATATTGGCTAAATTCGAGTGTTTTTGTTGTTGGAAATTTGGGGCACGAGAATACTGTGTTTAATCAAATTGTAGACAGATGCAAAACAAAGAAAGAGTGCTCAAGACACTCAATCATGAGCAGGCCGACCGGGTTCCCTTTTTCTATTGGGCGGTACCCGAGTTTACCGAAAAAATGATGCACCATCTTGGTCTGAGCGACCGCGACGCTCTTTTAGATTATCTGGATGTTGACTTTAGAACCGTAGAACCCGCTTATGTGGGTCCCGACTTAATTACCGGTACCAACGGCGAAGCCGTAAAAAAGGATATTTGGGGCGTAGGCTACCGTCAGGTAGGCCATGGCGACCTTAAGTATTGGGAAGCCTGTCACTTTCCCCTGCAAGGGGTGACCGACCTGACAGCCCTGGACGATTATCCCTGGCCTACGGTGGATTTGTTCGACTTTTCGGTGCTGGATGCCCAGTTTGCCAAATACAAGGAGTACGCTACCATGACGGCGCCCGGTTTTTCTTCGCCGGGTTTATTCCGTATTGTGCAGCGTTTGATTGGTCGGGAAGATTTTTTGGATGTGCTGATGTATCATCCTAAGTTTTTCAAGGCTTTGACGCAAAGGGTGGCCGATTTTTACCTCGAGTTTATTGAACGTTTTTTTGCTGTCGCCGGCGACCGGCTCGATTTTATTCGGGTGGCGGACGATTTTGGCGGGCACGATGGACTGATTGTCAGCAATGAGATTTGGGAGGAGGTCGTGAGACCGGTCTTTGAACGTTACCTGGAGATTCCGCGCAAGCATGGTACGCACTTGTACCTGCATTCTTGTGGCGGGGTGCGTAAGCTGCTGCCGGAATTTATTTCCCTGGGGGCGGATGTGTTGGATCCGATTCAAACGCGGGCTGCGGGTATGGCGCCGGAGGGTTTGAAAAAGGATTTTGGTCAGATGATTACTTTCTGTGGGGCCTTGGATGAGGAGTTGTTGTTGCGGCAGGCTACGCCGCGGCGTGTGGAGCAGGGGGTGAAGGATTTGCTGGAGGTGATGGCACCGGGTGGTGGTTTTATTTTGGGTCCCTCGCATAAGATTAAGGTGGAGACGCCGGTGGAGAATGTGATGGCGATGTATAAGGCGGCTGGTCAATGGCGCTACTCATAGCGCCATTTTGCGGCGGACAGAAAATTTGGATTTGGTGGTAATGATTTGCGCTTGCGTTAATGTTGCTGCGCTTTCTCGTTTTTTTGCGCCCTCAGTCGTTCCGCTAAAATTTTTGAACTCGCCTGCGGCTCAAACAGCAAAAATTTTCACGCTGCACTTCTTCGTGCTTTTTTCAAAAAAACGCTGAGGCTTGAAACATTTACGCTTCGCTTCAAAGCGCTTTACCACTCAAAGGAATTTTCTGAAGGCCGCGGAAGGGCGCTGCTTCGTCACGAGAGTTTCAGGGTGGTTGTAGTGCAATCTTGCGCCTGACAGAAAATACCTGTTCACTGCAGTCGTTTCACTAAAAACATCGAAACTCGGGTGGTCGTAGTGTATTCCTGCTGCTGACATAAAATTTCTATTCCTATCGCTTGATGTGTACCATCTGCGCTTTCGCTTATTTCCGGAGCCTTTGCTTCGTTCACTAAAGTCCGGGAACTCGGGT
>DUOK01000021.1 GCA_012838865.1 Bacteroidales bacterium | reverse complement strand
TGAAATTCAGAAGGGTAATTTCAGTATCGTCGGAGAGACGGGGAGCTTCCAGCAGGGTCGACCAGCTGGCACGGGAGGCCTGATTGTCCACCCCTGCAGCCTCCTGAGTAGCATACTCGTACATATATGGCGATTCGCCGCCCAATGTGCTCATCCAGCCCACGGGGTAGATCAGCGACTGTCCACTGAAATCAGGATGTTCAGAGGCCGCAATTTGTGTTTCAAAAAACACGACTTCGCTGGTGTTGGCTTGCCAGGGGCGGCCAAAGTAGCCGGGCTTGGAGGGCTGCGCCGAAGCATTGTCGCGACCCGGTACGGCAGAGACTATGTTGCACTGGTACATCAGGTAGCCGCGACCGCCAGATTGCTGAGCTGCCGTTATGTAAGCTACATCACTGCTCGCGTCGCTGGTGTTCAACACTAAGTCGCTCCGATAAAATGTGGCATTCATATCACCAAAAATGTAATCGGTTCCACCCATTATGGCTCCCTTGTAAACAGCTACACGTGCACCAGAACCCCCAAAGAAGGTGTCTTGATGGCCAACCAGTCGGCAGTTGTTGAGGACCACCTTATCTGCTCCCTTCGCGATGGCGAGGGCCGCTGCTCTTTCCACAAAACTTTTGTCCTGCACGGTGGTATTTCCGTAATCGGTGGGACGGTCGCCCTTGCTGCCACTGATCCACGGAACCACCACGTCGTTGGCTTCCTTTTGTGAAATGTATTGATTGAAAGAGTTTTCGAAAATGATGTTTTCCGCTTCAAAACCTTCGGCAGTCACCACAACTGTTGCGTTCCAGTAGGACCCATTGGTGGTACCCGCACCCTTATTCTCATAGGATAAGGCATTGTTTTCCTTATTCACCCGAAGCACATCGGCATCCCACTTTTGGTTGCTCGCCATGCTGAAGTAACTGTAGCCGTGACCATAATAGGAGGTGATGCGTACTGCGCTGTCTTCAATGTCAACGCCGCTGTTGGCCAGCTGGATGGAGGGATTGGACCCGGCGTTTTTTAAAGTGACGGAGGGCACATCCACCACCAGCATCTCTTCATAGTTGCCCGGATCAATGAGTAAGGTAACGCGCTGGTCGGCTGTGCGGTTCATATTGCGTACTGCTTCCAAGGCCTCTGAAATGCTCTTGTAGGTTTTGTTGCTTCCTACCTCAAGGGTGGCGCTGTAGGCGACCGCCGGACGGAGGCTGATGCTGGTCAGGTAGGTGGTTCCGGCGCCCTCCCCAATGGTAAGGGTCACGGTGCCGGCCGTACTTCCCTGGTAGAGGTATTCCGCACTTTCGTGCTGACTGGTGCTTCCGCTGGCGGTGGTAATGGCGGGGCCTCCTTCTATGCTGAAATCTGCCGCATAGTAGTAGCCCACCACCAGTTTTTGACCTGGATCCACAGGTACCTGAATGCTTGCTCCCGGCTTGGCTGCGAGGTGTCCCTTAGCTATTTCGTTGGCCAATGTCCCTTGCAACAACAAGCCCTTGTAATTGGCTGTTGAGGCGGTGATGGTCATGTCGTCGAAGGACCAGGTGGTCAGGGGTCTGAATTCCAGATTTTTCTCTGCTGCCTCGTCGTTCACCTGCAGGTAGGACGTCGGAGCCAGTTGGAGGGGCTGATTGTCCAGTCCACCCACCTGTATTTCGTAAATGCCGTTGCGCAAGCTGATCCCATCGGTGCCGCTAAAGCTGTAATTGTAACCTTCCTCATTCAGGTTGCTGAAAATCAGTTGCAGTCCGGTCACTGCCCCTTCGGGCAGCCCGGTGGTGGTGATGGTTACCGGGTGTACGGTCTTCTTGGTAAACACCAGGTTTTGCGTAGCTGCTTCGTTTACCAAGATGGTAGAAGTGCTCAGGAAGTAGTCGTTTATTCCTGTGGCGTGCACGGTATAGGTGCAAGCCGGTTCCAGCTCAACACTGTAGCTGTTGTTGTCTACATCTACAAGGGCTTGGGGAATAAAGCCGCTGCCTTCCTCAGGGGCGGGACTAAACACCAGACTTTCGATGAGGTCTCCGGCGGCCAGTCCTTCCAAGGCTCCACTCACGCTTACCAGTTCGATGCTGCTAACGGCCAGGTTGTGGTTAAAGTCGGTATCGCTGGCGGCCAGCGTTTCACCGCTTTCGAGAATAAAGCCCGGGGTGTCTTTCAGCGCCACAGTATAAGCGTAGCCTGCGGGCAGAGCCAAACTGTAAGCATCGTCGCTGACTGTGGTTGTCCAGCTTTTGCCGGCCTCGTTAGTAAAAGACAGCGCATAGCTGGCCGGCAAATCAGTTGCAGCCGTACGGTCGATGCTGCCACTGACTGTGATGTAGCGGGCCGCCTTGCGAATAATTCGGAAATAGCTGGGTTTACCCTGATTGTCGTAGATCCGATAGGTCCCCGCTGCGCGGGCAACAAATTCGAGGGTCGTCACATCTGAAGTCAGCGCCCTTTCCTCTGTATGGACTTCGGGCTGTTCTTCGTGGGTAAAGACCAAATTTCCGCCTGCATCGGTTTTCACCACCAGAGTTATCTCGTCGTCTTCATTCAGCTGGAGACTCAGATAGCGGGTGGTATTGGCACCGGAGTTGACATAGAGTCGACCCGTATACCCGTCAGAATTGGAAATGTTTTCGTCGTAGCGGGTCAGTTCGGTGTTGGTCGAGCGCAAACGATCGTTGCCGCCACCGGTCCAGCTCACGCGTCCTGCGGTCCATGCAGAGGGCAGTACGTTGCCGTTGCTTCCGGGAGTAATGCCCGTGTCGTACCAGCCGTTGATGGTGGCAACACTAAGCTGGTTGTCATAAACTTCAGTGTTCAGGACCTCTGCTCCGAAATCCCACACTTCTGCTTTGCTCTGGGCGGTCAGTCGGCCGGCCGATAAAAGGGTCAACAGCAGCAGAAGGGCTGTGCCCAAGGGGTAGATTTTTACTTTCATAATTTAAAAATTATTGTGTTAATAGATTTGGTTGAACCTGAGCTAAATGTAAAGAGCTTTCGGCCTTGCGACTTGAAAATTTTGCCGGATAAGCAGTAATATTGTCCGGCGATACCAGGCAAACCATTTGTTTGAGTCATTTTGCTGGTTCGGCTGTTGGTGTTGTTAGTGAGCGGTTTAAAGGAGTTTATTGTGCTGGATTCTTTTGTTTTCCATTAAATCCTCTATCTTAATGGGGTATTTTCTCCCCCCTTGGTTGAGGGCCCCAATGCTTAATTTCGTACCATGTCCATTAATACTAAAATAGGTCTCGTTAGCCTGATGATTCTTTTGGCTTGTTCTTCTTATGGCGATGTTCAGGCTTCTTTTCAGGCTGCACATTTTGCGCACTATTCCACGCACGATGGTCTTTCGCACGGAAATATTTCTGCCATGCTTAAAGACCGACGTGGATTTCTTTGGCTGGCTACCTGGGATGGTCTCAATCGTTTTGATGGTCGAGAATTTGTAGTTTATAAGCCCGGAG
>DUOK01000144.1 GCA_012838865.1 Bacteroidales bacterium | reverse complement strand
TTATCGGTTTTGTTAAAAGGATAATCCAAAAACGAGGTGCAATTGCTCTGTATTGGGGTTGAGAATAACGGCACCCGACAAGGGGAGCGAAAATTGTTCGGTAAGTGTCAGTTCCTTTGTAGCTGCAATGCCGATGTTGACGACCTGAAAACTGCCTTCGGTGGTGTGCCAGCCGTCTCCGGCACCTACAAAGACATCAAACAAGGAGGCGCTGTAGCCCACTTCAAAATAGAGGTCCTGGCCTTCGGCGCCTGCACCGTCGCGCGAATCGTTAATCATGTAATTGCCACCAAAGGCAAAGCTGCCTATTTCGTAGCCAAGGTTAAATTCCAGGGCGTGACTGGAGCTGCCTTCAGCCGTCTCGAACCAGGAGGTGCCGGGGTAATAGTAGGAAGTAAGGCCCAGACTCAAACCAAAATCGAAGGCGTAGGAGGTGTACAAATCTGCTTCGGCAAAGGCTCCGTCACCGCCAAATCCGGTTGAGTAGGCGCCCCAGGCGCCGAGGGTAAAGCCGCCGGTACTGAACTCCAGACTGGGTTGCAAACTGGGTGCGTTGCCAAAATCAACCCCTCTGAAAACATAGCGGTTGTAAAACTCCATACCTACACTTACTTCCTGGGCTTTTAAACCAAGGGCGCTTATTAGGAAAAGCGCCGAAAAGACAAATTTTTTCATGACTACAGGTTTTAAATTAGTATTTAGGAATAAAAACATGCTTTTTTGAGATGCACCCCCTTCAATTAGGGGGTGTGTTGAAACAAAAGTATGTAAATTATTAAGAGAGCCCCTGTTTTTTGTGCGAAAAAATATAAAATGAAGTGTTTTTTGTGATGAACCCCTGTTTTTTTGGGGGTGTATGTTACAATTTGTAGTTTTAAGTTTGGGACGCAACCTTATTGGGAAGCTTGCATCTAAGTCTTGAATTGTTTTGATCAGTTATCCATATTTTAAATGAATGCTCGTATGAAAAGAATGCTTTTTTTATTTAGTGCCTTGCTGGCTTTAGCCGCAGCCTCCTGTTCGGTGAACGACGACGAGGGAGAGTATTATCAGTATCGATTGGGAATTATTGAAGGAAGCAGTACCGCCACCTTTACCATTCTTACTGATGACGGGTACCGCTTAAAGCCCACCGAATTTCTCGCTAGTGGCTATGATATCGTCGATGGCAAAAGAGTTCTGGTTCAATTTGCGATAGTTTCTGAAGCCGAATCCGCTGAAATTGATTATGAGGTGAAAGTGGCACTGATTGAGAATGTTCCTGTTAAAACCATCATCACCGCCAATGAGGAAGTGCGCGACTCCCTAGGCAACGATCCGGTGAGCATTAGTGCACTGACGTTGGGCAATGGTTACCTGAATGTTCAGTTCAGCTTTTATGGTCAAAAGGCAGAGAAGCACTATTTATATATGGTGTATGATGAGGAAAAGCAGGAAAAGGAGGGATTTATTACCCTCGATTTTCATCATAATGCGCACGACGATATCAAGTCCAGTCCCTATTCCGGTCTGTTCAGCTTTCCGCTGGAACAATTTGAGGAGGAAGAAAGTGGAACCATTAAATTCCTATTCCGGTCGCGTAAGGAGGACAACAGTACCTTTACACACGAGTTGGAATATAAATATGGGGAAGTTGCTGAGGAAGAAGAGAATTAGGTTGCTGTGATACCGGACTTGCAGGATTTAATGGGTCCTGAAGAATGTATGCCGCCTGTGAACGGGCCTTTTAAAAGGTCTTTTTACAGGCGGCATTTTTACGTTTTCAGGGAAGGCTGTTTGCCGGGCCTAAGTTCTTGTTTAAAAGGGGTTTTGTGCTTTTCTGTTAAACAGGGGGTAAGCACGGGCTTACAGTCCGGGTGCTAAAAGGCCCGAAAAAATTGGATATTAAGGTTTGCAATGCCGATATTTGGGCAATGTATAACCTTAGTTTTTGAACAGAATGGAAGATCTTATGAATGCTTTGCCCGAAACCGATGTGTTGCTTGAATTGGCAATAACTTATGGAGGCAAATTATTGTTGGCCTTGTTGACACTTATTGTTGGTTTGTGGCTAATTGGAAAGCTGACCAAAAGCTTGAATAAGTTGTTTAAGGCGCGTGATTTTGAACAGACTTTGCAGACTTTTTTGAGCAGTTTGGTGGGACTCACCCTGAAAGCTTTGCTGCTGATTAGTGTGATTTCTATGGTTGGCGTACAAATGACCTCCTTTATTGCGATTTTAGGTGCTGCCGGACTGGCCGTAGGTATGGCTTTATCAGGAACCATGCAAAATTTTGCCGGAGGGGTAATGTTGCTGATTTTTAAGCCCATTAAGGTAGGTGATTATATTGAGGCGCAGGGACACGCCGGTACGGTTAAGGAAATTCAGATTTTCAATACCATTTTGAATACGCCCGATAAAAAGACCATCATTATTCCCAATGGGGGACTGAGTACAGGGTCTATGATCAATTATTCTACTGAGCCGGTGCGTCGACTCGACTGGACTTTTCGCATCAGCTACAACGACAGCATCGATAAGGCACGTGAAATCATTATGGAAATACTGAATGCAGAGGAGCGCATTCATCAGGATCCGGCACCTTTTGTGGGCCTGGTTAATTTGGGTGATAATTCGGTGGATTTGGTTACACGGGTATGGGTAGATGCCGCCAATTACTGGCCCTTGTTTTTCGAGATCAACGAAAAAGTGAAAAAAGCCTTTGATGCCAAAGGTATTTCCATTCCTTTTCCGCAGCGCGATGTGCATATTCACCAGGCAAAATAGGGGGAGGTACTATGAAAATGCAGATTAGATCAGCCTTTTGGCTTGTGTTGATGGTACTGCCTCTGGGCGCTTTTGCTCAAGAGGAAGCCGACAGTCTGTCCTTTTGGAAAAAGGGGGGAGATGCTTCCTTTACTTTTTCGCAGGTTTCCCTGAATAATTGGGCAGCCGGGGGACAAAACTCCATGACGGGCACCTTTATGCTCAATACTTTTGCCAATTACGCCAAGAATAAAAGTGCCTGGGACAACAGTTTTACCCTGGGTTACGGATTGACGAAGCAGGGCAGCGATAACCTGATTAAGAGTGAAGACCGTCTTTTGTTGACCTCTAAGTATGGTTACAAGGCAGGAGGAAAATGGTTTTACAGTGGTTTGTTCGATTTTCGAACCCAAATGACCACCGGATATCAGGATCCACCCACCAACAGCAATGTTATCTCTGAGTTTTTGGCCCCTGCCTATATGCAATTTTCTTTGGGTATGGACTACAAACCCAACGACAATTTTTCACTTTACATTTCGCCCCTCACTTCAAAAAGCACCATTGTTATGGACGATAGTCTTTCTAAAGTGGGGGCCTATGGTGTAGAAGCCGGTGAGAAATATAGGGGAGAGTATGGTGCTTCCTTAAAGTCGGTTTACAAAAAGGAAAACCTCCTTCAAAATGTTGATTTCTTTACGCGTCTCGATCTGTTTTCAAATTTAGCAGATGAGCCACAACACGTTGATGTGGAGTGGGAGGGACGCCTGAATTTTAAAATCAACAACTATCTTACTGCGGTGGCTTCTCTGCATTTGGTGTACGATCATGATGTGAAGACTTCTGAGGAGGTAATAATGGATAACGGAGAAAGTACCATGGTAGCACGCGGACCAAAGCTTCAATCAAAACAGTTGCTGGGTTTTGGTCTTAACTTTAAGTTTTAAGCGCCAAGAGCTTCGATTTCTGTTTTTAAAAGAGGCGGCTTCCTTGTGGAACGCCTCTTTTTGTTTGCCTGATGGTGCACATCTGGCAAGAACTGTTATTTTTGTTGTTTGTCAGCAGCCGCAAAAGACGCCTGCGATTCTTTGTTCTGATTTATGATGAAGGTGGAACCGAAGCAGTTTGACTGGGGATACTGGCTGTATCAGCCCTATAAGTATTTGGTGTTTTTGCCCTTGATGCTGGTGAACTCCATCGTATTTGCCTTGTTGGCGGCCATTTGTGCTTTGCTTATATCGCCCAGGGCAGGGAGTTTTATGGGCAGCTGCTGGGCGCGTGTTACTTGCTGGATTACCCCGGTCA
>DUOK01000020.1 GCA_012838865.1 Bacteroidales bacterium | reverse complement strand
GTGGCTTTGTCAATCCCAAGTACTTCAGCTCCCTGTTTAAGCAGCACTTTGGCGTGCAGCCCAGCAAATACAGGTCATCCAACTAAACTTCACCTTCCACACATCTCCCCGACTCCAACACAAAAGTGTTAGGAATCAAACCTTCTTTGTCAGCCATCAAACCCCCATTTTAACAGTAGTTAGCATATTTGCCGATGCTAACAACCAACAAACTGAAAAAATGAGGAGAATACTGGCACTACTGATGCTTGCAGGCGTTTTTATCCAACCTGCCTGCTCTAAGGAGGAGGAAAAAACCCTTCCCCAAGAGGAGCAGGAGGACCTGCGCTTTATCGACAACTTTGAGTTCTTCAACGAAGAAGTATGGACCAAAGAAACCCGCCATCCCGGTTGGGTAAACCAGGAACTTCAGGCCTACCGGCCGGCTAATGTAAGCGTGGGCGTCGACGACGGCAAAACGGTTCTTATCCTTACGGCCGAACGCCAGGGCGACCAAATCTATTCCGGTCGCGTCAACAGTCAGGGCAAATTCAACTTTAAGTATGGCCGCATCGAAGCCAGCATTAAGCTTCCCAAAACGGGCAACGGACTGTGGCCGGCCTTTTGGATGATGGGCGACAACGGTAAAAACTGGCCCGCCTGCGGCGAAATCGACATCCTGGAAATGGGCGAACGTACCGGCATCAAAAACGGCACTACCGACCGCTATTACAACGCCGCCATTCATTACGGCGCCGATGTGGCTTCGCACCGTCAGGAGTATTACGGGGCCGAATTTGCCTACAGTCTTCAAGACGGTGCTTACCACACCTATGCGCTCGACTGGAGCGAAAACACACTTACCGTCAGCATCGACGGCATCGCGTTTCGCTCCTTCGACATCGGTCCCCTCAGCGGTCGCCACGAATACTTCCAGGACCCCTGCTTCGTCCTCCTTAACCTGGCCGTAGGAGGTGCCTTTCCCGACATTCACGACCCCAGTGAGCTGACCGCCTTAAAGGACGGTGAAAGCGCACACATGTACATCGATTGGGTAAAAGTATATTAATCCTTAGCACAAGCTTTATGAAAAAAATCAAACTGAAAAATGTGTTGTTCTTCGGAACAATGTTCCTCACGCTGTTGGGGACTACCCAACAGCTGAGTGCATCGTCATCGGAAAATCTTCAACTGCAGCAGCAAATCCGAAAGGTTTCCGGAACAGTAACGGATCCTCTGGGTCCCATTCCGGGTGTTACCCTGGTCGAGATGGAAAATCCGACCAATGGCACCGTCAGCGATATGGATGGGAACTTCGAGCTCGACATCCCTGTCGGCTCCACCCTGGTCATCAGCGCCATTGGCTACAAAACCCAGCAAGTAGCCATCAGCGCCATCGATGCCCCTTTGAACATCTTGCTGGAAGAAGACAGCCAGCTGCTCGACGACGTGGTGGTAACGGCCCTGGGCATAAAAAGAGAGCGTAAAGCCCTGGGTTACGGACTGGAAGAAGTGGCCGGTGAAGCCCTCACCAAAGCCCGCGAGACCAACGTCATCAACTCCATGGCCGGACGCGTAGCCGGTCTGGTGGTGAGTCAGACCGCCGGCGGTCCCTCCGGCTCAACCCGCGTTATTCTGCGAGGCAGCACCGAAATGACCGGCAACAACCAGCCCCTGTATGTTATCGACGGCGTACCCCTCGACAACACCAACTACGGCAGTGCCGGCTACAGCGGCGGCTACGATTTGGGCGACGGCATCTCCAGCATCAATCCCGACGACATTGAAAGCATGTCGGTACTGAAAGGCCCCGCCGCCTCGGCCCTCTACGGCAGTCGCGCCAGTCACGGCGTCATCCTCATCACCACCAAAAAAGCCAGCGGAGAAGACCAGTTCAGCGTGGAGTACAACGGAACGCTGACCTTCGATACGCAGCTGGCCAAATGGGACAACATTCAGCAGACCTTCGGTATGGGAAGCAACGGCACCTACAGCATCGATGCCGTATCCAACACCAACAAGAGCTGGGGCCCCCGGGCCGACGGCGGCAACATGCTGCGCTACTACGATGGTGTGGAGCGTCCCTACCTCATCATTCCCGACAACACCTCCAATTTTTTCCGGACCGGGAATACCGCCACCAATTCGGTTGTGGTCAATGCCCAAAGCGGCAAAACGGGATTGCGCTTCACCATCACCGATATGCGCAACAACGACATTGTTCCTGAAACCCATATGAGTCGCGATGTGCTTAACCTGCGCAGCCACACCTCCCTGGGCAAGGTGGACCTCGACTTCAGTGCCAACTACACCTTTGAGGATGTAAAAAACCGTCCCGCCCTGGGCGACAGCAAATCGAACGTTGGGAAAAACCTGATGACTCTGGCCACCACCTACGACCAGCGGTGGTTGAAAAGCTACGAGGATGCCGCCGGCAATTACGCCAACTGGAACGGCATGGACCCCTACAACGTGAACCCTTACTGGGACATTTACAAGAACTACAACAAGTCGCACAAAGACCTCTTCCGCCTCAATGGAAAAGTGCTTTGGAACGTCAGCGAGAAAATAAAGCTGCAGGCCACCGTGGGAACCGAGCTCAACTGGTTCGAGTTCGACGACTTTAAAGCGCCCACCACCCCCGGTTTTGAGGCTGGACGCCTGCAAAACAGCAACTACCGCAACAGTATGTACAATGCCGAAGTGCTGGCTCTTTACAACAACAGCTGGGGCGATTTTGACTTCAACGCCACCTTGGGGGGCAATATGTACAAGGTGGATAACCTGACCACCGTAGTTACCGCGCAGGACATGCAGATACGCGATGTAGTGGCCCTGATGAGCTTCAACGAAAGCAGCATCAACCAATACACCTACCGCAAGCAGATCTCTTCGGCCTTTGGCGCCCTCAACCTGGGCTGGAAGCACATGCTGTACCTGGATGCCACCGTACGCACCGACCAATCGTCGACCCTTCCAGCCGGAAGCAACGTGTACACCTACCCTTCCGTATCGGGAAGCTTTGTATTCTCCGAATTGGTAAACCGCCGCGACATTCTCCCCTACGGAAAAATGCGTCTGTCGTGGGCCCAGGTGGGCAGCGACACCGATCCTTACCAATTGGGACTCGTTTACACCAAATCGAACCTGAGTTACCCCGGCTACACCATTGGTTACATCGACAACAACACCATCCCCAACAAGGATTTGTTGCCCACCATCACCAATTCATTTGAAACCGGTTTGGAAATGAAGTTCCTGCACAACCGCCTCGGACTGGACTTCACCTACTACACACAGGTCAGCGAAAACCAGATCATGGGCATGGCCACCTCGTGGACTTCGGGCTACAACCACCGCCTGATCAACGCGGGTGAAATCGAAAACAAAGGGGTGGAAATCTCCCTAAACACCCGTCCCGTGCAGATCAACGACTTTTCGTGGGACGTCAACCTGAACTTTGCCAAAAACAGCAACATCGTGCGCAAGCTGGTGGACGATATGGACATGATTGAACTGGAAAAAGCGCCCTGGCTGGATGTACAAGTAGCCGCCATGGTAGGCGAAAACTTCGGCTCCATAGTGGGTCCCGATTTCGAGCGCAACGAAAACGGCCAGGTACTGATCGACCCCAATACCGGTCTGCCCCAGTACGACAAAAGCAACCACATACTGGGTAATGCCTCGTGGGACTGGACCGGCGGTCTGGGTACCACCCTCAGCTACAAAAACCTGTCGCTTTGGGCCCTGTTCGACGTGAAAGTTGGCGGCGACCTCTATTCCATGTCGGCCCGTGCCGCCCACGAGTCGGGCAAGGAAAAAGGCACCCTCGAAGGACGCGAAGCCTGGTACAAATCGGAGGAAGCCCGGCAGGCAGCCGGCGTACCCAAGGGCGGCCAGTGGACCCCGACCGGCGGTTACATTGCCCCCGGTGTTATTGCCAATGGCGACGGCACCTACCGCGACAACGACATCTACATCAATCCCGAGGACTACTGGATGAGCGTCAGCCGCAATGCGCCCTCGATGTTCATCTACGACAACTCCTACGTGAAATGTCGCGAGATCTCCCTGACTTACAACGTACCACAAACCCTGTTGCGCAATAAGGTAAAAGGACTGACCGTATCGGCCGTTGCCCGCAATCCCTTCATCGTTTGGAAAAACATCCCGAACATCGACCCGGATTCGAACTACAACAACACCACCGGTATGGGACTGGAATACGGCTCCCTGCCTTCTCGCAAGAGCTATGGTTTTAATGTCAACGTAAAATTCTAAGACTATGAACTTTAAACAAAGCTATATTATCCTGTTATTGGTGGCTTCGGCGCTGTTCTTCGGTGCCTGCAGCGATGAATATTTGGAGAATCTGAACACCGATCCTTCTAAGGCGGCCACCATTGACCCCAACGCGCAGCTGACTACCGCGCAGCTGCAGACCTACGGCGACCTGGGCATGGTAGAAATCTACCGCAACTACCACTACGCCTTTAGTCAGCACCTGATGGGCTCTTGGAACACCACCAATTACGGCGGACGCCATACCATCGACAACAACGAAATGAGTCGCATCTGGACCAGCTTCTACCCCAATGCCATCAAAAACCTTACCGATGGTATGGTACGGACTTCCGAAGACCCCGACAAAGTAAACATCCATTCGGCCCTGCGCATTTATCGGGTGTATATGATGTCTTTGATTACCGACATCTATGGCGACGCCCCATACAGCGAAGCCGGAATGGGTTATCTCGACAGCAAATTCAATCCCCGCTACGACACCCAGGAAGAGATCTACATGGATTTCTTTAAGGAATTGGGCGAAGCAGTTGCCGCCTTCGACAACAGCAAAGACCAGATTACCGGCGATGTCATTTTTGACGGCAACCTGGGCCAATGGAAAAAACTGGCCAACTCATTGCGTCTGCGCTTTGCCATGCGCATTTCAGATGTGGCGCCTGAAAAAGCCCGGGAAGAGTTTGAAACCGCCCTCCAGGCCGACGGCGGCATTATGGAAACGGGAGCCGACGACGCCCTGATTAAGTACCTGTCCATCGCCTTCAGCTTTGGCCAGGAAGCCTATGCCGATTTCCGCGGCAACGCCCTCTCACAACTCCTCTTTGGCAATGACCCTGCAAACAATCCCAGTTACCTCTGTGCCACCTTTTTCAACCAAATGTACGAAAATGGCGACCCCAGAACCTTCAGAATTGCCCGTTGCTATTACGACGGCCTCATGAGTGCCACCAGTCCCACCAACCGCATCGACCTTACTCAGGAAATGCTGGACAAAGGCATTCCCTTTCAAACCCGCGAACCAGGTGCCTACTCCTGGGAGCCCTGGCCTCCCAGTTTCGAAAGCGACATCTTAAGGGAGCTGGCCGAGGCCAACCCCTCCATCAATCATGTTGTGGACCGCGAAGCCGAGCCCAAGTTGGCCAACAACTTCCTGCGCGGCGACAACCCCGGCGTAGTGATGACCTCGGCCGAAGTCAAGTTTCTGCTGGCCGAAGCAGCCCTTAAGGAATGGACCGTAGGCGGCAGCACCGCAGAAGAACTCTATGCCCAGGGCGTTAGAGCCGCCATGGATTTTCTGACCGACAACTACGGTACCGAAGCGGTAAGCGAGGAGGAATTCGACAGCTACCTGGCCGCCAACGGCATTGGCCATACCTTTGAGAAGAAGAAGGAAGCCATCAATACCCAGGCCTGGATCCTGCATTTCACCAACCCCTCAGAAGCCTGGGCCAACCAGCGTCGTTCGGGCTATCCCCGACTGAAGTCCCCGGCCGAATACGGCTTTGAGCAATTCCTTACCGGAGGGTCAGAAATACCCGTACGCCTGAGCTATCCTGTTCTGGAGTCGTCGTACAACAAGAGAAGTTACGAAGAAGCGCTGGCCCGTATGGGCGGTTTCAACAGTTGGAATACCACCCTGTGGTGGGATGTTGCAAAATAACCATTGAAAAACACCAATAGTATGAAGAAACTAAAATATATGCTGCCGGCCTTTCTGGCCTTAAGTCTGAGCTTCACAGCCTGCACCAGCGAAGAAGACCCCTTCGAGACCATTACCGCAGAGGATGAGCCACGCATCCTGGACCCCATTTTTGCCAACGGCGAAAATGGACAACTGCCCCAGATTGCCGAGTTCAACCGCGATGCCAACCTCGCTATGGAACTGGTTGTTACGCCATCTACCCACAGTACTGTAAGCTGGTTCATAGACGGCTACGAAGTGCAGGAGGGTACCGAAATCGACCTCAACCTAAAAGCAGGCGACTATCATTTTAAAGTGTTGGTAACCACCGAGGCCGGTAAAAGCACTTTCCGCGAAGGAACGGTAAAGGTGAATCCCCTGCCCGAAGATCCCTGGGCTACGGAGAAAAGCTTCGAACGCTTTGTGGTTCCGGGGACTACGGCCCTGCTCTATGGCGACAACCTGCACTTGGTTAAGAGCATAGTCATGGGCGGGAAAAGCATCAATAACCCCACCTTTGTGGAAGGCGAAGAAGGAAACTACCTTGAGTACACTGTGCCTGCCGATTTGAGCGACGGCCAATACCGTGTGCTGCTGGTAGATGAAGGCGGCAACGACTACGGCGCCAACCAGGTGGTAATCACCAGCTCGGCCCTCGTAACCGGAGGCGCCAGTCGCGCCACCCCCGGCTCAGAATGGCGCCTGACCGGACTCAACATGGACCAGATTGCATCGCTCACCATTGCCGGAGAAACCATCACCAGCTTCAGCGAGCAAAGCGCCACCGAACTGGTGATGACCAGTCCCGCCCTGGATGCCGGCACCTACACCCTCAGCGGTCAGACCAGCAACAACAACGAGCTGAAATTCTTCAGCGGCGGCAGTCTTGTTACCGAATTAACCGTAACCTTTAGCGCAGAAACGGTGCTCTTCGAAGGCCACCACTATGTGTCCTGGATCTTTGAAGACGGCAATCCCAACAAGACTTTCAACCTCATCGCCAAAGACGTCTTTGCCGGCATATCGGCAGGATCTACGCTGAGCATTCATTACTCCATAGAGCCGGCCGATGCCGACCGTCAGCTGCAAACCACCTCCGGATGGTGGACCATGCTGCCCGGCACCGAAGCCTTGATAATAAATGAAAACGGCATGGTAGAAGTAACGCTCACCCAGGAGGCCCTGGATCTGATTCAGGCTCAGGACGGCTTCCTTTGCGTAGGCCACGGCTACTACGTTGACCGCATAACCCTGAACTAGGGTTGTATTTGAACCATCAACACAATTTCACACCTAAAAAGGCCGGCTCACGCCGGCCTTTTGCTTTTTCTGTATGGTAGTCCCTTTTTAGCGCTCAGCCCTCATAAGCCCGTCATGGCAGAAGGATCCACCCAGCGGTCAAAGTCCTCCCCCGAAACGAGCCCCAGCCCCAAGGCCGCCTCCTTAAGGGTGGTATTTTCGGCATGGGCCTTTTTCGCAATTTTGGCCGCATTCTCGTAGCCGATGTGCGTGTTGAGCGCAGTCACCAGCATCAGCGAATTGTTCAGATGTTCCGTAATACGGGCGTGGTTGGGCCTTATGCCCACCGCACAATTATCGTTAAAGGCCCTGCAGGCATCGCCCAACAGGCGGGCCGACTGCAAAAAGGCGTTGATCATAACCGGCTTAAACACATTCAGCTCAAAATGACCGTTGGCTCCGGCCATGGTAATGGTGGTATCGTTGCCCATTACCTGAACGCACACCATCGTTAAAGCCTCCACCTGAGTGGGATTCACTTTGCCCGGCATAATGGAAGAGCCCGGCTCATTCTCCGGAATGTTGATCTCCCCAATGCCCGAACGGGGACCCGAGGCCAGCATACGCACATCGTTGGCCATTTTCATAAGACTCACTGCCAACTGCTTTATGGCACCGTGACTCTCTACAATGGCATCGTGGGCCGCCAGGGCCTCAAATTTATTCTGCGCCGTAACAAAGGGGTGTCCGGTAAGCTCCGCAATCTTTGCCGCCACCTTTTCAGAATAACCCTCAGGCGTGTTGAGACCGGTACCCACCGCCGTTCCCCCCAAAGCCAGCTCCGAAAGATGCGGAAGGGTGTTTCTGAGCGCCCGCAAGCCATGCTCCAGCTGGGCCACATAGCCCGAAAACTCCTGACCCAGGGTCAAAGGCGTTGCGTCCATCCAATGGGTACGCCCAATCTTAACCACCTCCATCATCTCCTCCGACTTCCTTTGCAGAGTTTCTTTCAGCAGCGAAACCGAAGGAAGCAGGTGCTCCACCACCATTTTGTAAGCCGCAATATGCATGGCTGTCGGAAAGGTATCGTTCGAAGACTGCGACTTATTTACATCGTCGTTGGGATGAATCAGCGGGGTTCCCTCGCCCAGCTTGTTGCCTGCCAGCACATGGGCACGGTTCGAAATCACCTCATTGCAATTCATATTGGATTGCGTGCCAGACCCCGTTTGCCATACCACCAAGGGGAACTGGTCGTCCAGTTCCCCGGCTATAATCTCATCGGCTGCGCGTGCTATCCACTCCGCCTTCTCCTTAGGCAGTACCCCCAATTCCATATTGGTCAATGCCGCCGCCTTCTTCAGGTAACCAAAGGCCCGGACAATTTCGAGCGGCATAGAACCAGCCGGTCCAATAGGGAAATTAAGTATGGAACGTTGCGTTTGTGCGCCCCAATACTTATCGGCAGGGACCTTTACCCCGCCCATGGTGTCTTTTTCACTTCTGTATTGCATCTTGCTTCATATTAAACTTGTGCTGTATAAACCTACTTTAGCCCAGGGCCAGCTTCTCGTTGCGTATCGTCAAATTCAGCAGCTCACTCAATCGGGCCAAGGCCTCCTCGGCATCGTCCCTGTTCCTAAACTTACAAATGGTTTTCCCCTTGCGGCTTTTCTCGCCGTCGTAAATATTTACCCGCCAATCGGGGTCGGTAACGCTGATGGTACGGTTGCTCAGACTGTGTACCTGGTATGCCATTCGGGCATGACTCAAGCCCAGCTGCATCTTGCGGTGCACGTACTGCCACTTCCCGACCTTAATAAAGCCCCACAGATTGTTGGTAAAGCGAATGCGAAAATGGTCCACATCTACCGAACAGCCCGAAGCAGAAAAGGCCATAAAGCTGCCCATAAGCAGCAAAACCGCGCCCGATATCGACAGGAAAATGGTAAAGAGGCCCACCCCCATCAAAAAATACCCGGCAAAACTGCCCGAAGGTCCAAAGCTCTTATCGGTTACGTAAGTCAACAAAATAATGGCGCCTCCCTCAAGCTGCGTTAAACCATAAACTTACAAAAAAATCATGGGCGACCAATCTTAGATGCCCTCAATAAAAAGCGAAGCAATAAACAAAGTCTGAGCATCCTTGTTAGGGATGAACAGGAAGCTGCCAAAAGGCTGCCGTTAAACTAATGGAATAAAAAATGATAGCATGGAAAATAAAATGAAGGTAGAGATTTGGAGCGATGTGATGTGTCCCTATTGTTACATCGGAAAGCGAAGGATGGAAAAAGCCCTGGAGGGCTTTGTCGATCGCGACAAAGTGGAGCTTGTTTGGAAGAGCTATCAACTGCAGCCCCAGCTGCCGGACGACTACAATAAAAGCACCTACGAAATGGTGGCCGCACGCTACAACATTTCACTGGAAGAAGCCAAAGAAAAGCACCACAATGTAACCCAACTGGCCAAGGAATATGGTCTGGACTACGACTTTGAAAAGGCCAAACCGGCCAACACCTTCAAGGCCCATCAGTTGCTACACTTTGCCAAAGAAAAAGGAAAGCAGGATGAAGCAGAAGAACTCCTGTTCCGTGCCTACTTGTGCGAAGGCAAAAACGTAAACGATGTGGAAACCCTTCTGGAACTGAGTCGGGCCATGGATTTAGATCCTGTCGCGTTTAAAGCTGCCCTGGAAAAAGGCACTTACCAAAGTAAGGTGCAGGCCGACCTGGAAGAAGCCAAACAAGTGGGTGTAAAAGGCGTGCCCTTCTTCGTATTCAACAGAAAACTGGCCGTATTTGGGGGCCAGGACCCCGAGAAGTTTGTGGAGATACTTCAAACCACGCTGGCCGAATGGCAAAAGGAAAACAAGCCACTCCAAATGGACATCATCGAAGGGGCAGCCTGCACCCCCGATGGGGATTGCAGCTGAGGCTGCTAATCCCTACATGCCACCCATACAGGTCAGGCATTGCAAGGCATAAAGATCGTACTCCTCAAAGGCCGGCCCCGGTCGGCCGTTGAGGGTTATGATGCGGTCGCTGCGCAGGGCCACTTCCTCATCCAGCACCACAAAGTGTGCAAAATCATCGGGACGCAGGAAGTCCGTTAAACGCCCAGAAGCATCGGCCACCGTCCCATCGGCATCAAAATAGTTGATTTTGCAGGACTGTCCCACCAATTTTTCTAAGTTCCCATAATAATCGGGATCAAAGGGAACAAAGCCCTTAAGGGAATGTAATTGTTTCATCTCGACCTCCATTTTTGGTAAAGGTAAAACAATGTGGCATTAAGGACAAGATTGTCCGCAATAAAATCTTGTCCTTTTTTGAGAAAGCACTTACTTTTGCCCCCATCTACTTACCAAGAATTGCAACCATGTACAAGCCCGGGATACAATAAGCGGCACAAAACCGCTGGAAACTTCACTCAGATGGTGACTCGCAGCACCATCCTGCAAATCGAAGTCGTCCCCGAGAAACTCGGTCGCGTCTTCTCTCTCTATTACAGTCTGGCCATCCTGCCCAGCACCATTGGGCTGTTGTTTGCGGGACTCATTGCCGAGAAGATAGGCATCACCAACACCTTCATCATTTCCGGAAGTCTGGTGGTACTCATGGGCCTCCTTTCCTTTGCCACCCCGGCGCTCATTCGCCTGGGACAGCACCCAGTACAACCCGGCCCCTCCAAGGGGCCAAAGCCCAACTCCAGTAAATCAATCCCTGGTCCTGCCTAATGTCAATACCACAATCAGCACAGCCACAGTAAGCAGAAATGCCAACCAGGCAAAAGGATTATTGAGCATGTAGTACACCGACAAAACACCATTCAGAGCTAAAAAGCCACCAAGGCCTAAAATAGGAACCATTAAAAACCGATGTTCCTCGAGCCGTTTCAACAAAGCATGCAGTAACCAACCAGCCAGAATCAGGGATGCCCCACAAATCAAACTCATGTAAATCATGGCGTTAAGGTTCTCTGCATCCAAACAGGCCAATCCAGCCAAAATAAGAGGTGTAAACGTAGCCATACCATGAATAAGTCCACAAAACCCAAGCGCTTACTCCTTAAAAATAAAAGACTTACGCTTATCTGTAAGTTTTTTTAGATAAACAGGCCCGCTGCCGGCATTTTGGAACCTAACAGTATTACTGCACAGGTGACTTTTAAGGGGAACATGAGAAAGGAGATTTAAGGAGTCAATGTCACCGGAATATCCAACAGCTAATTGGCCGGAATTAGTGGCACATTCTGAACCGTTTTACCCATGCAGAGTCTGACATTCTATTTCTTTATAAATAACATGTAATTCTTTATTGTCTATTGAGGCTTTGAAGTGTCCTTTATTCATTTCTTGCGCTTTAATTCTTTTTAGAAAGGCCATTAGGTCTTTCTCATTTTTGCTACCGAGCTCTGGATCGTAAAGATGCGTTTTGAACACTAAAACCAAAAAAACATGTATGTCGGCATCTATGGATAAGGTTCCTGCTGAAGAAAACAATAATTGATAACGCAGACCAAAATCTGATTCAAGGACATTACTAAAGGTCGTTTCCAGTAATCTTTCTATTCTCTGAGGCGCATTTGTTTTTTTACCATTTAGCTCCTTGGTTTTAGCTTTTACATAAGCTGTACCAATGGTGCTTCCAAAGGATTCGTCAACTTTTGATTCAACACCAATAAAAAGGTTTTTACCTGTTACCGTGCTGCCGAAGATACCCAAATCGTGTTCGCGACCATGACCATATTTGTCAAACCTGGCTTCATATTCGGGTATTGCCGAAGTAAATTCAAATCCCTCATTTATTACGGATGAAACCATTTGCTTTACAACACTTAAGCCATCTTTATTCAGTACGAAATCCGCTAAAGCGTAGGCACTTCTGCCTTCTTTCCAGTGTATTTCCTTTTTACCAGTAAAAACAATCTCTCTCCATTCTTCAAGTGTTCTAATGTCTCTATTTCTGCAATGAATTTTCATATTTAGAATCTTTTAAAAATTGTCCATAAATCTATTAAGCTCACAATTACCGTCCATAACTGCCAACTCCAAAACTGCCGCCAACCCCCAATGGGCAAGACTGGTTCACAACCTCAAGTGCCCCTACTCAACCTACCCGCAACTTGGCCGCCTCCCGCCAAAGGTAGGGCGGCAAGGACTGCTTCAGCGCCCAAACGATGCTCATCGGTCTGGCCCCATAGTGCTCCCGCAACACCCCTTCGCCGACAAAAACATAGCCCATGGTATGGCCAAACTCATCCTTCTTTTGCTCCCGAACGAATAACAGGATGCGCTTATTTTTTTCGCGGTGCCTGATGTACGACAAGCCACGTGGGGTATCCGGACCAACAGCATTTTGACTCTGCCAATGAAACAAGGTCTCGTTGATGGCATAATCATCGTACATGGTCGTCGGCGAAAAGTTTTCTTCCGACTTAATCAAATTGATGAACAACAACTCGGTATTGGTTGCCTTGTTGAAGGCGACCCCCTCCCTGTTCGACGATTTCTTCTCAAAGGTAGAGAAGCCAAAGGCAGCCAGTATTTGATCGCGCGTGTAACGCGCATGCACCTTCAATGGCTGAGGATAAGGATAGACAAAATCGAGCTCCTTAAAGTCCACCCCATCCTCCAGCAACTCCAAAACCTCCACCATCTCCTCCACCAAAGTCTTGTTGCGCCCCAACTCACGGATACTCCACTCCAGAGAGGTGAAACCACCCGCCTTCTGCCAAATGTCGTAATGCAGCATCAACAACATAGCCTGCTGCTCCTCATTAAAAGCGCTTACCGCAACATTAAAACCCTTTTGGGCCAAGGCCAACACAAAGCTGAAGTAGCTCGATGAGCGGCAAGACAACCACTTATTGCCAATGCCACCAATGATTTCCTTCTCATAAAGCGTGTCAAAGGATGCCAGCCTGCCAGCATCGTAACACAGGCGCTTCCATCCCCCATGCCGATAAATCGTCTGAATCGGGACATTGTAAAAATCCAGAAAATTCTTCAGGTTAAAGGCCAGCGTACTCTGGTGCTCAAAACCCTTAATTTTGAGTATCAACTGATTCCGACTGAAGGATGTGGCCGCCTTAACATTGGCCAGAATCACCTCCCTGGCCTTTTTCTCCAAAACAATGGAACAACCCAAAGGCAGATGCGGGAAATTGTCCTCAATTTCCTTTTTAACCGTGGTGGCAGTCTTTCCCACCAAAGCCCTGAACTTATTCTCAAAATTATACTCCGGTCGCGAGTTCCCAACAAAATCGAGCACCGTTAAGCCCTCCTTGTCCTCTGCCAGACGCAGGCCCCGGCCCAACTGCTGCAAAAACACCGTTAAACTTTCCGTAGGCCGCAAAAACAAAACGGTATCAATTTCCGGAATATCCACCCCCTCGTTAAAAATATCCACCACAAAAAGGTAATTGATTTCCCTGCGGAACAAGCGCTGTCTTAAATCCTCCCGATCCTTACCGTTGGCACTGGTCAGCACAGCCGCCTTAAGTCCCGCTAAAGAAAATTTCTGTGCCATGAAATTGGCGTGCTCAATACTTACACAAAAGCCTAAAGCACGCACCTCCTTCTTCTCGCGGGTGTACCGATCCAAAGCAGCAATGATTTCACCAACCCGCCTGTCATTGGCCGTATAAACCGACGTCAACTCACTGGCCACATAGCGCCCCCTTTCCCAACCCACCCGGGTGAGGTCCACACTGTCGCTGATTCCGAAATACTGAAAGGGACACAACAGTTTACGATTGAGCGCCTCCGGCAAACGAATTTCTGCCGCAATCCGCTGATGAAAGTCCTCTTGAATGTCGCCCCCATCCATCCGCTCCGGCGTAGCTGTTAAACCCAATAAAACCCTTGGCTTAAAATAATTGATGATACCCCGGTAGCTGTTTGCAGTAAGGTGATGACATTCATCCACAACCACATAATCAAAGAACCCAGACGAAAACAACCCATCATCCATGCGATTCTTGAGGGTTTGCACCGAAGCAAAAACATGATCAAAACCAGCAGGCTCCAAACCATCCACCCAAAGGTCCCCAAAGTTATTGTCGCGCAAGATGCCCCGGAAAGTCGCCATGGCCTGCACTAAAATCTCCTTACGATGCGCCAGAAATAACAAGCGAGCGGAACCATTCGCCGCACAAAAGCGCTTATAGTCGAATGCCGAAATTACAGTCTTACCGGTTCCCGTTGCCGCAACCACCAGGTTGCGGTGCCGCTTGTGCACCTTCCGCTCCACCTCCAGCTTTTCCAGAATCTCCTCCTGAAAGGGATAAGGCCTCAATTCAAAAAAGGTGCCGGGTGTTGCTGTTGTATTCCCGGTTCGACCGAGGTTTAAGGCGCCCATCAACCTCTCCTTGTGCAGCGCATCATTAAACAGCTCAAAATCGTCGCTCTCCCAATACGAATCGAAAGTCTTTTGAAACTTATCAATAATGTGCCCCACCTCCTTGGTGGTCACCTTTAAGTTCCATTCCAAACCATCGGTTAAAGCAGAGCGCGAGAAGTTTGAAGAGCCGATGTAGCCGGTATGAAAACCGGTATTGCGCTTAAACAAATAGGCCTTGGCATGTAAGCGCTCATTGCCCGTATTGTAGGAAATTTTTACCTGGGTATTATCCAGCTTCGAGAGCAAGTGAATGGCCTTATAATCCGAAGCCCCCATATAAGTGGTCGTAAGCACCCGTAAACGACCACCCCGTTGTGTAAAGTCACGCAGCTCCCGTTCCAAAATAATGATGCCCTTAAACTTGATGAAAGACACCAGTAAATCGATCTCATTGGAAGAAAGAATCTCCTTCTTCAGCTCGCTTTCCAGCGACAGCCCCACATTACCACCGGTAAACAATTCGCTGTGCGTTAAGCGCGTGTAGGGCGTAATTTCCTTTAAACGCAAGTCGAAATCCGAAAAATACGCATCCACCCTCGAAAAAACCGCTTTCAGCACCTCCCCCTCCACAGCCACCAGGTCCCGGTCGAACTCCTCCTTCTTCAGTTCATCCCTTAAAACCAGTATGATTTTATTGGCAATTTCAATCTGACGTTCCAGGGCTTTATCTCCCCGCACATAACTCAAGGCATTCTTTATGGTCAGCGACAAGTGACGCGCCAGCAAAGCCGCCGCCTCCTCCTTGTCCAGCACCGAAGTCTTGATGTAGAACCGATCCCTGTCGATCTCCCTGATTTTCTGGGCCACCAGTTGGGTAACCAGCTCCTCATAAATACCCTCCCTCATAATGGCAACTTTAAGTATTCCTCAACAATAGGCACATCCGCCTCGGCCCAATCCAAAGCGCTCAGTTCGTTAATATCGAGCAACAAATACTGCTTATGCTCCAGCAGCTTTAAATCGCCAGCCTTGTGCCGCGCCAAAAAAGGCAGCAACTCCACCGAAAAATCAGGATAATGATGCAGCGCAGGCGTCAGTCGCGCCAGCAGCTCAATTTCAATGTTCAACTCCTCCCTAATCTCCCGCTTAATGCAAGCCTCCTCCGTTTCCCCGGCCTCCAACTTCCCGCCCGGAAACTCCCATTTCAAGGGCATACTCATGGCAGCACCACGCTGCACCACCAGCGTTTTAGAACCGAATAAAATTATTGCACAAGTAACTTTTATGGGGAACATGGGAAGGGGATTTAAGGGCTAATGTCACCGAAGCCATCAATGCTTCCAGATATCACTTCCTTTGGTGTACTTAATAAAGAACCTGGCAGGAGATGCCTTGCTGTATACTCGGTTTGGCGTCATACTTTTTTGCCCACAAAACTCTTCATTATGGGCATCAAACATCTCCCTTTCAGGCAAATTGGTAATTTCTGTGACATAGAACTCATTGGTAAACCCGATCGGAATACTTCCTT
>DUOK01000143.1 GCA_012838865.1 Bacteroidales bacterium | reverse complement strand
GTCTCCAGACTTTGAATCGGCTTTTCGCTTTCTGTGGCTTGTTGCGCCAGGATGCCGTCCACCGATATTTTGGCCTCACAGGGCAACATCACCGCCATAGTCAGCATAGAAGAAAGTACCATGGGCTTCATAATACCCACCTGATCGAGACCCGCGCCAAAATGCACCTTCAAGGTGCTGTCGATTAAGGCGTAGTCTTCCGCCGCCAGTCCCTTGTAAATGTTCTCCATGCCGGGATTCATCATCAAGGGTTGCATTTCTGCCATTACCGCCGGGTCCATCGGGTTCAGCTCCAGCACCAGGGTCTGACTTTCTGCGAGGGCCGATTGCAGTTTCTCCGGCATTTGAAAGTCCTGGGCACAAAGCATGTGCATGGTGCCGTAAACGTAGGATGGACTACTCAAATCTTTGCCGCTTACCTTCCACAGCAGCGATTGTTCCTGCGCCTGGGTCAGCACCGGCAGCAGGAGGCTCAGCACAACCAGCAGGCTGGTTCTTAGGTTTTTCATCATGTTGTTTTTGGGTGAATTAAAATGATAATTAAGGTTGAAGCGTTAAAAATAGAAAAAATCCGGCCCTTAAAAGAGAACCGGATTCTTTTTTTGTTCTAATACTGTGTGGGTTGTACTGGATTCGAACCAGTGACCCCTACCCTGTCAAGGTAATGCTCTAAACCAACTGAGCTAACAACCCCTAATTGCTCTGCAAAAATAGGGGTTTTTTCAGAACGGCAAAGCAGCAAGCCTAAAATTAAATCCTTCCGTGCTTACTTATTTTTCAACAGGTCGCGGATTTCGGCCAGTAAAACTTCCTCTTTGGAGGGAGCCGGCGGGGCAGCAGGTGCTGTCGCCTCTTTCTTTTTGGCGGCATTCATCGCCTTAACCACCATAAAAATGGCAAAGGCAATAATAAGGAAGTCGAAGACGACTTGAATAAAATTGCCGTAGTTGATGGTGACTGCGGCGGTCTCGCCCACTGCTTCCTTCAAAACAATCTGCAGTTCCCTGAAATTGACTCCGCCCACCAGCAGACCGATGGGTGGCATAATGATGTCGTTGACCACGGAGGCCACAATCTTACCAAAGGCGGCGCCAATAACAATACCTACGGCCATGTCCACCACATTGCCTTTCATGGCAAAGGCCTTGAATTCTTTGAGCATTCCCATAATCCTAAATTTAAGGTTAATACGGTAGGAAATGTACGACGATATTTTGATAAGAAGCAAAAATATTTATCCCAACGAAAAAAACAGCGTTAGGGCAGCCCTAATGTGTTTGGTGTTTATTCCTTGTTGGCCTCAAACTGGTCGATGATGGCTCTGGCTTTTTCGTAATCCCTACTGTTGATCACAATTTTTACCGCCCCTGCACCACCTCCGGCAACGTACCAGGGTGCAATGCTTCCCATCAGTTCGTCCTTGATAAAAGTGTCTATTTCGGCATCCTGCAAAAGGCTGTTCACCATCTGTGCTTCCAGGGGCGAGGAGGAATAAATTTCAATGAGCTCGTCGTCGTTTCGTTCTTTAGTCATGGTGGGTTTCGTTTTAAGTCGGGATTTAAGATACTGCTTTTCATTATTTGGTGCAATAATTGGGCACTATTGATTGCTTACGCGTAAATAATTGCTTTCCTGAATTTTATAATCGGTCAGGGCATCGGTCAGGTCGCCCGCTGCCTTTTGCCACTGGGCATTGGCTTCCAGCAGGTCGACGATGGGCTCCATGCCCAGCTCGTAATGGTCCTTGCTCACCCGCCTGTTTTCCTCGGCCTGTTGCAGCGCCTCCCGGGCCATTTCCACACGGCTTGCCGCATCGGCCAGATACAAACGGGCCTGTTCGTTTTCGAGCTGTAAGAGCTTTTGCGCCTGCAAAAGCTCCTGCTCCCGAATGTTGTACTCGGCCCTGGCCGCAGCCATCTTGCCCTTCCCCTCCCCAAAGGTGGTCAGCGGAATCTTAAGCGTTGCCATAATGCTGAGACCGTGACTCGAAAAATTGTCGGCATCCTGCCTGTCCACCATCAACCACGAATAGCCCACCGCCACGCCCGCCTGGGGCAGGTAAGCACCGCGCACCAATTTTATGTTTTCGCGGGCCAGCTCGGCCTTATTTTCCAGCAGGCGGTATTCCCTTCTTTCCGTGGCCGAAGCCGAAGGCCGGGTCGTCCTGTCCTGATCTTCGATGTGCAGACTGTCCTCCACCCGCAGGGGGGTATGCAAATCCAGGCCCATGAGCCGACACAGCGACATCCCCGCCAGCTTCAAGCCCGTTTCTGCCCTTTGCACCTGCAAAGCGGCATCGTTGTACTTCACCTGCACCTTCAGCACTTCATTCCGGTTTACCATGCCCGTCTCGTAGCTGTCGCCCACCGTCTTCACCAGTTCGCCGAGTAAGGCTTTGTACTCCCTGGCCGTATGCAACTTACTCTGCACCGCCAGGTAGGTGTAGTAGGCCCGGTCCGTTTCAAATAGCAGGCGACTCCTTTCCTGGTCCCTGTTCGTCAGGGCCATTTTTTCGCCCAGCTGCGCCATTTTATTGGCGGCAGCAATGCGTCCGCCGCTGTAGAGGGGCTGCTCGGCCGAGATGCCCGCCAGGGCAGCGCCGCGGAGCGTGATGTCCAGTGGGAGATAGGCATAGGATTGGAACAGGGGCGTGCCGTCCGGACCCGGCACCGGGTTGCCGGTGGGGTCGAGCACCAGATTGGGAACGAGCTCTCCCGTTGCGGGATCAAAGACCTGCGTGGGCAAATAGAGCTCTTCCTGCAACTCGTTTTTGTTGTACAAAGCATAGCCCGATGCCGAAATATTGGGCAGGCGGGCCGCGCGGGCCGCCATTTTCTCGCCCTCGGCCTTGTGGAGGGTCTCCTCGGCTATTTTTAGGCTTTCATTGTTTTCCAGCGCCAGTCTCCGGCTCAGCTCCAGCGTCACCCGCAGCGTGTCCTCCCGGTCCCGCAGCCCATCCTCCTGGGCCCACAGCGCCCCGCTTAGTCCCCAAAACAACAGCCATCCAAATATTATCTTGCAGTACATAAAGTCTCTTTTTTACCGTTTAGTGAATGCGTATGCCATAGAAAACGGAATACAGAATGGGAATAAAAACCAGCGTGATGAGGGTCCCCACAATCAGTCCCCCAATAATGGCCACCGCCATGGAACCGTACATAGGATCCGTTATCAGGGGCAGCATACCCAAAATGGTGGTCAACGAAGCCATAATGACCGGTCGCACCCTCAGAATGGTGGCCGTCAGCAAGCCCTCGTAACGCGTGGTACAGTCCCCCAGCTGAATTTGTATCTCATCGAGCAGCACAATCGCATTTTTTATCAGCATGCCGGCCAGACCCAGCACCCCGATAATGGCGACAAAGGAGAAGGGCTGCCCGGTCAGCAACAGCCCCGGTACTATGCCGATGATCGACATGGGCAGACAAAGGAGTACGATCAAGGGGCGGCGGTAGTCGTTGAACAGTAGGAGCAGCACCAGCACAATAATGCCAAAGGTCAGGGGGATGTAACTTAAAATGCCTTTCAGGGCATCGTCCTTCAGTTCCGAGGCGCCCACCCATTTGAATTCATAGCCCGCAGGCAGCGGAATGGCCCGCACCGCCTTGTCGAGGTCGGCCTGCAGCTCCTCTGCGCTGAAACCGTCTTTGGGCTCGCATTGGGCCTGAATGGCCCGCTTTCCGTCCAGGCGACGCACCAGGGGCT
>DUOK01000142.1 GCA_012838865.1 Bacteroidales bacterium | reverse complement strand
TTCTGCAGCCGGATATTTTACAATACATTGAAGAATGGAGTTGGGAGAGAGAAGCATCTTATGATGAAGATAGAATCTATAGTTATGAGTATGAGGATTTAGAAAACGGAAATTATTATAAGTCCGAGCTTACGCTTCACAGAAGATTTAATAATTAGAAATGTAGCATTAGAATACTGCTAAATTAATCAAAACAGCGGGCCATTACACGGTCCGCTGTTTTTTCTTTGAGTGGGGTCAGGTGTGAGGCAGGGGATTAAAGGAAGTTGGGAAAATGGTGAAAAAAGCTTGTGGGTAATTTGGTGGTTTAATTCTTGTTTTATACTTTTGGAACAAATAATTCGAAAAGCAAGTTTGACATTGCTTTGAAGTTGTTTTTGTACTTATTAAGTTTTGGTTTTGGATGGCATAAAGGCAGGTCGTTGAAGGACGTTTGCCTTTATGTTTTTTTATGCCCTTAGGTGAAGGATAAGGAGTATATGATGTGGAAGTGTAAAGGTTGCGCGGGGTAGGGCAGGTCGGAGGAATCGTGCCGCGGAGCAGGAGCTGAAAAGAGAAAGGGGAAAGCAGAAAGCCGAAAGGAGAAAAGTGAGAGGACGGCTGAAGGATGGTATAATATGAAATCGGGGCGCATGCCAAAAGGGTAGCGCTTAGAGACTGTGCACTGAAGGATGGTACAGTGTGAAATCGGATGGATTTGGGGTAATAAATTATCGGTTTTGGTGGGGTATTTGTGTGGTTTGGTATGTATAAGCGGCTTTTTGTTTGATAACCTGAACTATATTTGCTAATATTGTGTACTTCTTTAATTATTAGCTATGAGCGAAAATTTTCTGGAAGCACTTACCCTCATGGTGGTTGGTATGCTGACCGTGTTCGTAATACTTCTTTTGGTGGTAGTCCTGGGGAATGCCATAATTATGTTTGTCAATCGGTTTTTTCCGGAAACGGAAAGTAAGTTAAGTAATACTTCTCCGCCCGGGCAGGTTGATCGCAAGCACCTGGCGGTTATTGCCGCTGCGGTATCGGTGGTTACCGGCGGGCGTGGGCGTGTGCTTAAGGTGGAAAAGGAGGGCTGAACCGCATCTTCGTTGTGGTTTGCAGGAGCGATTCTTAGTTACTAAGGACCTTCGGAGAACCAAGAGATAGAAAAGGGGAAGGAAGCAGCCTCTTAAGGCGCGTTTAATTCAGCTGGTATTCCTGTTGCTTTTATCGGAATTTGAATTGTGGCGTTTGTCCCCCCGGGGACAAATTATATGCAAATAATTTACTAAGTTTTACCATTATGGGAAGAAAAATAAAATTCTCTCTGTTGTACAGAGACATGTGGCAATCGTCGGGCAAGTATGTACCCCGTCTTGATCAGTTGGAGCAGGTGGCTCCGCACATTGTGGACATGGGTTGTTTTGCCCGGGTAGAGACCAATGGCGGAGGTTTTGAGCAGATTAATTTGTTGTTTGGGGAGAATCCGAACAAGGCGGTAAGGGCCTGGACGAAACCTTTTAAGGATGCGGGCATACAGACGCACATGCTGGAGCGTGCCCTCAACGGCATTCGTATGTCGCCCGTGCCGGCGGACGTCCGCCGGCTCATGTTTAAGGTAAAGAAATTGCAGGGCACCGACATTGCCCGTTCTTTTTGTGGACTTAACGATCCGCGCAACATCATCGATTCCATCAAATACGCCAAGGAGGGCGGCATGATTGCCCAGGCGGCCATGAGTATTTCGTACTCCAAGGTGCATACGGTGGAGTATTACACCCAACTGGCCGATGAGCTGGTTGCTGCCGGTGCCGATGAGATTTGTCTCAAGGATATGGCTGGTGTGGCTCGTCCCGCCTGGTTGGGCGAGATTGTGAAACAAATACGGAGCAAGCATACCGACATTCCCTTGACCTATCACGGACATGCGGGACCAGGTTTTCAGGTGGCCACCATTTTGGAGGTGTGTCGCGCCGGGGTCGATTACATCGACGTTGCCATGGAGCCCCTGTCGTGGGGTACGGGGCATGCCGACCTGCTGACCATACAGGCCATGCTTAAGGATGCGGGCTTTGAGGTGCCCGACATCAATATGAAGGCTTACATGAAGGTGCGGAGCTTGACCCAGTCGTTCATGGACGATTTTCTGGGCTATTTCATCAGTCCCAAAAACCGCCTGATGAACTCCCTCTTGATTGGTCCCGGTTTGCCCGGCGGCATGATGGGCTCGCTCATGGCCGACCTGCAAAACAATTTGGCCAGTCTCAATAAGTGGAAGCGCAAGAACAATCAGCCTGAGCTGAGTGAGGATGAGCTGTTGGTGAAGCTTTTCGATGAGGTGGAGTACGCCTGGCCCAAGCTGGGCTATCCGCCGCTGGTTACGCCTTTCAGTCAGTACGTGAAAAACGTGGCCCTGATGAATGTGATTCAGATGGAGAAGGGCGGCGAGCGTTGGAGTATGATTGCCGACAACATCTGGGACATGGTGTTGGGCAAGAGCGGTCGCCTCCCCGGTAAGCTGGGCGAGGAGATTCTGGCTTTGGCTAAGAAGGAGGGACGCGAGTTTTACGAGGGCCATCCTCAGGACCCCTATCCCGATGCGCTGGATACCTTCCGTAAGGAAATGGACGAAAACGGCTGGGATTATGGTCAGGATGACGAGGAGTTGCTGGAGCTGGCCATGCACCCCGAGCAGTACCGTCGCTACAAGTCGGGTGCTGCCAAGGGTGATTTTGAGAAGGATTTGGCGGCTGCCAAGGCCGAGGCTGCTTCGGCAGGAGCCGGTGCCGGTGCTGCTGCCCCTGTGGCCCAGCCTTCGAGCATGCAGATTGAAGTGGATGGACAGAAATACCGGGTGCGTGTGAGCTACGGCGACGAGGTCGGAGCCGGAGACGCTCAGGAAAGTGCTGCGGCACCTGCCGCAGCTTCAAGTCCCAATTCCGCTTCAGGTACCGGTGAACCCGTGGTTTCGCCCCTCGAAGGTAAATTTTACTTTACCAAAGACAGCAGTGAAACGCCCATTAAGGAAGGCGATCGGGTGCAGGAGGGCGATGTTGTGGGCTATGTAGAGGCGATGAAGACCTACAATGCCGTTAAGTTTGACAAGGCCGGAACGGTTCAGAAAATTGTCGTGAGCAATGGGGCCGATGTGGACGAGGACGATGTATTGGTTATGCTTTCCTAAACCCAAGAGACATGCACATACTGGAAGAATTATATGAAATGACTGCTTTTAGCTCCCTTGGTCAGCAGTCCGGGGTCCTGCTGATGTTGTTGGTGGGCTTTGTGTTGCTGTATTTGGGGATTGCTAAAAAGTACGAGCCCTTGTTGCTTGTACCCATAGGCTTTGGCGTAATTTTGGCCAACCTGCCGGGTGGGGGCATGGGCGTGGTGCCTGCCGAAATGATTGCGCTGCCGAACGACAGGTATATGAACCTGTTTGAGATTGGCAGTGAATACGGGATCATGAACTACCTGTATTATGCGCTGATTAAGACCGGGTTTTTGCCGCCCATTATTTTTATGGGGGTAGGGGCATTGACCGATTTTGGACCCATGCTGCGTAACCTGCGCCTGGCCTTTTTCGGGGCCGCTGCGCAAATTGGAATTTTTATGGTTTTGCTGGGTGCCATTGCTATGGGTTTTACCCCTCAGGAAGCCGGTTCGCTGGGCATCATCGGCGGTGCCGACGGTCCCACCGCCATATACACCACCATTATGTTGGCTCCGCATTTGCTGGGTCCCATTGCCATTGCGGCTTATTCGTACATGGCGCTGGTGCCGGTAATTATTCCCCTGGTGGCTAATGCCTTAATGACCAAAAAGGAGTTTAAAATCAATATGAGGCAGCAGGATAAGCTGTATCCGCCCAAGCACAAAATCAAAAATCTGAAACTGGCTAAGATTTTGTTTCCCATTATACTGGGTGTGGTGGTGGCCTTCTTTGTGCCTTCTTCGGTGCCGCTTTTGGGTATGCTTTTGTTCGGTAACCTCATTAAAGAGCTGGGCAGCATCACCAGTCGCCTGGCCGATGCCGCTACCGGTCCCATCATGAACACCGCCACCATCTTTTTGGGGCTGGCCGTTGGGGCCACCATGACCCACGATGTGTTTCTGAAGGGACAAACCCTGGGCATTATTGTCGGTGGTTTCCTGGCCTTTGCCATAAGCATAGCCGGTGGTATTTTGGCTGTGAAGGCGTACAACCTGTTCAGTAAAAAGAAAATCAATCCCCTGATTGGGGCTACGGGACTGAGTGCGGTGCCCATGGCCGCGCGGGTGGCCAATGAGCTGGCGCTGAAATACGACAGCAGCAACCACGTTTTGCAGTATTGTATGGCCTCCAACATTTCGGGTGTAATTGGCTCGGCCGTTGCTGCGGGCGTGCTGATTTCCATGCTGCTGTAGTTTGGAGTCGACTCGTAAATATTTTCAGACCCTGATGGCCCTCTCGGCCGAACAGCCTTTTGTGCTTCGTGCCCATCCGCTGGCCTGGGACGATGCGGCGGAGATGGACCGCTTGGTGGAGATGGCCGAGCGCAGCGGGGTGGTGGCCTGGTGCTTTCACCGGCTGTTGCAGCAGGAGGGACTGGCGCAGGAGCTGCCGCTCCTGGCCGAAAGGATGAAGAAGCGCTACATGGCCATCCTCATCGACAACCAACAGCGCTTGCGGCTCTACCATCACCTGAAACAGCTTTTCGATGCACACGACATTCCCTTTGTGTTGCTGAAAGGCATGGCCCTGGCCTTTACGGTGTACCCCGATGAGGCTTTGCGGCCGATGGGCGACCTGGACTTGCTGGTGCCGCCGAAGGATGTGCTGCGTGCCCGCGATTTGCTTTTGCAGGAGGGGGCGCGCAGTTCACATGTGCCCATGAGCGACTGGCATGAACTGCACAATGCGCATGTGCGGGCCATGGTGTTGCCGCCCTTTAAATACCTGATTGAAATCCACTCGAAGCTCTACGCCACGGGCAGTCCCTACTTGCCCAAAGCGCGTCGCTGGCAGGAACTGGCGACGGAGAAACAGGGGAGTATGGGTACCTTCCCGGTACTGCGGGAGGCCTGGCTGCTTTACCATTTGTGCACGCATTTGTATTATGGCTATCAGATGGGCGGGCTTCGTCTGGGTTGGCTGGTTGATGTGGCGCGCGTGTTGGAGCAGGCGGAGGATGCTGCAGCGTTGGTGGAGGAGACGCTGGCTTTGCACAAACCGGCCCGCAAGGCGCTGGTCCGCACCCTGGGTTGGGTGCAGCCTTTAACGAGCACCGGGGTGCAAAGGGCTTTGGAGGCCTGGCGCGTTGAGTTTGTTGATTTTCCGTCCTTAGGCATTTTTATGTCGGCGAAGGGGGAGGAGGATTTGCACCGGCTTATTGTGTTGCGGAATTTGTGGCATACACCGGGTTTGAAGAACAAGCTGCTGGGTGTGTGGTATCAGGTGTTTCCGTCTGAGGCGTATATGCGGCATTATTTTGGGGAGGGGCCGTGGTGGAGGCGGCATCTGAAGCGGTGGGGGTGGTCGTAGTGCCATACTACGTCTGACAAAAAAGACCTATTCACTGCAGTCACTCCGCTACAAGCATCGAACTCGCCTGCGGCTCAAACAGCGATGCTTGTTACGCTTCGTTCCTTTGTTCATTTACGGTCTTTTTTGTAGGCCGTTGTCTGGCACTACTTCCCTTCCAGAGTAATGGAGTGCTTGCTACGTTACGCATCCTTGTTCATTTCGCTTGATGCCTGTTGTTGGCGCTACTGCTTATTTCCGGAACCATGGCTCAAGACGCTAAAATTCTTGA
>DUOK01000141.1 GCA_012838865.1 Bacteroidales bacterium | reverse complement strand
CGCAACGGTCTTCGTCCCTCCCGCTACGTGATTACACGCAACGATATGATTGTGATGGGTTCGGAAGTCGGGGTGCAGACCTTCCCGGCAGAGGAGATCGTGACCAAGGGGCGTTTGCGTCCCGGGAAGTTGTTGTTGGTCGACACCCAGCTGGGCATCATTATTCCCGATGAGGAAATCAAGTCACAATTGTCCCGCCTTCATCCTTATGAGAACTGGCTGAAGGAGAACCGCATCAGTATGGCAGATATCGCGGTCAAGCAAAGGGTGTCTTCGTCGCTCGGAGAGGAGCTCAATACTTACTTAAAGACTTTTGGTTACAATAAGGAGGATGTGGAGCAGATTGTTTTTCCCATGGCCAATGCTGCCAACGAGCCGGTGGGCTCGATGGGCAACGACACTCCCATGGCCGCGCTTTCGGAGAAGCCCCAGCGCCTGTTCTCCTATTTTCGTCAGTTGTTTGCCCAGGTAACCAATCCTCCCATCGATCCCATTCGGGAGGGACTGGTGATGGCGCTGACCAGTTACATTGGTTCGGTAAGTAAGAATTTACTTATTGAGCGTCCCGACCAGTGCCGCTCCATCAAATTCTCTTCGCCCGTGGTGACCAATACCGACTTGGGTAAAATCAAGGATTTCAGGCGGGAGGAGTTTACCCACGTTACCCTGTCGATGACTTTTGCGGTGAAGGAAGGGGGCAAGGGGCTGAAGGCTGCCGTGGATGCCTTATGTAAGTCGGCCGAGGCGGCGGTGGATGCCGGCAATAACTATGTGATTTTGAGCGACCGCGACATCGCGCCCGATCGGGCTCCGGTGCCTTCGCTGCTGGCGACGGCTGCGGTGCACCACCATTTGGTTCGCGCCAAAAAGCGCATGCAAATCGGTTTGATCGTTGAAACGGGAGAGGCACGTGAGGTGATGCACTTCGCCCTGTTGTTGGGTTACGGCGCTTCGGTCATCAATCCCTATGTCTGTTTTGCGGCCATTGATGAGCTGGTGCAGCAGGGCAAGCTGAAGATGGATTATGAGGCGGCGCGTGAGAATTACATTAAAGCGGTCAACAAGGGCTTGCTGAAGGTCTTGTCGAAAATGGGGATTTCTACCCTGCGCAGTTACCATGGCGCCCAGATTTTTGAAGCCGTTGGGGTGGCCCCTGAGGTCATTGCGCCTTATTTCACAGGTACCGCATCGCGCATAGGCGGGGTGGGCTTTGAGGAACTGGCCCGTGAGGCGGCGCTTTTCCACGAAGCCGCCTACAGTCCCCTGCAGGAAGAGGGACCCTTTGAAAGTTTTGGTGCCTATTCCTTCCGCAAGTATGGCGAAAAGCACGGCTGGAATCCGGAGACCATTGGGCTCTTGCAATGGTCCACCTCGGAGAACGATTACGGCAAGTACAAGGAATACGCCCAGCGGGTGAATGAGGACAATCGGGGGCCCTTGTTTTTGCGTGGCTTTTTGAAGGTGAAAAAGGGCAAGCCCATTGATTTGAGTGAGGTGGAGCCTGTGGAGACCATCATGCGGCGCTTTGTCACCGGAGCCATGTCCTACGGCTCCATTTCGAAGGAGGCGCATGAGGCCCTGGCGATGGCTATGAACACCATTGGCGGACGCAGCAATACCGGCGAAGGCGGAGAGGATGCCGGTCGCTTTAAATCCAAGGCCCGCAGTGCCATCAAACAGGTGGCCAGCGGTCGCTTTGGGGTGACCAACAATTACCTGGTGAATGCCGATGAGTTGCAGATTAAAATTGCCCAGGGGGCTAAGCCCGGGGAGGGGGGACAGCTGCCCGGTTACAAAGTGGACGGGGTTATTGCCCGCTTACGGAATTCTACGGCGGGCATTACGCTGATTTCGCCACCGCCCCACCACGATATTTATTCGATAGAGGATTTGGCGCAGCTGATTTTTGACTTGAAATGCACCAATCCCTCTGCCCGCATCAGCGTGAAGCTGGTGTCGGAGAGCGGGGTGGGCACCGTGGCTGCCGGGGTGGCCAAAGCCCATGCCGATTTGATTGTAATCAGCGGCACCGAAGGCGGCACCGGAGCCAGTCCCCTCAGCAGCATTAAACATGCCGGTCTGCCCGTTGAACTGGGCCTTACCGAGGTGCAGCAAACACTGGTGCTGAACAACCTGCGGGGCCGTGTTAAAATACAGACCGACGGTCAGCTGAAAACCGGTCTGGATGTGATAAAAATGGCGCTGATGGGTGCCGAAGAGTACGGTTTCGCCACCTCCGGACTGGTGGTGCTCGGTTGCGTAATGATGCGCAAGTGTCATCTGAACACCTGTCCCGCCGGTATCGCCACCCAGGACGAGGCCCTGCGCAAGCGTTTCATCGGCAAGTACAAAAACCTGATTAACTTCTTCACTTTTATTGCCATGGAGGTAAGGGAACATCTGGCCGCCATGGGGGTAAAGTCGCTCGATGAAATTATTGGTCGCGCCGATCTGCTGGAGCAGGATGCCAGCGTGGGGAACTGGAAGACCGGAGGCTTGGACTTGTCGCCCCTCACCTACTTTCCCAAGGAAGGGCGTAAGTTTGCCTTGCGGCAGACCACCCTGCAAAAGCATGCTGTGGAGAATGTGCTCGACCATGAACTGATCAGGCAGGCGCGGCCTGCCTTGCAGAATAAGACCAAGGTGTGGATGGCACACGCCATTGGCAATACCGATCGCACCGTGGGGGCCATGCTCTCAGGAGAGGTTTCCAAAGTCTACGGGGAGGAGGGCCTGCCCAAGGATACCATCAATTGTACTTTCCGGGGTTCGGCGGGACAAAGTTTTGGGGCTTTTGTGGTAAAGGGAGTGACCCTGCGCCTGGAGGGCGATGCCAACGACTACCTGGGTAAGGGGCTTTCCGGAGGCAAGCTGATTGTGGTGCCGCCACGTGGCTCGGGCTTCAAACCCGATGAAAACATCATTATTGGCAATACCGTGTTGTACGGCGCCACCAGTGGATATTTATATGTACATGGGGTCGCCGGAGAGCGTTTTGCCGTCCGCAACTCCGGAGCGCATGCCGTGGTGGAAGGCGTGGGGGACCATTGCTGTGAGTACATGACCGGCGGACGGGTAGCCGTTATTGGTTCCACCGGCCGCAATTTCGCTGCAGGCATGAGTGGGGGCATTGCTTATGTGCTCGACGAACTCGGTCGTTTCGATTATTTCTGCAATAAGGGATTGGTGGAACTTGGACCGGTGCACGACTATGAAGATGTGCAGGAGTTGCAGCACATGTTGAGCAAGCATTTACTGCATACCAACAGCGAAAAGGCCCGCGAGATATTGGTGAACTGGGACTATTACCTGCCGCGCTTTGTGCGGGTGATTCCGCTGGAATATAAGAAGGTGTTGCAGCAGGAGAAGTTGCAGGATTTGGAGCGGAAACTGGCAGAGACCGAAGACGCCCCTTATTTGCGGGAGTAGTTGGTTGTTGCGCATGGAAGTAGTGTTAATCAAAAAAACTAGGAGTTATGGGAAATCCCAAAGGTTTTATAGAAGTAGTCCGCAAAGTCAGCGGCAATCGTCCCGTAAATGAGCGGGTTGACGATTACGGAGAAGTAGAACAAGTCTTGAACGATCAGGATCGGCGCGACCAGGCCTCACGTTGTATGGATTGTGGCATTCCTTTCTGCCACTGGGCCTGTCCCGTAGGCAGTAAAATCCCCGAATGGCAGGATGCGCTGTACAAGGGTGATTATGCCCTGGCCAGTAAAATTCTGCACTCAACCAACAGTTTCCCCGAGTTTACCGGGCGCGTTTGTCCCGCTCCCTGCGAGAAGTCCTGTGTGCTGGCCATTCATGATGAGGCCGTAACCATTCGCGAGAACGAAGCATCCACGGTGGAAAAGGCTTTTGATTTGGGGCTTATTGTGCCGCGAATCCCCAAAACCCGCAGCGGTAAGAAGGTGGCAGTGATTGGATCGGGACCTGCGGGACTCTCTGCTGCCGATTGTCTGAATCAGGCCGGGCACAGTGTCACCGTGTTCGAGCGCGACGATGCTGTGGGTGGTTTGCTGCGCTACGGCATCCCGGATTTTAAACTGAACAAGAAGGTGATCGACCGGCGCATAAGGCTTTTCGAGACCGAGGGGGTGGTTTTTAAAACCAATACGTCGGTGGGTGAGCAGATTTCGGGGAAAGCGCTTTTAAAACAGTTCGATGCGGTGGTGGTGGCCATTGGTGCCATGCAGCCCCGCGATTTGGCCATAGAGGGGCGCGAGCTGAGCGGGGTGCATTTTGCCATGGAATACCTGAAGCAGCAGAATAAAGTGAACCGCGGGGTGAGCTTCAACGGACAGCGCATCGATGCCAAGGGTAAGCGGGTGCTGGTGATTGGTGGTGGTGATACCGGAAGCGATTGTGTGGGAACGGCCAACCGGCAAAAGGCGGCCTGGGTGGGACAGCTCGAGATTTTGCCCCAGCCACCGGCCAAACGTCGCCCGGGTAATCCCTGGCCTTATTGGCCCAATGTGCTGAAGACTTCCTCCTCGCACGACGAAGGCTGTGAACGCATGTGGAGTCTCTCCACCCGCCGTTTCATTGGCGAGCAGGGCAGAGTCACCGGAGTTGAAGTCGTGGAAGTCGATTGGAAGCAGGTGGACGGACAGTGGAAAATGGAGGAGCGCCCCGACACGCTGCGTGTGTTGGAGGCCGATCTGGTGATGCTTTCGATGGGCTTTGTGCATCCGGTGCATGAGGGCCTGATTACCGAGCTGGGCTTGGAGTTGGATGGCCGGGGCAATGTGAAGATAGGTGCCGATTATGCCACCAGCAGAAAAGGGGTCTTTGCAGCCGGTGATGCCGCCCATGGTGCCAGTCTGGTCGTTACCGCCATTGCTAAAGGCAGGGAGGCCGCTGCTCAGGTGGATGCTTTTTTAGTAAAGAAGTAGTTTTGTCCATTAATTTTTATTTCACCCTCATGTATTTGGGGTCTTGATGGAAAAAATAACAGATTTTTTACTTTTTAACATCAAAATCAAAGGGGGTGTTTTTAAAAATATGCATATTTGTATTGTCTAATTCTCAAAATAACAAGGTATGGCGACTTTAAGATTTTTTGCACTCAAGGAGCTTCTGAACCGGAAGCCAAAGTACATTGACGAGCTGGGTAAACTCACTTCCGATTATTTCGGAAAATACGTGTTCGATAAAGGAAAGATGAAGAAATATCTTTCTAAGGAAGCTTTTGAGCACGTGATGGAGGCCATTGAAAAAGGCTCACGCATCGACCGGAAAATGGCCGATCAGATTGCTTTGGGAATGAAGGCCTGGGCCATTGAAAATGGCGCCACGCACTACACCCACTGGTTTCATCCACTGACCGATGCTACAGCTGAAAAGCACGATGCCTTTATCGACATCGACAGCAATGGCGGTGTGGTGGAAGGTTTTTCGGGAAAATTGCTGGTGCAGCAGGAGCCCGATGCCTCCAGTTTCCCTTCGGGTGGTATCCGCAATACCTTTGAGGCCCGGGGGTATACCGCCTGGGATGTGTCGTCGCCTGCCTTTATTGTGGGTACCACCCTCTGTCTGCCCACCATTTTTGTTTCCTATACCGGTGAGGCGCTCGATTATAAAATGCCCTTGCTGAAGGCTTTGGCTGCCGTGGATAAGGCTGCCGTGGATGTTTGTCAGTATTTCGATAAAAACGTGACCAAGGTGAGCAGCAACCTGGGCTGGGAGCAGGAGTATTTTTTGGTGGACGAGGCTTTGTATATGGCGCGGCCCGACCTTATGCTGACCGACCGGACGCTGATGGGTCATTCGTCGTCGAAGGACCAGCAGCTCGAAGATCATTACTTCAGCTCCATCCCCGAAAGGGTGATTGCCTATATGGAAGATTTTGAGCGGGAGGCTTATTTGTTGGGCATTCCCTTGAAGACCCGTCACAATGAGGTGGCCCCCAACCAGTTTGAGGTGGCGCCCATATTTGAGGAGGCCAACCTGGCCAACGACCACAACCAGTTGGTGATGGATGTGATGAAGAAGGTGGCACGCAAGCACCATTTCCGGGTGCTCTTCCACGAGAAGCCCTACAAAGGGGTGAACGGATCGGGTAAGCACAACAACTGGTCGCTGAGTACCGATACCGGTGTTAATCTCTTGTCGCCCGGTAAGAACCCGCGTACCAATATGCAGTTTCTTACCTTTCTCTTGAATGTGATGAAGGCCGTGCATACCCATCAGGACTTGCTGTTGGCCAGTATCATGACGGCCAGTAACTCGCACCGTTTGGGGGCCAACGAGGCGCCTCCTTCCATCATTTCCATTTTTCTGGGACACGAGCTCAACAAGGTGCTCAATGAGTTGGAGGAGTCGGTGCCCGACAAGAAGATGACGCCGGATGAAAAGACATCCATCAAATTGAATATTGGTAAAATTCCTGAGATTTTGCTCGACAATACCGACCGCAACCGGACCTCTCCCTTTGCCTTTACAGGCAACCGTTTTGAGTACCGTGCCGTAGGTTCTTCGGCCAACTGTGCGTCGGCCCTGATTGTGTTGAATACCGTGGTGGCTCAGCAGTTGAAGGACTTCAAGCAGGAGGTGGATGCTTTGATTGAGCGTGGCGCCAAAAAGGATGAGGCCATTTTGCAGACCCTCAAAAAATACATTAAGGAGACCAAGAACATTCGCTTCGACGGCAACGGATACAGTCAGGAATGGGTGGAGGAAGCCGCTCGTCGCGGGCTCAGCAATGTGAGCTCGGTGCCCGAAGCGCTCAATGCTTACCTGAGTAAGAAAGCTGTTAAGGTGTTTTCAGAGAACGATGTGTTTAATCATAAGGAGCTGGAGGCCCGTGTGGAGGTGGAGTTGGAGAAGTTCACCAAGAAGATTCAGATTGAAGCGCGTGTGCTGGGAGATATTTCCATCAATCACATTGTGCCGACCGGGGTGGCCTACATGAACACGCTTATCAAGAACGTGCAGGGTTTGAAGGATGTTTTTGGTGAGGGAGAAGATTTTCAGGAATTGGTGGGCGACCGCCTGGAGCTGATTCGGAAGATTTCGGACCACATTCATCAAATTAAGGTCAAGACCACGGAAATGGTGAATCAGCGTAAGATTGCCAATAAGGAGGAGGACATGCACAAGATGGCAGATCTGTATTGCAACAAGGTGCGGCCTTATCTGGAGGATGTGCGTTACCACATCGATAAGCTGGAATTGATTGTGGACAATGAGATGTGGCCGCTCCCTAAGTATCGGGAGTTGTTGTTTGCCCGCTAGAGCGAAATAACCGACAGCGGTCGGTCCTACATAAAAAAGCACCCTTGTTGTATAACGAGGGTGCTTTTTGCTGTGTTGGCCCCGAATTGGGGCTGCTTTTTGTATCGCTTACATCAATTCCTTTACAACGGCAAGGGCCTTGTCGTAATCGGGTTCCTGAGCAATTTCCGGCACGTATTCCACATAGGCAATTTTGTTGTCTTTGCCGATGATTACGGTGCCACGAGCCAGCAGGCGCAATTCTTCGATCAGGTAGCCGTATTTGCTGCCAAAGTCCAGGTCCTTATGGTCCGACAGCGTGACGATGTTGTTCAATCCCTCTGCTGCGCAGAAACGTCCCTGAGCAAAGGGCAGGTCCACCGATACCGAAAGTACCACCACATCTTTGAGCTGGTCGGCTTCCTTGTTGAAGCGGCGGTTTTGGGCGGCACAGATACCGGTGTCGATAGAGGGGTATACGGCAATGACTTTCACTTTGCCGTCGTAGTCGGACAACTTAACGGGCTCCAGGGAGGCTGAGAGGGCAGTGAAATCCGGTGCGGCATCGCCTACTTTGGGCGCCTTGCCCAAAAGGGTAACCGGATTGCCCTTGAAGGTCACTTTTACATTGTTCTTTTCCATGTCTTAATTTATTTGGGTTGTTTTACGATTGATGTTAGCTAAACGTACAAGGCCCCCGGATTGTTTAAGCAGTCGGCCCGGCAGGCGCCCGGCGCCTGCAATTTCCTGTTTTGATTTGCAAACGGGACTCTTTAGTCCTGTTTTGGTTAAAAAGTATGTCGTTCTCCGAAAAAGCCTTTCAATTGTTAAGTTCCTGTAAATTTTTTAGTGAAAAACTGTTGATAACCCCTAACAGAACAGGGGTCTTGGTTAAGTTAGGCCAATAAAAATTAAAGGCACCCCCTTAAATTTGCAGGCGTTTCTTTTTGCTTTTACATTTGTACTGTGCATTCCGGAAAAGCACTATTTTAATCAATTTAAAAAAGAAGAAGATGAAAATGAAAACTGGTTTGAAAGGCGTAATGCTGGGAGCATTACTTTTCGCAGGCAGTATAGCGGCAAGTGCCGACAGCAAAATTGTGGTATTGCCTTATCACAACACCTCTTATACGCTTGTTGCAGCAGAAGTGCTGGATTCCAATGTGCAGTCTCTGGCCATTGTAGACGACAGGGGTGAAACGGTTTATGTGAGTCGCCCCGCAGGCATAGAAGGTCGTTACAGTAAGTTGTTCGATTTTTCCCGTTTGCAGGATGGTACTTACAGGGTGCGTTTGCGTAGTAAGGCCGGTGTTGTAAGTGAGGTTCCTTTTGCCATTAAGAATGGTGCTGTTAATGTTGCCAAAAGCGAAATGGTAAGTGCTGCTGACAACGAGCTCAAAGTGTGGACCAATGAAGACTATCTGTTTGTTAGTCACCTTAATCGCGCCATGTCTCCTGCTGTAATTACTTTGGAAGATGCTTTTGGACGTGTATTGTACAATCAGAGTCTGCCTGCCGACCTGACTTATTCAGGGAAGTACAATGTTGAAGCATTGCCCCGTGGCGAGTATAAAGTAAATATTGTGTCTGGTTCCAAAGCGTTCAGCTATGCATTTAGAAAATAACTCTGATGAAGCGCACCTTCGGCCTCAGGCCGACTATAAAGAAAGTGTATCCCTCCAATAAAGGATACACTTTTTTTGTGCCTTCCTATAAAATGGCAGGTCGTCCAGCCCAGGTTTGCTTTGTTCCAGCTCAGTTGCCCGACATGGCTTCTTCAAGAATTTGGCTGAATACATCCTTGATTTGGAGACCTGCAGCTGCAATCTGTTGGGGGATGAAGCTGGTGGGTGTCATACCAGGTGTTGTGTTCACCTCAAGCAGAAAGGGTTTGTTGTTGCTGATGATGTAGTCGATGCGAACAATGCCTTTGCAACGAAGCAACTCATAAATGGAGGCAGTGCTTTGCTGTATTTCCACAGTCAATTCGTGACTGATGCGTGCAGGGGTGATTTCCTCCACCTTTTCAGGGGTGTATTTGGCTTCAAAATCGAAAAACTCGTTGGCGCTGATTACCTCTGTCAACGGCAGAAGTGTGAGTCGCCCCCCCGCCTTGAACAGTCCACAGGTAACTTCTGTACCTTCGATGAATTGTTCCACAACAACTTCCGGGCTTTCTATAAAGGCTTTTTGGATGGCGGCTTCCAGTTGGTCCATAGCCTTTACTTTGGTGATGCCAAAACTGGAGCCTCCTGCGTTGGGTTTAACAAAGCAGGGGAAGCCGGTGGTGGTGGCGATGTCCTGCAGCTCATAGGCAACATCTTTGTGAAGGAGGACCGATTGGGCTACGCGAAAACCAAATCCTTTAAGGTAGTGGTTGCAGGCAAATTTGTTGAAGGTGAGGGCGGCCGGTAATACGTCGCAGGTGGTGTGCGGGATGTTCAGCATTTTCAAATAGCCCTGGAGCAGTCCGTCTTCCCCCGGAGTGCCGTGGATGGTGATGTAGGCACAGTCGAAGCGCAGGGTTTTGCCCTCGACCTCTGCGCTGAAGTCGGCCTTGTTGACCGGGTATTCCGAAGTCCCCACTTTCAGCACCCAGTTGTCCCTTCCCAGGTATAGCGGGTAGACGTTGTAGCGTTCGGCGTCGATGAAGCTGCAAACGCCTTCGGCGCTTCTGCGGCTGACAATTTCTTCGGAGGAGTAGCCTCCGTAAACGACTGCTATGTTCTTTTTATTCATGTGGGGGCGTTTTGTCGGGTTCTTTTATTCGAGCTCACGGCCTACAATGTAAGCCCGCCATTTTTCAATGGCCTGCACCATATCCTGGGGCAGTTCGGTGTTGAATTCCATGTAGGCCCCGCTGTCGGGATGCATAAAACCCAGGGTCTTGGCGTGCAGGGCCTGACGGGGCAGCAGTTGAAAGCAGTTTTCGACAAACTGCTTGTATTTGCTGAAGGTGGTGCCTTTTAAAATGAGGTGGCCGCCGTAGCGTTCATCGTTAAAAAGCGGGTGTCCCAGGTACTTGAAATGGGCCCTTATTTGGTGGGTGCGCCCGGTCTCCAGGCGACATTCTACCAGACTGACATAACCCAGTTGTTCGAGTGTCCGGTAGTGGGTAATGGCCGGCTTTCCGTAGTCGCCCTGGGGAAACACCGTCATCTGTTTGCGGTCTTTCAGACTTCTTCCGATGTGTCCCTCGATGGTCCCTTCTGCAGGGTCGGGGGTTCCCCATACCAGGGCCTGGTAGGTACGGGTACTGGTTTTTTCGAAAAACTGAAGCGCCAGTTTCATTTTTGCTGCTTCGGTCTTGGCTACAACCAATAAGCCCGACGTGTCCTTGTCGATACGGTGCACCAATCCCGGTCTGGGGTCGTCGGCATTGAACCATTCCTGATCTTTAAAATGCCAGGCCAGGGCGTTAACCAGCGTACCGGAGTAGTTGCCGTATCCGGGGTGGACCACCAATCCGGGTTTTTTATTGATGACAATGAGCCAGTCGTCCTCGTAAACAATGTCGAGCGGAATGTCTTCGGGGATAATTTCAATCTCGCGGGGTGGGTAACTCATTACCACCGAAATCACATCGTTGGGTTTGACTTTGTAGTTGGATTTGACCGGCTGGTCGTTCACCAGGATGCAACCCGCCAGGGCGGCTTCCTGTATTTTGTTGCGAGAGGCGTTTTCGATGCGGTTAACCAGGAATTTATCGATGCGCAGCAGGCCTTGGCCGCTGTCGGCCACAAAACGGTGGTGTTCAAACACTTCATCTGCTTCCTCCATGCCGTCGGGAAGGGTCTCTTTACTCTCCATAAGTGGATGCTTCGTTTAAAACAATTCTTCCTCGAAAGCGCTTCCCGCCTCCTCAGCGGCTTCAGGATTTTCCTGTTCGAACAGCGCTCTTTCTGCTTCTCTTTTGCGAAGGGTGTCGGGGTGAAGCTCTGTATCGATGGTGAGCCAGACATCAATGGAGGCCCCCAGGTTGAGCACGAAGCCTTCGGAGGCAGGGGGACTCTGACGCCAGACAAAGGCCTTGAGTGAATCCATGGCCGTGACAATGGTGTCGGCATAAATGGTAGCGCCGAGGTTGAGGTAAACGTTCTGGGCGGCTTTTCGTGCAGCGTCTAAGGTCAGTCCTGTGAGTCGCGGTACCGCTGTGGTTTCATTGCTGAGTCCGCGGCCAACCAACAAATCGATGGAGGAGCCTTTCCTTACCAGGGTGCCCGGCTCCACGGGCTTTCCTTCAAAATGCTGACCCAAAACCATGTTGGTGAATTCGGAAGGAATGTAGATGAGGTTGCCCAGGTTCAGTCCGTAGGATTCGAGCATAACCTGAGCATTCCGTAGACTGTTGTCGCGTAAGTTGGGCACAATGATTTGTTCGTCGGTCCACGAGTTGATGGTAAAAAAAATCCTTCGGTTCTTTTTTACCTTTTCTCCGGCTCTTGGCGTTTGCTCCAAAACGACGCCCCTTGGGGCAAAGTCGGTGTGTACCGAATCAATGATGGTATACCTCAGGTCGTTGTTTCGAATCAAATGCTGAAGTTGCTGTTCGGTGAGCCCGGTAAAATCAGGAACGGGCCGTCCCTGGCCGTGCTGAGTATAGATTTTGAGAAAGAGAAATACAGCAATCAAAAACAGGATGCTCGCGCCAATAACGATTCCCAGATGTTTCCAGATGCTGTTTTTAAAAATATTTTTCCACTGCGGCATGGTAGCTACGGTTTTTTTGATGCAGGTCAAAAATAACACAAAATATGCAAATGCAGGATTTTAGCGGATACAAAAAAAGGCCCTGTAAGGGCCTTTCCTGATATCTTGAGCCAGCGAAGCTTAGGCTTTGTGCTTTTTCTCGCTTGATACGGTCAGTTTTTTTCTTCCCTTGGCACGGCGGGAAGCCAAAACTCTACGGCCATTGGCTGTGG
>DUOK01000140.1 GCA_012838865.1 Bacteroidales bacterium | reverse complement strand
TATTGGGCAGTCGCGTTTGTGTATGTTCTTTTTAAGGAAGGCGCATATTGGGGAGATTCAGGCGAGTATTTGGCCGGACGATATGCGGGAGAAGTGTAAGCTGAACAATATATTTTTGGTGTAGGGGGACGCATAGAGGCCAGGGGCCCGCTCAGGTCCCAGGTGCCAGGGGCCCGCTCAGGTCCCAGGGTTGCCCCCCGGGCCGTGTCCCCCCGGGTCCCAGGGGGCCTGCGCTGATCCCAGGGTTGAAACCCTGGGTTATGATTGGGAGTAAGGGGTCAGGCGCGGAGCGCCTGTTTTGGAAAGTGGACTGAAGTCCACGCGGCAGCGGAGCTGCCTTTTTTAATTAGATACTATGAGACGGTCGGTGGAGATTAATGAGTATGTGGTACTGGTGTATCGCATGGCTGTGATGATGCTGTTGTATACAGTGGTCAGGGTGGGCTTTTATTTTTTTAATTCGGGCTTTTTTCCGAATGTGAGTTTTGATGGTTTTTTGACGATTATGAAGGGGGGAATGATGTTTGACATCAGCGCTCTTTTGTATCTGAATATGCTTTACCTCTTCTTGTATTTGCTGCCATTTCGTTTCAAGTTCAGGACTTGGTACCAGGGGATGTTGCGTTATCTGTTTTATGGGGTGAATGCGCTTGGGCTTGCGGCAAATGTGAGTGACATTATTTACTACAGGTTTACGCTGAAGCGAACGACTTTTAGTGTTTTCGATATTTTTGCCAATGAGGAGAATATGGGGAGTTTGTGGCTCCAGTTTTTGGTAGATTATTGGTATGCTTTGGTGTTTTGGCTTGTGTTGGTTGGCTTGATGGTTGTTTTGTACGGCAGACTGAAGCCAAAGCCGTGGGCTTTGGCGCCCTGGTGGTACGGTTTGAGCGGCCTGTCTTTTCTTGTTTTGTTTGGCGGACTTACGGTGGTGGGTATGCGCGGTGGCTATAGGCACAGTACGCGTCCCATCAACATGAGTAATGCGGCGCGTTTTGTTGATTCTCCGGAGGAGATGGCGCTGGTGCTGAATACGCCATTTAGTTTGTTGCGCACCATTGGAAAGAAGTCTTTTGAGCCTTTGCATTATTACGATCCGGAGGAGGTGGCTGCGGTGTATTCTCCGGAGGTTTTTCCGCCCGATTCGTTGGAGTTAAAGCCTATAAATGTGGTGGTTATTATCCTGGAGAGCTTTAACCGGGAGCATTCGGGTTACCTGAATCCGCATTTGGACAATGGGAATTATAAGGGCTACACGCCTTTTCTGGATTCTTTGATGAGGGAGTCGCTGACTTTTTCGCAGGGCTTTGCCAATGGGCGGAAATCGATTGATGCGATGCCTTCGATTTTGGCGTCGTTGCCGGCTTTGGTGCAGCCTTATGTGGTGTCGGAGTATGCTTCAAATAAGATTAATGGTTTGGCGGGTTTGCTGGGGCAGGAAGGTTATCATACTTCGTTTTTTCATGGTGCACCCAATGGGTCGATGGGTTTTGACGCAATTGCCAATTTGTTGGGTTTTAAGGAGTATTATGGGAAGACGGAGTTCGGGAATGATGCGGAGTTTGATGGGATGTGGGGGATTTGGGATGAACCTTTTTTCGAGTTTTTTGGGGAAAAGCTTCGGGCTTTTCCCGAGCCTTTTGCTTCTGCCATTTTTTCGGTTTCTTCTCATCATCCTTTTAGGGTGCCCGAAAAATACGAGGGGGTTTTTCCTAAAGGAACTTTGCCTTTGCATCAGTGCGTAGGCTATACCGATTTGGCTTTGCGTAAGTTTTTTGATTTGGTGAAGGAAGAGCCGTGGTATGAGCGTACGATTTTTGTATTGACTGCAGACCATAGCGTGCCTGCGCATTTTGCGGAGTATAAGACCAATGTGAATGGTTTTGCGGTGCCTATTGTATTGCATGCTCCGGGCTTGGGTTTGCAGGGTTTGAATCATGATTTGGCGCAACAGACGGATATCTTGCCTACGGTTTTATCTTTGTTGGATTATCCGCACCCTTATGTGGCGTTTGGAAAGAACTTGATGGAGGGAACGCAAAACGGGGAGCGTTTTGTGCTGAATTTTGTGAATGAGACTTTTCAGTTTTTGATGAACGAATGGGCCTTGTATTTTGATGGTAAGCAGGTCGTCGCATTTTATGATCGTTTGGCTGATCCGCTTTTGACACGTAATTTGAAGAATGAAAGGCCTTTGCCTGTGGAGGAAGTGGCTTTTATGAAGGCTGTTATTCAACAGTATAATAATAGGATGATAGAGGATAGGCTAACTGTCGTAAGATGAGTTTGTTGCAGGGTTGTTGGATTTGATGGTTTTTTATCGGTTTTACCTGATTTATTGGCTGAAAGCGGCTAAGGGCTTGAAAAATTGCGGTTTTTGACGGATTTTTTTTGTCGGTAAATTTGGAAGACACTATAAATACTCTATATTTGTGAAGGTAAGATTAAAAACCGATAGTTTTTAACCCTAAAATTTAATTACTATTATGAACAAGGCTCAATTAATTGACGCTATCGCTGCGGAATCTTCATTGTCCAAGGCTGATGCAAAAAAAGCTTTAGATGCTTTCCTTACTGTGACCGGTGATGCTCTTAAGAAAGGTGATCGTGTTACTTTGGTAGGTTTTGGTTCTTTTAGTGTTTCTGAGAGAAGCGCTCGTACAGGACGTAACCCTCAGACTGGTAAAGAGATTACCATTCCTGCAAAGAAGGTTATTAAGTTTAAAGCTGGAAGTGAGTTGACTGACGCTGTTAACTAGTCGATTCTCACGAAGGAATTAGAAAGAGGGTGCTTCTTAAGGTGCTCTCTTTTTTTATGTGGTGGGTTATGCTTAGGAGTATTAAAGATATGTCCCCTGTTGTTCGCAGGGAGTATATTGCATTTTTGAAATCGATTCGCTCGGAGGAGCGTTTGGCGCGACTGGAGGAGGTGTTGGATTGTCGTACGAGGTATTTTACGGTATTGCTGGAAAATATATGGCATCCGCATAATGCCAGCGCTGTTTTACGTAGCTGCGATTGTTTTGGGATTCAGGATGTGCATCTGGTGGATGATCACCAGGTATATGAGGTGAACAAGAAGGTGACTATGGGGGCTACGAAGTGGCTTACTTTGAACAGGTATTATCGTCAATCTTCAAATAGTGAACGTGCCCTGAAGGCTTTGAAGAAGCGTGGTTACAGGATTGTTGCGACTACTCCGCATGAGGGGGCAGTGTCTCTTTCTGATTTTGATGTGACTGGCGGTCCTGCTGCTTTTGTCTTTGGTACCGAAATGACCGGTATTTCGGATACGGTGAGGGCTATGGCCGATGAGTATCTGAGTATTCCGATGGTGGGTTTTACGGAGAGCTTGAATATTTCGGTGTCGGTTGCGATTATTTTGCAGCAATTGGGGGCGCGTTTGCGTGCTTCGGAAGTGGATTGGCGCCTGCCTGCTGAGGACAGGGAGTTGTTGTTGTTGGAGTGGTTGCGGAAGTCGACTCAGCGGATTGGTGTGGTGGAGGAGAGTTTTTTTGAGGAGCGGGGATAAGGGGGAGCTGGTGTCTCTCGGGGCGGCTCAGGTGCCGCCCCAGGTGCCGCCCCAGGTCCCACCCCAGGTCCCACCCCAGGTGCCACCCCAGGTCCCAGGACTGAAGTCCTGGGTTATGATTGGGAATAAGTTGTCAGGCGCTTTGCGCCTGTTTATGTAAGCGGACTGAAGTCCGCGGCCTC
>DUOK01000139.1 GCA_012838865.1 Bacteroidales bacterium | reverse complement strand
TGGATGAGGAGCATCGGCGTTGTGTGTGCACGCAAAAGGCAACACAGTACGGGGTGTACCGGGGCATGTGGCAGTTGTGGGACGAAAAACTGCTGCAAAAGAGTCGCCTCCGGTACCGGGAGCTGCGGTGAGTTGTATGGATGAAAAAAAGCGCTCCCTGCTGAAGTTTTCTACTGCGTTTAAAACGCAATTGACTGCCTTTGAGGCCAAGGGCTACCGGCTGGATTCGGCCCGGGTGAATTACGTGCTGTACTGGAAAAAGGAGGGGGCCGATCAGGAGTCCTTAATTGTACTGCCCGAGCTGAGCTTGCTGCGGCTGATCTGATTTTTTCATACGCCTGAATTATATATGGGTAGGACAAAAAAATCAAGCAAAAATAAGTTACCATATAGGGGAACTTTTTCCTATCTTTGTAAAGTATGAGAATAATAAAGGAAAAGACATTAACCGAATATTGCAAGCAAAGCACCTATGTGCAGGCAGAAGAGTCTATAAATGCTTGGATTTATGAGGTTCGGTTCTCTACCTGGAATAATTCAAATGAACTAAAAGCGAAGTATGGGAATGCCAGTATCATTAGTTCAAAGCGTGTTGTGTTCAACATAAAAGGAAATGATTATCGTTTGATTGTTGACATTGAGTATAAATTGAAAATAGTCTTTGTTGTTTGGTTTGGAACGCACAAGGAATACGACAAAATAGACGTAAAAACAGTAAGTTATGAAAACTAGAATATTGAAAACAGATCAAGAATATAATGATGCCTGCGCCCGTATTTATAACTTGATCAACAGTACTGATAAAGCCATCGAGCCAGATAGCCCGGAAGGTGAAGAAATAGAGCTTTTATCTTTACTGGTGGAAAAATATGAACAGGAGCATTATCCGATTGAAGCACCAAGTCCGGTAGAAGCCATTAAGTTTAGAATGGAACAAATGAATTTAAAACAATCTGACATAGCTCCTTTATTTGGTGGAAAGACGAGGGTATCGGAAGTGCTTAATGGTAAACGGCCCTTAACTTTAAAAATGATAACTTTATTAAACAGATACTTGGGCATCCCTTTAGAGTCTTTGGTTAAAGGAAATAAAGAGGTGAGACTGGAGCCAGAGAAAAGGGAAAAGCTTCTCGGTGTTGCATCAATAAAGGATTATCTATCGGGTTCAAGAGCAGCGATGATTTAATGCGCTCCATCCAGACTGTTGCAACTCTCCATCAGTGCTTTGTAGAGCGTATCGCTTTGCAGCAGTTTGGGGTTGCCGGTCATGATGAACTGTTCTTTGGCCCGGGTGAGGGTGACGTTGAGTTTGCGGTCGATGAGACCGGGGTGGACTGCCTCGCCGGCCGGGCGCTGCAGTTCCACGCGTGCGCTGCAGAGGGCCTGCATTTGGGCGGGGGCGTTGATGGCGGGAGAGAATAGGATGACTTCTTTTTGGCTGCCCTGGTAGCGCTCTACGGTGTCGATCTGCAGGTGCTCGAAAAAGGGGATGCCGTCTTGTTCGAGTTGTTGGCGGATACAGGCAATTTGGTTGCGGTAGGGCGTGATGATGCCGATTTGTTCGCGCATTTTGGCCGCACTGTCGATGCCGCGCAGGCGGATGAGGCGGGCCAGCAGCTCCGCAACGATTTGGGCTTCGTGGCGGTTCGATTTTTCGGTGACTTCTTCGGGCGCGGTGCTGGAGGGCACAAAAAGGGTGCGGCTGTTGCAGAGCGCCTGGTCGGTCTCGTCTGTGGGAGTGCCAACTGTTTGCAGACATTGGTTTTGGTGCTGCAGTTGGGCAGTTTTGAGTTTGCCCTGGTAAAAATAGCGGTTCGGGAAGTCGGCCACATCGGGATGCATGCGTCCCTGATGGGTCATTTCGCCCCAGGCCCAATGCCAGTTGTTTTGTTGGCAAAGGGTAAGGAGGCGCTCGAAAAGGGAGTTGCGCCGGTCTTTAAGGCCCAAGGCCTGCAGACTGGGGCTGCTTACGGCAGAGCTTTCGGGGGCCTGGGTGACTACGGCGGGCAACTGGCGCTCGTCGCCTATCATTACAAATTTTTGAACGCGACTCAGCAGGTTGATGATGGCGGGCTCCAGCAACTGGGAGGCTTCGTCAACGATGGCCCAGTCGAAACTCTTCATTTCAAACAATTCGTTTTTGCCTTGCAGCGCGGCTACGGTGCCGGTAAATACCCTGGTGGAGGCAATCAGGTCCTGAATTTCGGCACGCGTGTGCAGGGCTTTTACGCGCTGATCGAGCAGCAGGTCGCGGTGCTCAGGGGCACAACCCAGGGACGAGCCAATGCGCAGCAGCTGGTCCTGCAAGTCGTCGCGCACCGAGGCGCACATCTCGTCCACTGCCCGATTGGTGTAGCTCAGCAGCAGAATGTTGGCGCTGCCCTGGTGGGCGATTTCGCGCACCAGTCGCTTTAAAAACAGACGGGTTTTGCCCGTTCCGGGCGGTCCCACCAACAAAAAGTAATCTTTACTCAGCCAGGCCTTCGACAACACCTGGTTTTGCTCCGCCACACTTTCGGGGGGCGAGGGGGAGGTGCCGGGGTCGACGAAGTTGAGATGCTGATAGGCAATGGGCTCGGGGGCGCGGAGACCCAGCAGCAGGTCTTTCTTGGGGTTGTTCACATCCAGGAGCTCCAACAATCCGCTGTGCATCTGGTCAAAACCGTGGTCGAGGGAGTCCGGCTCCAGGGCCCAGGTGGCGTGTCGACTAAAATAGCTGTCGGAGTTTTGTTGTTGGCGTAGGACGACCGTAAGGGACTCGGAACTGAGGGCGCTGATGCTGCATTTAAGGATGCGGTGCTGCACAGCGAGGGGTTGGACAGGGGTGTCGGGATAGAGGACGCAGATGTCGCCCACCCTGAAATTCACAAAAGCAGCAGCACTGCTTTTGTCGCGCTGCAACACCAGGGCGGCTTCGGGTTGGTTGGCCCTGTTTTCGGTGATGCGCAGACCGCGGAGCTGACTGAACAGGTTTTCTTCTGGCAGGTCGGTCTTGTTCCAAAGGGCCGACAGTCCCCTGGTATTGTGCCCGTCGCCCACCTTGCTGATGAGTTTTTCGCGGGCCAGAAAGTTCACAAAAGCAAAATAGTAGTCCTGCTCGAGGGGCGACATTTGTTGCACCTTTTTAGGGTACTCGGCAAACTTGTCGTACAGCCAGTTTCTCGAAGCTTTAGCCTGGGGCTTCAGGTCGTAGTGCTCGCCGGCTATGCCCATGACAAACTCGCGTGAGGCGGTATAGGGCGCCTGGTCGCCGGCCAGCATAAATTCCCAGGCCACGATGAGGTTGCGTACATTCAGTATGCGTTGTTCTTCCCTGGGCTGCAGATCCACGGCACGCAGCGCCTGTCCGGGCACGGAGGCTGCGGAATAGAAGATGGCGTTGTAGATGGCTTGCGGGGCGTAGCCCAGTACACGGGAGGCCAGCATGTTGTAGAGGCGCACCTGGGTGGCGTGACTGTAATCAATTTGTTGGGGATCGCTGGCCGGAAAGGGGAGGCGACCCGATTTAAGTTCGATGATTTTGGCCTGGTAGCTGCCGTTGGCCGAAGGGGAGTCGTCGAACAAATCCATTCGTCCCTGCAGACCCAGTTCGTGACTGATCAGGAAGACTTCGAGATTGCTTTTTGCCGGGTCGATGGGGGCATGTGGGCCTGACTGAAAATCGGTGGTGACGGTGCGTTGTATGTTGTGGTACTGCTCCTGCATTTCGTGGTAGAAGTGGCCCAATTGCTGTGAGAGCGCGGTGTAGCTGAGCGCATTGGTCTTGAAGGAGCGTTTCAGACTCTCGTCGTACTTGTCTCTGCTGTCGGTTTTTTCGTTTATTATTTCGTCGAAGAAAAAGTTGGCTACATTTCCCTTGAGCAGTGGCACGCTGGCTTTGCGTTTTTCGGCCTGGGCCGAAAAAAAAAGCTCCGGGGCACGCAGGGCTTTGTTGTCGAACACGAGGAAGCAAGCCGCCACGCGGGTTACATCCACCAGGTAATCGGGCTCCAGTACCAGCAGCTGGGGAAGGAGGGCTTCTTCCTCGCGTTTTACTTTGAGCAGTTGAACGGTGGCGCCGGCCCGGAGACAGGCCAGGGTGGGCAACAGTTCGTTTTCCCCTTCAGCCTTGCTCAGGCCTACCTTGGTCTCGTTGGGCAGCTCAGCGCTTTGCACCCAAAATGCCTGATTGATGTGATCGACGGCGCTGACGGTGCAGCGCAAACTTTCCCATTCGGTGGTTTCTTGCACGGAGAGCAATCTTTTTGAAGTTTTTTGCGCGCCTAAAGATAGGCTTTTTATGTAAGCTTTTTGAAAGTGGCACTGGAGTGACTATATTCGGATGTCGAGGGTTGTTTGTCAAGTTATTGGGCGTTTTTATCTAAGAGCTGCTGGTTTTTAGGTTAATTGCCTTATTTTTATGCATCTGATTACTAAATGCTGAATTTATTATGGAAACTGGAACTATTGTTTTGTTGGTGGTGGGCGGCCTGGTGCTTTTGATGGTGGTGGGCCTGTACAACAACCTGATTAGAAAGCGCAATGAGGTGGATTTTGCCTTTGGGGGTATGGATGCGCAGCTGAAGAAGCGCTACGATTTGATTCCCAATTTGGTGGCTACCGTTAAGGAGTACGCCACGCACGAAAAAGAATTGTTGACACAGGTAACGGAATTGCGCGCTAAAGCGGTTTCGGGCAATCTGAGTCAGGACGAGCAGGTGGCGGTGGACAATCAGCTGTCGGCCGGCATGCGCAACCTGATGGTGGCCGTGGAGGCTTATCCCGACCTGAAGGCGAGTGAGAGTTTTGTGAATTTGCAGCGGAACCTGACGGAGGTGGAGTCGCAGATTGCTGCGGCGCGTAGGACTTTCAATGCGGTGGTGACGGATTACAACAATGCGATTCAGGTTTTTCCGGCCAACTTGCTGGCCGGGATGCTGGGTTTTACTTCCCGACAACTTTTCAGCATTCCAGAGGAGGAACGTCAGAATGTAAATGTAAAGCAGCTCTTTTCCTGAGCTGCTTTAGTGTTTAAAAAAGGAGCAGGTTTATGGTTGATCAGGACAACTTAAAGGAAGTTTACGAGAGGGAGTTAAAGCCGAAATTGCAGGTCTTGGATGCTTTGCGCAAGAAGGTGGTAAGGCGACAGTTGTTGGT
>DUOK01000138.1 GCA_012838865.1 Bacteroidales bacterium | reverse complement strand
CATCAGTCCAACAACACAGCCCCGGTAATTTTAATTATAATCCAAAATCTAAGCCCTATGAACTTCAGTAGAATAACAACTATTTGCATCCTCCTTCTGCTGGCCGGTTTTAATATAACTGCACAGCTGGTAAGCATTGAAGAGGTTAAGGGCATAGACTCTACTTTTATCAAGGGAGAATCCAAGTATTACTTTCACATAAGAAATAAAAACAATGTTTTGCGGTTTGTAGATTCGTACTTTATTGAATACGCTCAATTAGGGGGGCAGCTTCCGGAGATTATTATAAACAACAAGGGAGAGTTGGATGTATATGTTCGAGTGTTTATTGCTCCCTTTTTTAAGATGGCTGATAGGGAATTTAGTCTGAATGAGATGTTTTCAATTGATATTTATGCAGACCAGAATGGCAATATTAAAGAATTAGAAATCAATTACCCCAAAGATGTCGATATTCCCATTGCAGCTATAGAGCAATTCGAAAATGCCATTCGCACCAGTAATCTCAGGTTGGTTTTTGACAAAACACACAAAGCCTTCGCAATATCCCCATGGATTGGGCGCAGTTTTAGGTACAACTCTAACACCATTAAAGAAATGGCAAATAATCATTAAACAAAAAACAATACGATTTTAATACCAGACAGAATAAAATCTCTGAAGCCTGAGGAATATCCGGGAGGCCAATCTACGTTACAAAAACTATTCTTATTCCTCCCACCTTTCAGATAAATTGTATCTTTGGGCTTACAAACTTCAAACTCACAACATCACCATGCAAAAAATAAGCATTGACTTCAGCAAAACCAAAGGCTTCATCGCCGATGGCGCTGTTCAGCAAATCGAAAAAGAAGTGTTGGCCGCGCAGCAAAAGCTGCACGACAAAAGCGGTGCAGGCAACGACTTTCTGGGCTGGCTCAACCTGCCCTCTTCCATTACAGCCGAACACCTCAAAGAGGTAAAAGCCACCGCCGAGCGACTCAGCAAGCAGTCCGAGGTAGTAGTAGTAGTAGGCATCGGCGGCAGCTACCTGGGCGCCCGCGCCGTTATCGACGCCCTGTCCAACTCCTTCGACTTTTTGCAAAGCGAGCGCAAAGCACCCGTAGTGGTGTATGCGGGACAAAACATTGGAGAGGACTATACCGCCGAGCTGCTCGACCTTTTGAGCAATAAGGACTTTTCGGTAGTCGTTATTTCCAAGTCGGGCACTACCACCGAGCCGGCCATCGCCTTCCGCCTGCTTAAAGAACTGCTCGAAAAGAAATACCCCGCCGCCGAAGTCAAAGAACGCATTGTAGCCATCACCGATGCCAGCAAAGGCGCCCTGCGCACCCTGGCCGACCGTGAAGGCTATCAGACTTATGTGATTCCCGACGATGTGGGTGGTCGCTATTCGGTACTTACCCCGGTGGGCCTTCTGCCCATTGCCATTGCCGGTCTCGACATTGAGCAGCTGGTAAAAGGCGCCGTGGATATGGAAACCGCCACCGCTCCCGGCGTGGCCTACGACCAAAATCCCTCGACCCTTTACGCCGCCGTGCGCAATTTGCTGTACCAAAAAGGCAAGACCACCGAAATTCTGGTGAACTACCACCCCAAACTGCACTTCCTGGCCGAATGGTGGAAGCAGTTGTACGGCGAGAGCGAAGGCAAGGAAAACAAAGGCATATTCCCCGCAGCCGTTGATTTTACCACCGACCTCCACTCTATGGGACAGTGGATTCAGGAAGGCGAGCGCAATATTTTTGAGACCGTGATATCGGTAGAAGGCGCCAACCGTAAGCTGGAAGTACCCAGCGACAAGGACGACCTCGACGGCCTCAACTACCTGGCCGGCAAGCGCATCGACGAAGTCAACAAAATGGCTGAACTCGGCACCCTCGTGGCCCACGTAGACGGCGGCGTACCCAACATTCGCATTTCCGTGCCCCAGCTCAACGAGTACTACATCGGTCAACTCATTTTCTTCTTCGAGAAGGCCTGCGGCATCAGCGGTTACGTATTGGGCGTGAATCCCTTTGACCAGCCCGGTGTAGAAGCCTACAAAAAGAACATGTTTGCCCTCCTGGGTAAACCCGGCTTCGAAAAAGAAACGGAAGCCCTGCGCAAACGCATCTAAGCAGCGCTT
>DUOK01000137.1 GCA_012838865.1 Bacteroidales bacterium | reverse complement strand
GTGATGTGCTTGCAAGCGAGGAGGTGGAAACGCTCAATGGAACCTGGGCCTTTGACTTTGAGCGAATGAGTCTCACCCTTTCTGTTGGCATGCTGCACCCTTGGACCGCGGATTATGCAGTGGCAGATTGGGGCGAAATTCAAGTGGTTAAGGCTGAAAACAATGTTTTGTTTTTGTCGGCCCTTCGTTCTGCAGAACTAAGCGGTGAAGACGAGTTTCCTATACTTTATGTGTTTGTACCTGCTGCTGAATAAGTTGGCTTGTTGTTACGGAGTCAAAGGCCTTGGTCTTTGACTCCTTTTTTTAGTTTGATAAAGCAAAAGTATGATGAAGCGATTGATTTGGATGGGAATTATTGGATGGGGATTGTTGGGCTTTGCCTGCGACGATAAAAAGGAAGCACCCGATCCCGAGCCTGAGGAGAAAGTGGAGTTGCAAGCCAGTCCCCTACAGCTGAGTTTTGAAGCCGAAGGGGGTGTTCAGGAAGTCAAGATCACCAGCAACGGTGTTTGGCAAATTGACTTTTCGGGCAGTGCTTGGGCGCGTCCCAATATTTCGTCGGGACAGGGAAATGCCTTGGTGCGTATAACTGCCGACCCCAATACCACTACCCATGCGCGCAGCCTTAGTTTAAGCATTAAGGCTGTAGGACTTGAAGCGCTGATTCTGGAGCTGCAACAGGCAGCGGGCGAAGAAGCAGAGGAGCCGGTGGCTGATGTTTTTCAGTTTGAGCCCACTTTGGAACCCGATCAGACCGGGATGAGAGATTTGACAGCTCTGGAGCTCTCTGAGTTGATGGGCTTGGGGTGGAATTTGGGTAATTCGCTGGAAGCCATTGTTGCAAGTAACGGTGTTTACAGCGGGGGCGAAAGCTCCTGGGGCAATCCGGTCACCACCAAAGCCCTGATAGACGGGGTTAAGGCAGCCGGTTTTAATACCCTTCGTATTCCCGTGTCGTGGTCGCACAAACTGGCCGATAGGGACAATATGCTGATTTCCTTAACTTGGTTGCAGCGGGTGGAAGAGGTGGTTAATTATGCCCTGGACAACGATATGTTTGTGAAAATTAATGTGCACTGGGACGGCGGCTGGTTGGATCACCCACTGTACGACCAACAGGAAGCTCTTAACACCCGTTTGGCTGCATATTGGCAGCAGATTGCGGCCTATTTCAGAGATTACGACGATCGCCTGCTGTTTGCGGGAACCAATGAGGTGCACCTGGAAGGCAGCTATGCCGATCCCAGCGCAGAGCATCTGGCCGTTCAGAATTCCTTCAATCAAACCTTTGTTGAAACGGTAAGGGCCACAGGTGGCAGAAACGCCTATCGGCATTTGGTGGTACAGGGATTCAACACCAACATTACCCATACCGTTAATGGTTTTGTGTTGCCCGCCGACGAGGCCGCCGACAAACTTTTTGTGGAGGTACATTATTACGATCCTTACGAGTTTGCACTTAAAGAAGACCAGCCTTACGACACCCAATGGGGCGCTTCCTTTGCCGGAGGCGACGTAAGTTCATGGGGACAGGAAGCCTGGGTGGAGGAAGCATTTGGAAAGATGAAAACGTCCTTTGTAGATAAAGGGGTGCCCGTTATAATTGGCGAGTACGGTGCGTTGCACCGCACCGACCTGCAAAGTTTGGGCGGGGAGACTTATGCGCAGCACAAGGCGGCACGTGAGTTTTATCTGGAGTATGTTACCCGTTCTGCGCTTGAAAAGGGACTGGTTCCGGTGTATTGGGACAATGGTCACCTTGGGAACAATGGCTTTGGTCTGTTCGATAGGAGCAACGGCGAGGTGGAGGACCAGGGTGCAGTGGACGCGCTGATGCGTGCCAAGTTGGTGGAATAGAAAGTTTTAGGTGTATTTAAACAAAGAGACTTCCCTGCGTCAGGGAGGTCTTTTTGTTTGTCCCCAAAGGTTTTCTGCTGGCAGGGTAAAAGAATTTACGTAATTTAACAGTGTTTTTCACCCAATTTGACCTTTATGAAGTTTCGGTGCAGCCTACTGTTTTTATTGATCGCTTTCTCCTTTGCTGTTTCAGCGCAACAGGCGGCCAACTTTTTTCGCCGCGTGGATTCCGGTTGGGGCTTGTCCAATAACCAGATCAACACTGTCTTTGCCGACAGTGACGGCTTTTTATGGTTGGCCACCGTTTCGGGTCTCAATCGCTACGATGGGTATACTTTCAGGGTTTTTAAGAACGACCCCATGAATCCGGCTTCTCTGCCGGACAACAGCATCCTCGATATCTTTGAAGATCATGAGGGGTATTTGTGGATGCTGACCAACAACGAGGTATTTATTTATAATCCGGCTTTGGAAGCCTTTGGCACCTCCCATTTGTTTTTCGACTTGAATCCCGTGTTCACCCGAACAGGGATCCGGTCTGTCCGTGCCGATGGAGAAGGCAACACCTGGGTGGGCAACAGTCAGACGGGACTCTGGTTTTACGATGGGGCAAAGAAAGAATTGCGACAGTTTTACCACAGGCGCGACGATGCAGGCAGTCCCTCCTCCAATAGGGTAATGGATGTAGTGGTGGGCAGGGACGATCGTTTGTATGTAGCGCATGCCAATGGTGTGGTGGATGTTATGGATCGGAATACACTCCAGGTGGTTCATCGCATGGATATGGGGGTGAAGTCCTCGCTTCCTGAAGATGAGCGGGATTTTCGTTTGTTTGTGGATGCCGACGAGCACCTGTGGTTGTTCAGTCCCCGTTTGGGCCAGGAACTCTACCACTACCATCCCCAAAAGGATGAAGTGTTGGTGTTTAAAGCCGAAGATACCGGTGACGAACTCCCCGGTGTCAGTATTTCTGCTGTAGTTGAAGACGATGCAGGAAAGGTTTGGGTAGGGACCGATCACGGCGGGATTTACCTCCTGAATAAGGACAATCACCATAGTACTGTTCTGCGCAATGTGCCTGGCGATGCCACCAGCTTGAGCGCCAACAGTATAACTTCGCTGTGTAGAACCGAAGACGGCATCATTTGGGTGGGGACTTTTAAGAATGGCGTTAATTATTATCACCCCGAATTGTTTCAGTTTGAGTTGTACCGGACCCACCCTGCTTTGGAGGACCGCTGTTTTTCGAACGATGTGAACTGTTTTGCCGAAGACGGGCAGGGCAATCTTTGGATTGGAACCAATGACGACGGCCTGGTTTATTTCGACAGGGAGGAACGAAGTTTTACCCAGTACCGACATGAACCCGGAAATCCGAATAGTTTAAGCAACAATGTTGTGGTATCCCTGTGTTTCGATTCAAAAGGCCGCTTATGGATAGGGACCTACCAGGGTGGTCTCAATCGTTTTGAAGATGGCCGTTTTAAGCGCTATGTGGCCGACGATGGTGTTCCTTCCAGCCTGTCGGACAACCGCGTTTGGCAAATCGTGGAAGACGAGGAAGAGCGGATTTGGGTAGGCACTCTGGGCGGTGGTCTGGAGTTGTACGATGAGCGCAACGATGCTTTTATTCACCACCGGGGTGGCGACTTCAATTCCATTGATTCGGATTATGTTTTGTCCATGTCGGTGGATCGGGTGGGGAATTTGTGGGTGGGGACTTCCAGCGGATTAAATGTGTTGGAAGTAGCTACCGGGCGCTTTCGACGTTATGCCCACGAGGCCGAAACACCCGGTAGTTTGAGTCACCCCCACGTGCTGTCGATACAGGAAGATGCAGCGGGTCGCATTTGGGTGGGCACGCGTAACGGCTTGAATTTGCTTGATTCAGCTGAGGGCGCATTTCGCGTTTTTCGTGAAGAGGATGGTCTGCCCGATCACAACATCATCAGTATGCAGCCCGATGATAAAGGAAATTTGTGGATTTCGACCCTCAATGGTCTTTCCAATCTTAAAGTGAACGCAGCGGCCGATACTTTTTTGTTTCGTAATTACGATGTGCTCGATGGACTGCAGGGAAGAGAGTTTAATGAACACGCCTCCCTGCGACTTACCAGCGGAGAGTTGGTTTTTGGGGGCGCCAATGGATTCAATATTTTTGATCCCGATGCCGTGGTGGCCCACCGGCATCGTTATCCCGTGGTGTTGACCAATTTGAACCTGCACAACAGGCGGATCGCCATAGGTGAAACACACAGCAATAGGGTGTTGCTGTCTAAAGCCTTGAATAAGAGTGAACACATTTCGCTTAAGCACAATCAGAATGTGTTTTCCATTGAGTTTTCGGCACTGAATTACTTTCATCCCGAACGTACCCGTTTTCGTTATATGCTGGAAGGGTTTAATGAGCAGTGGATAGAAACAGGAGCCGACAATCGCTCCGCGACTTATACCAACTTAAATCCCGGTACTTATACTTTCAGACTTATGGCCGCAGCCAGCGACGGCAGCTGGACGGGTAATGAGGAGGCGCGACTGGAAGTGCTTGTGATTCCTCCCTTTTATGCCACGGCTTGGGCTTACGGGGTGTATTTTGTGCTTTTTGTTTTGCTGGTTTTATTGTTGACCCTTATCATCAGGCGTCGTGCCGAAATGAAGTATTTACGTCAGCAGGAGCATCACGAATACGAACGAATGCGTGATTTGGACGCCATGAAACTGCGTTTTTTTACCAATGTGAGTCACGAATTCAGGACTCCTTTAACCCTCATATTAACACCGGCTGAGCGCCTGCTTAAGCAGGTAGACGATGTGCAGCTAAAAGGTCAGTTGGAGCTTATTCAGCGCAATGCCAGGCGTTTACTTAATCTGGTGAATCAGTTGCTTGATTTCAGGAAACTGGAAGTGGACAACAT
>DUOK01000136.1 GCA_012838865.1 Bacteroidales bacterium | reverse complement strand
GCCACAAAGCTGTTTCCCCAAAAGCTGATGCCGCCCGTTACGCCCGAAGGATCGGGTTCGTAACCCACGCGGTTGACCGAGACGACGGGCAGACCGTTGGCTACGGCATGGCCCCGCTGACTCAAAATCCAGGCGTTCTTCTGCCGTTCTTTTTCGTCCGGCGCATCGCTGCTCTCCCAGCCAATGGCCGTGGGATAAATCAGCAGGTCGGCCCCCCGCAGCGCCATCAAACGCGCCGCCTCCGGGTACCACTGGTCCCAGCACACCAAAACCCCCAGGCGCCCCACCGACGTATCGATCGGCTCAAAGCCCAGGTCGCCCGGCGTAAAGTAAAATTTCTCGTAATAGGCCGGATCGTCGGGAATGTGCATTTTTCGGTACTTGCCGGCCAGGCTGCCGTCGCGCTCAAACACCACCGCCGTATTGTGGTACAAACCCGGCGCCCTGCGCTCAAAGAGGGAGGTCACCAGCACAATACCCAGCTCGCCCGCCAGCGCACCAAAGCGTTCGGTAGAGGGCCCCGGAATCGGCTCCGCCAGGTCGAACACCCCGGTGTCTTCGGTCTGACAAAAATACAGACTGTTGTGCAGCTCCTGCAACACCACCAGCTGTGCGCCTTCGGCCGCCGCCTTGCGGATGTTGGCTTCCAGCTTAGCGGTATTGGCCTCGAGGTCGGCCCCATTGCTTTGTTGAATCAGAGCGGTACGGATTTTTTGCATTTTCCCTAAAATTTAAGTGGTCTCAGCCAGAATTACAAAGTTAACGAAAGTCCCTGTTGCAAAAACGCAACAAAAGGAAATATAGCTTAAAATAAAGCACTGTTTTTCAGTGTATAAAGGTGCTGCGGAGGGGCTAATCCCTTCGCAAATCGGGGTGCATGTAGCCGCGGGGCAGCTGCATGGTCACGCAGTGCAGCGAGCCGTGCTGTTTGATCAGGGGCAGACAATCGACCCCTACCACTTCGCGCCCCGGAAAGGCCTGGGCCAGTTGTTCCAGGGCCTGGGCATCCCGCTCGCTCCGGTAGGTGGGCACCAGCACCGCCCCGTTTACAATCAAAAAGTTGGCGTAAGTAGCGGGCAGCCGCTCCCCGTCCACCACCACCTCCCGGGCCATGGGCAGGGGCAGGAGGCGGTAGGGTTCCCCCTCGGGCGTACGGAAGGAGCGCAATTCCTTTTCCATCGCCTGCAGGGCCTCGAAATGCACATCGCCCTCGTCCTCACACTTTACATAGGCTATGGTGTCCCTGCTGCAAAAACGCGCCAGGGTATCGATGTGACTGTCGGTATCGTCGCCCGCCAAAAAGCCGTGGTTCACCCACAGCACCCTTTTTAGGCCCAGCACCTCCTTCAAAAAGACTTCAATCTCGTTGCGGTTCCACTGCCCGTTGCGGTTGGGCGAGAGCAGACACTCCGAGGTCGTCAGCAGGGTGCCCTCCCCGTCGCTTTCCAGCGCACCGCCCTCCAATACAAAGTTCAAGAGGTTGTAGTAGCTCGTCGCTTTGTCGAACACCCCCTTGTCGAACAGCGTCCGGTTGATGAGATTGTCCTTATCGGCCGCAAACTTCAGTCCCCAGCCATTGAACTTAAAATCCAAAAAAGCCTTTTGTCCGTTCTCCTCCAGCGCAAGAGGCCCAAAGTCCCTCGCCCAGGTATCGTTGGTCGGCACCACCAGCTGAAACAGGTGCCGCGCTGCCTCTTGGCCCACCGCCTTAAGCACCCGTTTTTCCAGTCCCCCGGCCGTGGCCTCATCGGGCACCAAAAGGAGCACCGACTCGTAGCGCAAGAGGGTAGTCACGATGCCGAAAAAGCAGTCCTGCACCTCTTCCAGCATATAGGCCCAGTCGCTTTGCGCGTGGGGCCAGGCCAGCAGCACCCCGTCCTGGGGCTCCCACTCGGCCAAAAAACGCTTGTGTTCCATGGCTAATTATTCGTTGATGTTGGCCTGCAGGTAGTCCTTCACTTCCAGGAAGGCCGCTTCCATGCGCAGCATATTGTCTATCAAAAAGAAAAACATCTCGGGCCACAGATCCTCATTCATGATGTCGCCCGGCGTTTCCACGTAGGTCCGGCAGACCAGTTCGCCCGTTGGTTTTTCATAGGCAAAATCCCAGGTCAGGGGTCCCCCGAAAGTCTCCTCAAACACCCCCTTGGCCGCCTGCAGCTTTTCGAAGAGTTGCAAGCGGCGCTCTTCACTGCTGTGGTTGATTTCCAGTGCCACCCTGGCCTTTTCCCGGTCCACATCAAAGCGCAAGTCCAGCCCCTTGATGCCCGTATTCTCAAAAATCCAGAACTTCTTCCGCCCTTTTTGTCCCGGCAGTCGCCGCGTCCGGTTGTTCAGGCGCTGCCAAAATTCCAGACGCAACTGCTTGGCCTCCTCCTTGTTAAACATAGTGGTCTCCCTCTTTTTTAAAAACTGTACCTCATCGATAACAACATCCGGTGATTGCTAAAGTTCAGCACATCAACCGGCAGACCGTGATCGTCGTATCCCTGTCCCCATCCGGCCCGGGCATACATGTACTCGGCACCCGCAAACAGGCGCGGGGTGAAGTGGTATTTGACGCGGGGTGCCAGGGTAAAGACCTGACTGATGCCGGCATCGAAGGAGAGAGCCTGAACCACCTCTACGGGCTTCGAGGCACCCAGGGCCTGCATGTAGCCCACAAAAATGCCCGGATCCCAGCGCTCCATTCTGCGGTCGGCATCCAGCCACAGCGTAGCGGTAGCCAGGGGCAGATAGTCCGGATTGTCTGCGCTGGAGCTGCTGCGACGGCCCACCCCTCCGGGAATCACCATCTCGCTGATGTTTTGTCCGTATAAGGCCCCCGCCCTAAAAGTGGCGACTTGCAGGCGATAGCGAAAGGTCGCCTGGGCGTGCCAGCCCTTGAGTAAGGGCTGGGTGCCTGCCGGGTCGTAGGCCTCAGGCAAAGCCAGTTGCTTGTAGCCTGCGGTGAAGGAAGCCCAGGCGGGGCCGTCCCCGCCGCTTTTGACTTGCAGTACCACTTCGGGGCGACCGGCATCCTCGCTGCCTGAGGCAAAGCCGGTGGTCCGGAAGTTGTTTTGTTCGAGCAGGGTCAGCGACAGCTCGGTCTGTCCGCCCGCCTGCCAGGCCACCCGTACCTGGGGGTTGCGACTTAAGGGGTGCATGGGCAGTCCCGCACAGGTATTCACCATTTGCGGAAAGTTCTCCGGAATAAAGAAAGGGTGCCAGGTCTGACCCACCGTTACATCCCAGTCGCCCCGGCCCAGCTTAATGTAAGCATGGCGCAGACGAAAATCCGCATCGTTGCCCCGATCGTCGCCCAGAAAGTCGGCTTCCAACACCCCGGAAACACGCAAGCCTTCCCACTCCGGTCCTTTCAAATGCAGGCCAAAGCGCGAGTGGGCCGCGTCCAAATCGAAGCGTCCCCGGTCGTTCAAATCTTCTCCGGTGCTGCCGTGCTTTCGCTCCGGCAAGGGATAGAGGTAGATGTGGTGATTGCGTGCCTGTTTGCTGGCGCGGGTATTGTAAACCCCGTCCACGGCCACAAAGCCGTGCAGTTCTACCTGCACCTTGTTGTCGTTCTGTGCCCCAAGGCCCAGCCAGCAGCCCGTCAGCAACAGGCCCGTTAAAAGTCTTTTCATGTTTTTGGTTTGTAGATGTAGCGGCACAAAAAAACGAAATATTTGCCAATGCGTCAAATGAAGGTTGCCGCTGCGCTCAAAGCATTTGAGACTGCCCGGTGAAACGCCGGAGCGTTCCGCCATTTCAGCCTGAGACATTTTTAACTGTCGCCGCAGGGCCTTGTGTTTCAGGGCCAGTTTTTGCGCCATTTCTACAGGAGTGGGGTCCAGACTGTACATTACAAATAGTTAATATATTATTCAAAAGCAGCGCTTTTCGATGAAAACAGCTAAAATAAGGGTCGTTTTATTGAGCCGCAGTTCAATTTGTAGGGCGAGCCCGGCGTTTTGTGATTTGGGTCAAACGGTATATATTTACCTGATTAGAAAACCGAACCTAAAGCTGCACGGATGAAGCAAGTGGTAAAAGTACTCTCGGCCCCCTGGATGATGGGCGCCCTCCTGGTTATTCTGGCCGCCGCCATGGCCATGGCCACCTTTGTCGAAAACGACTACGGCACACCCGCTGCCCGTCATCTGGTTTACAGCGCCTGGTGGTTCGAGGGCATCTTCCTGCTTTTGGCCATCAACATGCTCGGCAATATTTTCAATTTTCAGATGTGGCAGCGACGTAAGCTGCCCGTTTTGTTGTTTCACCTGTCGTTTTTTCTGATTTTGCTGGGCGCCGCCCTCACCCGCTATGTGGGTTACGAGGGACTCATGCACATCAGGGAGGGGGAGAGTGAGCAGCAAATGCTTTCCTACGATCCGCACCTGACCCTCGAATGGCAGAGCGCCGATGCGCACATCCAGCAGTCGAAGCCCGCCCTTTTGTCGCCCGCCACCCCCCATGCCTACAAGGGCAGCATAAGCACGCCCTCCGGAAAAATCAAAGTCCGCAGTCTCGCCTTTATACCCAATTCCGGTCACGCCCACGAAGGCAGCACCCAGCCCCACGCTGTTGTGCTGGAAGTCCGCCACCAGGGCGAGCGCGACACCCTCATGGTTTACGGCCGCAGCGGTCAGATTGGAGCGCCCCTCAACATTGAATTTCCCAAGGGCAGCCTGCAGCTGCGCTACGGCGCCCTGCCCATCGATTTGCCCTTTAGTGTTCGACTTAAGGAATTTATCCTGGAGCGCTATCCCGGTTCGGAGAGTCCCTCCGGCTACCGCAGCGAAGTGCAGCTCACCGACCACGCTACGGGGACGGAAAGCGAGCATTCCATTTTTATGAACAACATTTTGAATCACCGCGGCTACCGGCTTTACCAAAGCTCTTACGACACCGACGAGCGTGGCACCATCTTGTCGGTCAACCGCGACGGCGCAGGCACTCTGGTGACCTACATTGGCTATTTTTTGATGAGTCTGGGTATGTTTTGGGCCCTCTTTGCCCCGGGCACCCGTTTCCGCATTCTGCTCCATCAGGTGGATCGCATTCACCGCCAGCGGCGCAAGCTGGTCGGTCTGGTCTTGCTGCTGTTTTTGCCGCTGGGCGCCCTCGCCCAACGGCCGGTCGACTTGCCGCCGGCTCCCGATGCGGAGTTGGCCGCGGAGTTTGGCTCCCTCTGGGTGCTCGACAGGGGCGGCCGCATTAAGCCGCTGAACTCCCTGCATCAGGAAATCGCCCTCAAGTTGGTGAAGCACCACAGCTTTAGGGGGCGGACCGCCGATCAGTTGATTTTGGGCTTCTTTAGCCATCCGGCCGAATGGCAGCGTACGCCCCTCATTACTGTGAAGGAGCCCGAATTGCGTCGTTTGTTGCAGTTGAGCGGACCCAAAGCGGCCTTTGCCGACTTTTTTGATGCCCACCGTCACTACCGCATTCAGCCCCTGGTGGAAGCGGCCTACCGCAAAAATCCTTCGGAGCGCAACAAGCTCGAGCAGGAAGCGATTAAGGTGGATGAGCAGGTGAATGTGTTTTACCTCACCCAGGCCGGTGAGCTGCACCAGATTTTTCCTACTTCGGCCGATCGGCAACAACCCTGGTACACCCCCGTGGTACGGCCCACTACGCTGTCGCCCAGCGACAGTGCCTTTGTGACTTCGGTACTCAGCAACTTTATTCAGCAAGTGCGCAACAACGACAGGGCGGGTGCCCTGGCGCTGCTCGATGAGGTGCGGACTTATCAGGAGAGTCACGCCGCCGAACTGCTGCCCGGTGAGCGCAGGCTCCGGATGGAGCTGCTCTACAACCGTCTCAGCATCTTTTTGTGGCTCAGTACGGTGCTGTTCGGACTCGGAGCGTTTTTGTTGCTCCTGCAATTCGTCACCCTGCTGAAGCCCCGTTGGCAATTCAAGACCGTGATGCGCATAGGTTTTGTGCTGATTCTGCTTGGCTTTTTGTATTACAGCTTCGGCATGGGCCTGCGCTGGTATCTGGCCGGTCGCGCCCCCTGGAGCAACGGCTACGAAACCATGGTCTTTGTCGGTTGGACCATCCTCTTTGCCGCCTTCGTGTTTGTCCGCAAGTCGCCCCTCATCCTGCCCATTTCGGCGCTGTTTGCGGGACTGGTGCTTATGATTGCCCACCTCAGCTGGATGAATCCCCAGATCACCAATCTGGTGCCCGTTTTGCAGTCGTACTGGCTCACTCTGCACGTCAGCATCATTACTGCGGGCTACGGCTTTTTGGCCCTGGGGGCCCTGCTCGGCTTCCTGAGTCTCCTCATCGTGATTGTGCGCACGCCCCTTAATTATGCGCGACTGCAACTCAGCATTCAAGAGCTTACCGCCATCAATGAGCTCTCACTGACCGCCGGACTTTACCTGATGACCATTGGCTCCTTTTTGGGCGGCGTATGGGCCAACGAGTCCTGGGGCCGCTACTGGGGCTGGGATCCCAAAGAAACCTGGTCGCTCATCACCATCATTGTTTACGCCTTTGTGTTGCACATGCGCTTTATTCCCGGTATGCGGGGACAGCTGGCCTTCAACAGTGCCGCCATGGTCAGCATTGCCTCGGTCATCATGACCTACCTGGGGGTCAACTACTACCTGGCCGGTATGCACAGTTATGCAGGAGGCGATCCGGTACCCATTCCCGCCTTTGTGTATTATACCGCAGCGGTATTTGTGCTGCTGATTGCCGCGGCCCGCTACAACGAAAGCCGACTGCGCGCTAAAGTTAATCCTCTGAGCAAGGACAAGGACTTTTAGATTATAACTTTAGGCAAATTTTTCGTAATATTGCATCCGTTTTGGAGTGAAGCGAACGTCAATTGAGAAGTTTCTGAGCGCAGAAACCTGGTTTGCTGAGCATCAATAGCGAAGGGGCGCACGGTACAGCCCCTTTTTAGTGCAGTTAAAGTTTAGGATCCTTATATAAACATTTGAACATGCCAAAACGGAACGACATCCACAAAATTTTGATCATTGGTTCGGGCCCCATCGTCATTGGGCAGGCCTGCGAATTCGATTACTCAGGCACCCAGGCCTGTAAGGCCCTGCGTGCCTTAGGCTACGAGATCGTGCTGGTCAACAGCAATCCCGCCACCATCATGACCGACCCCGAAATGGCCGATTTTACCTACATCGAGCCCTTGAATGAGTATGCCCTTACCGAGATCATTAAAAAGGAAAGGCCCGATGCCCTGCTGCCCAACCTGGGGGGACAAACGGCGCTGAACCTGTCGCTCGACCTGGCCAACAAAGGCATCCTCGAAAAATACAATGTGGAAGTCATCGGGGTGAACCTCAAAGCCATTGAAAAAGGGGAGGACCGCACCGCTTTTAAGAACTCGATGGAAGAGCTGGGCATTGAAATGGCCCGCAGTAAGGCGGTGACCAGCATCGAAGCCGCCGAAGAAATTGCCGAAGAGCTTGGCTATCCCGTGGTGATTCGTCCCGCCTATACCATGGGCGGAACCGGGGGCGGCCTCGTTTACAATGTGGAAGAGCTGCGCGTGATTGCCTCGCGGGGTATTGCCGCCAGTATGATTGGCCAGATTCTGGTAGAAGAGTCGGTCCTCGGCTGGGAAGAGCTGGAGCTGGAAGTGGTACGTGACCAAAACGGCAAAATGATTACCGTTTGCTTCATCGAGAATGTGGATCCTGTGGGCGTGCATACCGGCGACTCTTTTTGCACGGCACCCATGCTCACCATTGCCGAAGATGTTCAACAGAAATTGCAGGAGCTCTCGTACCGCATCGTGGAGAGTGTCGGCGTAATCGGTGGCACCAACGTACAATGGGCACACGACCCCAAGACCGGTCGCATCGTTGTCATCGAAATTAATCCCCGTACCTCGCGCTCCTCGGCCCTGGCCTCCAAGGCCACCGGCTTCCCCATCGCCCTGATCTCCGCCATGCTGGCATGCGGACTCACCCTCGATGAACTGCCTTACTGGAAGGATGGCAGTCTCGATAAGTACGTGCCTGCGGGCGACTACGTGGTGGTGAAGTTTGCCAAGTGGGCCTTTGAGAAATTCGACGGACTCAAGGACAAGCTGGGCACGCAGATGCATGCCGTGGGTGAGGTGATGAGCATCGGCAAAAATTACAAGGAAGCCCTGCAAAAGGCCATCCGTTCCCTGGAAACCGGTCGCTACGGACTGGGCTTTGCCAAGGACTACAACAGTCTGAGTCTCGACCAGCTGATGGGCCTACTGGCTTACCCCACCAGTGAGCGTCAGTTTGTAATGTACGAAGCCCTGCGCAAGGGCGCCACCGTGGCGCAGTTGCACGAGAAGACCGCCATCAAGGCCTGGTTCATCGAGCAGATGCAGGAACTCGTTCAGCTCGAAGAAGAAATACTGAAATACCGCGGCAAGGAACTGCCCGAAGCCCTTTTTGTTCAGGCCAAGAAAGACGGTTTTGCCGACAAGTACCTCGCTAAGTTGTTGGAGCTGCCCGAAGACCAAATCCGCGCCCGACGCAAGCAAGTGGGCATGGAAGAAGCCTGGGAGCCGGTACCGGTCAGCGGGGTAGAAGATGCCGCCTACTACTACAGTACCTACAACGCCCCCGACCAGGTGGCGGTTGATCAGCAAAAGAAAATCATGGTGCTGGGTGGGGGACCCAACCGCATTGGTCAGGGTATCGAATTCGACTATTGCTGCGTTCACGCCGCCTTCAGCATCCGCGATGCCGGCTACGAAAGCATCATGGTCAACTGCAACCCCGAAACGGTATCGACCGACTACGACACCTCCGGTCGCCTCTACTTTGAGCCCCTTACCGTAGAAGACGTACTCAGCATTTACGAGAAAGAAAAGCCCGACGGCGTTATTTGTCAGTTTGGGGGACAAACCCCGCTGAACATCGCTGCCGAACTCGAAGCCAACGGCGTAAAAATCATCGGAACCAGTCCCCATACCATCGACCTGGCCGAGGACCGCGACCAGTTTCGTGAAATCATGGAAAAGCTGCAGATTCCGCAGCCCGCCAGCGGAATGGCCAGCACCGAAGACGAGGCCCTGGCCATCGCAGCCCGCATCGGCTATCCGCTGATGGTGCGCCCTTCCTACGTGTTGGGCGGACGCGGCATGCGCATAGTGCAGGACGAGGCCATGCTGCGCCAGTACGTAAAAGCTGCCGCTGCAGAAGTCTCGCCCGACCGGCCCCTGCTCATCGACAAGTTTTTGGAAGACGCCATTGAAGCCGAAGCCGACGCCATTTGCGACGGCAAAGACGCCTTTGTGCCCGCCGTCATGCAGCACATTGAGTACGCCGGCATTCACTCAGGCGACTCCGCCTGTGTGATTCCTCCCGTAGCCATCACCGACGCGCAAATTGCCACCATAGAAGAATATACCCGTCGCATTGCCGTAGAGATGAAGGTGGTGGGACTCATGAACATTCAGTACGCCATTTACAAGGGCGAGGTCTTTATTCTGGAAGCCAACCCCCGCGCCTCGCGCACCGTGCCTTTGGTCTCCAAAATATGCAACATCCCCATGGCCAAAATCGCCACCCAGCTCATGCTCGGTAAAAAGCTCAGCGATTTCGACCTGAAGAGGCCTACTTTCAGCCACTTTGGCGTGAAAGAAGCCGTGTTCCCCTTCAACATGTTCCCCGATGTAGATCCCGTACTCGGACCCGAGATGCGCTCTACCGGTGAAGTGCTGGGACTGGCCGACTCATTTGGTCTTGCCTTTTTCAAGTCGCAGGAAGCCACCAAGTTGAAGCTGCCCGTTGAAGGCAAGGTGCTGATTACCGTAGCCGACAACGACAAAGATCAGATGATCGAAGTGGCCCGCGACCTGTCCGGCATGGGCTTTGGCGTGGTTGCCACCAAAGGTACCGCCGCCTTCCTGCAAAGTAAGGGCATCCAAGCCGAGGAAGTGCTGAAAGTACATGAAGGTCGCCCCAATATCGTTGACCTGCTTAAAAACGGCGAAATCAACCTCGTAATGAATACCCCTGCCGGTAAGCAAAGCGAGTTCGACGACTCCTACATCCGTAAGAACGCCATTAAAAACAATGTGCTCTACATTACCACCACCGCCGCTGCCAAAGCCGCCACGGCCGGTATCAAAGAGCGCCTGCACGGCAACTACCAGGTAAAATCCCTGCAAGACTACCACAAAGGCATTGTAAAATAGCGTTTGACCGCTTTATGCTGTGACCCGCTCCGTGCCGGTCGCACTACCCTAAAAGCTGCTCCCCTTCATGCGGGAGCAGCTTTTTTTTGTTGCTTTTGCTCGACCTAAAAATAGCTCTTGCCAAACCTTTGAAAATGAGCGTAATTTATTCTATTGTTTAATTTAATATTAAATCAATGGCAAAGAAGAAGATTACTCGGGTAGGCGGAGACAGTCCCACGCCTGACTCAGTAACTAAAAAGTTTGTGCCCACCGCCGACAGCAAAGGAAAGGCTACGCAACTACGTGTAATTGCAGCCCTGTTGTGGCTGTTTGCTGTTGGTGCACAGGTCGTAGCCATTACCCTGCTGTTTAAGCAGCCTCTTAACATGACCTGGATCATTGTCCTGATTCTGATAGATTTGGCTTTAGCGGTAACAGGCTCCCTGCTTTGGAAAAAGTCCAACCGACTGGATCCTGCTTCAGAGCAGAACAAGTTCTTGTTTTTTATGCAAAGTCAGTTGGGAATGGTGGTTGCCGTAATTGCCTTTTTACCACTCATCATTTTTATTTTAACCAACAAGAATATCGATGCCAAACAGAAAGGGATATTGGGGGGTATTGCTGGTGTGGCCTTACTGATTGCAGGCGTAACAGGGCTTGATTTTAATCCGCCCTCGGTGGAACAATACACCGAACAAACCGCAAGAGTGGAAGAATTGACCGGAGGGAATCAGGTGTATTGGACCAAATCGGGCAGTAAGTACCACATTTACGAAGATTGCCATTCGATAAACAAGGATGCCACCACCGAAATTTTTCAGGGAACGGTAGCCCAGGCCCGGGAACTGAAAAACATCACAGAGCTTTGTAAGTTTTGTGAAAACAGGTCGGTAAAAGAGCAGCGTGCCGATCCAGCACATTCTCTGGAGATGGAGGCCCCGG
>DUOK01000135.1 GCA_012838865.1 Bacteroidales bacterium | reverse complement strand
AGCCCCACCTGCCTAAACAGATGGGGCTCCGCTCCTCAGGTAGGACTTGAACCTACGACCTACGGATTAACAGTCCGCCGCTCTAACCAACTGAGCTACTGAGGAAAATAAAAAAAGAAAAGCCACAGGGGCCATCCTAAAAGAAAGCTCCTCAGGTAGGACTTGAACCTACGACCTACGGATTAACAGTCCGCCGCTCTAACCAACTGAGCTACTGAGGAAAATAACCGGTTCTTTAACCGAAGCATGAAAACAGGAAAATATCCTTTTCTCAAATGCCCTGCAAAACTATATCCTTTCACTCAATTATGCAACTTCTTTGCCGAAAAAATTTCATCTTTGTAAGCACAAATTCCTTATAAAAAAACTATGCGAAAAGTACTGGGAATGGGCAATGCCCTGGTGGATATTCTGATGCAGGTGGACAACGATCAAATTCTGGAAAGGCTGGCCCTGCCCAAGGGCAGCATGCAGCTGGTAGATCGCCTCACGGCCGACAAAGTATTGGCGGCTGTAGGTCACAACGGACACAGCAAGGCATCGGGCGGTTCGGCCTCCAATACCATTCACGGTCTGGCCAACCTGGGCGTTGGGACCGGCTTTCTGGGAAAAATTGGGCAGGACGAATGGGGCTCTTTTTTCCGGAGCGATCTGGAAGCCAAAAACATCGCCCCCTACCTGCTGGAAAGCTCGGCCGAATCGGGCCGGGCACTGACCCTGATTTCGCCCGACTCGGAGCGGACTTTCGCGACCTTTTTAGGGGCGGCGGTGGAGCTGAGCGCGGCAGATATACCGGCCGATTTGTTTGCCGATTATCATTATTTCCACATCGAGGGCTACCTGGTTCAGAATCAGGAGCTCATCCGTCAAGCCCTGCAAAAGGCCCACGAGCACGGTTTACAAGTCTCCCTGGACCTGGCCAGCTTTAACGTGGTGGAAGACAACCTGGCGTTTTTACGCAGCATGACGGCCGACTATGTCGACATTCTTTTTGCCAATGAGGAAGAGGCACGTGCCTTTACCGGGGGACTGGAAAATGAGGCGGCGCTGGAATGGATGGGCAAGCTGTGTAAAACGGTCATCTTGAAAAAGGGGGCCGAAGGCTCCTTCATTAAGCACGGCGACCAGCAGGTAAAAGTGGGGGCAGTCCGCACTACGCCAATTGACACGACCGGGGCGGGCGACCTTTATGCAGCGGGCTTCTTGTATGGCCTTATGTACGAAATGCCGCTGACGACATGCGGGCACCTGGGCGCCCTGCTTTCGGCACGCGTAATTGAGGTGGTGGGCCCCAAAATGGATGAGGCCCGCTGGGAAGCCATCCGCAAGGAGATCGAAGCATTGAACAATTAAAACGGAAGCTATGTACGGCAGCTTTAAAACGCATTTGCAGGAGCAACTCGACGAAATAAAGGCCTCGGGCCTTTACAAGGAAGAACGCATCATCACCGGTCCCCAACAGGCGGCCATACGGGTGAGCACCGGCCAGGAAGTGCTTAATTTTTGTGCCAACAATTACCTGGGCCTTTCGAACCACCCGCGGGTGCTTGAGGCGGCTGCCCGAAGCCTGCAGGAACGGGGCTATGGCATGTCGTCGGTACGTTTCATCTGTGGCACCCAGGACCTCCACAAGGAGCTGGAGGCTACCATAGCCCGCTTTTTTGGCACCGAAGACAGCATTCTGTACGCAGCCTGTTTCGACGCCAACGGAGGCGTATTTGAGCCCCTTTTTGGTGAAGAAGACGCCATCATATCCGATGAGCTGAACCACGCCAGCATCATCGACGGAGTACGCCTGTGCAAGGCGGCCCGTTACCGCTATAAGCACGCCGACATGGCCGACCTGGAAGTCCAGCTGAAAGCAGCTCAGGCGCAGCGTTTCCGTATTGTGGTGACCGACGGGGTGTTTTCGATGGACGGCGACATTGCGCCCCTGAAGGACATTTGCGATTTGGCCGATAAATACGAGGCCCTGGTGATGGTCGACGACAGTCACGCCTCCGGCTTCATCGGAAAAACCGGTCGCGGTACCCACGAATACCACGATGTAATGGAGCGGGTGGACTTGCTCACCGGCACCCTGGGCAAGGCACTGGGCGGCGCCCTGGGGGGTTACACCACCGGCAAAAAAGAAATCATCGAACTGCTGCGCCAGCGTTCGCGTCCCTATCTGTTCAGCAACTCGCTGGCCCCCTCAATTGTAGGGGCCTCGCTGGAAGTCTTCAAAATGCTGGAAGAAAGCACCGCCTTGCGCGATCGCCTGATGGAAAATGCCGACTACTTTAAAACCCGACTCCAAACGGCCGGGTTTGACCTCAAACCCAGCCAATCGGCCATCGTTGCCCTGATGCTCTACGACGCACCCCTGTCGCAACGTTTTGCGGCCCGCCTGCTCGAAGAGGGCATCTACGTCACCGGCTTCTACTTTCCGGTAGTACCCCGTGGCCAGGCCCGCATACGCATTCAGCTCTCGGCAGGCCACACCAGAGCACAACTCGACCAGGCATTGGAAGCCTTTGTTAAGGTGGGTCGCGAACTGAAGGTCATTTAGGAGCCAAACACTTCTTCTGCAATCAGCCTTGCCTGATACGTATCTGAAAAAGGGGCCAGAACATGGCTCCTTTTGTCTATCTCCTCATCAGTAAAATCTTTCTCAACCAACTTTTGAAGCAAGGCTACCCACTCCGATCGATCCCGGGCAACATAACAAAGACCTTCTAATCCTGTATCGGCGACCATTTCTGGCGAAACAATACAATGCCGCCCTCTGAAAAGGGAGACCAGCAATTTCAAGCGCAAACCGGTTGTCTGCCAGGCCGGCAACAGTATTCCTGCTGCCTCACGAATTTGCTCCTGCATTTGGGGCCTGGAAGGATCGGCCATCAAACTGGCCTTGGAATAACGAACCATGGCCTTACGCAAACGAGGTGAGGGCTTTTTGCCTGCAACGACCAGGTCAACTCCTGCTTCCCTAGTCACCCCCAACAAAAAGAAGGCGGCTTTCTCGTTCTCTGCTACGGACAAATCTCCATGATACAAGAAATGGTTTCCGCGCCCGCTTTGACTCAGTACTTCCTGCTCGCCATGAAAGGCACTTACCAGTTTCCACTTGGGATAAAAACCTTCAAAGTACCGGGCATCGGGAGCAGCTATCGGGAAAACGCAGGCACAAGGAAGCGGTCGCTCCTCATAGGCCTTCAATCGTTGACTTTCCAACCAATAATAACTGGCCCTGGCAAACTGCGACGCGCTTTTGGCGAGCGACCGATAATAATGATTCTCAACATTATGCATCCTTAGATACACCCTTCGTTGGGCAAATGCGCCATCCAAAAGAAGCCCGCTGGTATGGATACCCTCCAGCAAAATCGGATGTTCATCTTTCAGAAGGCGCTGCTTCAACTCCTCATTTATTCTGGTTTTCACAATGTAGGGCAAACGCGAAAACTGCCGGACAAGTCCCAGCTGCCGGGAATAATAGTGCACTTCCGTACAAAATTCCTCCAACTCAGGGGCCGGCTGCCGATCGTACTGAAAACAATGCAAATGTATTTTAATCCCCATCTGCGCCAAGGCCTTAAGCTTATAGAATACATCCATAGCTCCCCCGTAATCGGGTGGCCAGGGAATGGAAAAGCTGACAATGTGCAGATGTTTGTCCATGATAAAAAATAAGTGCTTGTGAAAAGGTAAATCAATCTGTGCTAATGTTGAGCCAGGCGCCGGCCAAATGCAAGATACTAATAAATTGACAAGCTGAAACCATTCTAAAAATATCTGCTTAAGACGAGAATGACCTAAAGCCCGTCCAAAACATGCGGCATTTCCCTGCATATTTTACTATTTTTGAGCTTTTAGTGCTTACATGCTAAACATTGCGCAGATGAATAAATGGAAACAGCTGCTGCCCGACCTGGCAGCCCTCGTGTTTTTTATAGGGGTAACGGTGGTGTACTTTTACCCGGTACTGGAAGGAAAGTCCTTGCCACAAATGGACCAGAACCATGCCATTGGTATGGCCCAGGAGCTGGTGGAGCTGGAAGCCGAAACGGGTGAAAAGGCCATGTGGACCAACTCGATGTTTGGGGGCATGCCGGCCTACCAGATTAAGGGCGACGCTTCGGCCAATGTTTTTTCGTACCTCAATCGCTATTCGCGGCTGGGACTGCCCTACCACACCATGGCCATCGTATTTATGTACCTCCTGGGTTTCTACGTGCTCCTGCGCAGCATGGGCTTCAGTCACTGGCTGAGCGCCTTGGGCGGCGTGGCTTTTGCCCTGGGTTCGTACAACATCATCATTATTATTGCAGGCCACATTACCAAGGCCTATGCCATTGCCTTAATGGCTCCGGTGTTGGGCGGTATTTTATACACCTACAATAAAAACAAATGGCTGGGGGCCCTGTTTACCGCAGTGGCCCTGGGGGCCGAAATCGCCTACAACCACGTTCAGATCACTTATTACCTGGCTCTGCTGGTGCTGGTACTGGTGGCAGACCGTTTGATAAGGGCCTGGAAAGGTGGAAGCCTGAACGACTTTGCGCAGCGTACCGGTCTGCTCGCTGTTGCCGCAATTCTGGCGGTATTGCCCAACCTGACCAACCTGTGGACCACCTACGAGTATGGGAAGGAGAGTATTCGGGGACAGGCGCTGCTGGAGGATGAAGAAAGGGAAAAAACACAGCGGGGACTGGACCCCGACTATGCTTTTGCCTGGTCGTACGGCAGGGCAGAGACCCTCACCCTGATGATTCCCAATTTTCATGGGGGCGCCTCAGAGCCCATAGGTTTTAATGAGCAGGTAACGGAGGGGCTTCCGGAACGTATCGATCGGTTTTTGCGGGCACGCGGCATCTCTTACGGACAACAGCAGGGGCAGTTCATCAACCAGCTGGCCAACGAAATCATTCAGCAATCGCAGTACTGGGGCAGTAAGCCCTTTACCAGTGGACCGGTTTACGTGGGGGCCCTGATTTGCTTCTTTTTTGTGCTGGCACTCTTCTATTACCAGGGACGCGAAAAATGGTGGCTGCTGGCAGGTACCATCCTTTCCATTCTTCTGGCCTGGGGCCACAATCTGGAGTGGTTCAACATGCTGATGTTCGACTACTTCCCACTTTACAACAAGTTCCGCACGGTAGAAATGGCCCTGGTCATCGCCACCGTCAGCATCCCCCTTCTGGGCCTTTTGGGCCTGCGCAGCGTGATTGAAAATCCGCAGTTGATTCGTGAGAAGAGCGGCGGTTTTATGTGGTCTTTGGGGCTGACCGCTGGCGTGGCCCTGCTCTTCTATCTCTTCCCGAATCTGCTGAGCTTTTTTAACGCGCAGGAACTGGCGGCACTGCAGGGTCAAATGAAGGCCCAACCCGAACAGGCGGTTTTCTTTGAGCTGATCATGCAGGAGCTGCACTATGCAAGAATGCTGCTTTTGAAAACGGACGCCTTCCGCTCCCTGGTCTTCATCCTACTGGGCAGCGCCTCCTTATGGCTCTATGCGCGTTCTACCATCAGTCGCAAATACCTGATTCCCGGTCTGCTGCTGTTGGTGTTGGTCGACCTCTGGGCGGTGGATCGCCGCTACCTGAATCAGGATCACTTCATTACCAAATCACAGGCCCGGCAGACTTTCCGTCCCACGCAGGCCGACCTGGATGTGCTGGCCGACCCCGACCCCAACTTCCGTGTCTTTTCGGTGCACCGCAATGTGTTCAACGAGGTACATACCAGCTACTTCCACAAATCCATTGGAGGCTACCACGGTGCCAAACTGCAACGCTATCAGGACCTTATCGACCATTACCTGCAGAGCGACTGGCAGTTGTTGCGCAGCATTACTGCAGGCAACGACTCCATTGCTCTTTTACAGGAAGCCATGGGCAACTTCCCGGTACTGAACATGCTTAACACGCGCTACATTATTTATCACCCCGAAAAAGCGCCCCTCCTGAACCCACAAGCTCAGGGCGCAGCCTGGCTGGTGAACGAGGTCTTCGTGGTCAATTCGCCCAAAGAAGAAATAGAAGCACTGCAACAAGTGGATTTGCGTAAAACGGCAGTGGTAAGTACGGAGTTTGCCAATCTTTTGAGCGAAACCACCATGGGGGCGGGAGAAGGAAACATTCAACTGAGCAGCTACCATCCGGAGCGACTGACCTACGAGGTGAACACAGGCGCGCGTCAGCTGGCCGTTTTCAGCGAAGTGTACTACGGTAAAGGTTGGAAGGCTTACGTGAACGACGAGGAAGTTCCCTTGCTCCGGGTCAATTACCTGCTGCGGGCTGCCTTCGTGCCCGAAGGCAGCAGTACAGTAGAATTGCGCTTTGAACCCCGCTCCTACCGTTGGGGCAAGGTGCTTGCGGCCCTGTCTTCCGTTCTGATTCTGGCCTTGCTGGCCTATGCCTGGTGGCGGCGCAGGGAGTTGAAGGCTTAGTTCCTTGCTCAAGCAAAAAGGGTTAAAAACAAAGGGTGTTGCTTTATATCGAGCAACACCCTTTGTTTTTAATCTTATACGTGAATCAACAAGCCGCCATAATGGCGCGACTCTCTTCCTGTAAAATTTCCAGTTCTTCCTCTGTACGCTTTTTCTTTGTACGCAAGCCCTGCAGCAGCAAGTCCAGTGCCTCAATGTTTTTCTGCACCCCAAAACTGCACATACGCACCTTGCGCTGCTCTACCCAGTCACTGAGCAGACTGTTAAAGAAATTATCCTTAAACTCCCTTAAAGCCGCCATGTGCAATTCAAAGTCCCTGCTGTTGACAAAGTCGAAGGCCTCGTTACGAAAAGCACAAAGCAGTACATGAATGGGCACAACCAGGCCAAAAATATGCTCCAGGGCCATATTGGCTTCCACATCATCCGGCTCAGGAAGTTCCAGATCTCCGTTGCCCCAAAAACGTAATCCCTTGAGAGCCAGCGACAGCTCGTGCAACTTGCTTTTAGCCTCCGCGCCAAGACTAATGGCCTCAGCCAATGTCATCAACTGACCTTTGTAATCACCCATTTTACTGGTAAAATGCATCAGCCGGATTTGGGCTTGCTCTCCCAAAGCAACAGTCTCCTGCTCCATAAGCTTCCTTACTTTATCCTCCCGATTTTGAATGCTGCGGCGTCGGTAACGCGAACCATCCTTGATGCGTTCCATGTAGCGGGTGCTTTCTTTCAAAACGACATTTCCTGCCATCCAGCTCAACAGCACAAACAAAACCTTTTGCCGGTTTAAGCGTCGTTTTAAGGCCAGTTTACTGAGATCATCGTACATATGTGTCCACAGACGGCCGGGGTGGAGGACTTCCGTATCGACGGAAGCTCTGCGGAGAGCGGTAGCGGCCTTGCGAAGCTGCGCAAGTTCCTTCTTCAGCATTTTGTTACATTCCTGCAACAGTCGGTCGTGGTGAACCACACGACGCAAGGCTTTCCGAGTTTCGAAAACCTCATTTTGATACACGTTAAGCATAACAGAACTAATTGGTTAAGGGTATATTACACAAAAGGCCCCTTCGTTAAAAGGCCTAAAGCGGGTTCAGTTCCGGGATTGTTTTGGGGCTGTCGCAAACTCAGCAAGTGCTTAGGGGACACCCGCTAAAAGCGACGATTCTTAATCCAAAAAACTAAGAACTTGCAAGTTATGCCAATATGATTAAAAAGGGTAGTAAAATAACCATAATTTTTGTTCATTATTGCAAATCGCTCCCGCAAGCCCGGCAGAATGTTCTGTTTGGTAAGCCCCCCGTCCAAAAATCGAGCAAGTACCAAGTGGGTATTTACCGTATGTTTCGACTTCCTGAGCAAACGCAAGGCCCAATCGTAATCGGCCGAAAAACGGTAGCTCAAATCGTAGGGACCAGCCAGTCGCCGGGCCACTATCAGGGCTTGGTGACTCACCAGCATTCCTCTCCGAAAATCACGCCAACTCAAGCGGTCAGGGGGCTGGAGGCGTCTGGGCCCGACCACCTGCCCAGCTCCATCCACTATAAGTGTATCGCCATAATAGATATCGGCACCCACATCCTGCGCAAAAACGCGCTGCAGCACATCGGGCGCGGCAGCCTCATCACCGGCATTCAAAAACCAAAGATAATCGCCGCTTGCCAGCGCCATTCCCTTGTTCATGGCATCATACAAGCCCTCATCCGGCTCACTGACCCAGTGGTCAATCACCGCTTCATAAGCTTGTAGAAGTGCCAGGGTCCCGTCGCTGCTGCCTCCGTCTATCAGCAAATACTCCAAGGGCGCATAGTCGAGCGCAGCCACGCTTTGCAGCGTCCGCTCCAGGGTCGCTTCAGCGTTATAGGTCACCGTAATAATGGTAACTTTGGGCAAGTTAGCGGTTTTGGACATAGGTCTTTTCCTGCAGCAAGTGTTCGTAAAGTTTTAAGTATTGCCCGGCAACGGTACGGGGACTAAAATTCTGTACCACTTTTTCGCGGGCGTTGAGTCGAAGTGTCTCCGCCCTGCTTTTGTACAGCAAAAAGTCTATCCCCTCGGCCAATCCCCCGGCGTCACCGGCCGAGGCCAGGTAACCACAAATTCCATGCGCCACCATTTCGGGTACACCGCCAATTCGGAAGGCGGCCACAGGCGTACCACAGGCCAGGGCTTCCATTACGGTGTTGGGAAGATTGTCCTCCAGGGAAGGCAGCACAAAAACATCCGCCGCATTGTAAAGATCTACCAGCGTTTCGGTACTGGAAACATAGTTGAGGACCTTTACCGGGAAGGGCAGTTCTTTGGCCAAACCTTCCGGTGCCTTACCAAAAACCACCAATTGAATGCCATCGCTGCCTCGCTTGGCCGCCAAATGACGCAGCGCATGCCACAGCAGAGCCATCCCTTTGCGGGGATCCGCTACATTGGCGGCACCAAAGAGGAGGATTTTTCGCTCCTTATCCAGCCCCAGGCGCTCCCGGGCAACATCGCGCGGCAGGGGTCGAAAAACCGAGGTTTCGATGGGATTGGGAATGGACGAAACAGCATGTCCCTGCAAGAGGGCAGCCTCCGAGGCCACGCCGGCCAACCAATGGCTACAGGCCACAAGGGCCAGCGGCCCTGTGGAATAGATGGCTTGCTTTCGCTTAAACTGACGGGCAGAAATATCGTCCACACCCGGGTCCTGAATGAGGGGACATGTCCCACACTGCAAGCGATAACCGGCACAATTACCGGCGTAATGGCACCCCCCGGTGAAGCTCCACATATCGTGCAGCGTCCATACCACAGGTTTGCCGAGCGCCAGCAGTTGTCCCAGACCTTTCAAGGACATATAGCCCTGGTTAAACCAATGCAAATGTATTACGTCGGCCTGCTGCACCAAAGGATGGCTGGCCAAATTCAATCCTTTGCGCCCTGCCGAATAAGCAAAACGACCAGAGCGGCTTTTTTCATGGGGCAGAAAAGCCGCCACCTCCTGCAAGAAATTAATGAACAGGCGACCACGTTGAAATCCAGTCTCAACTGCCGGCACCACCCAGGGGTGCGTGCTCCTTTTTTCTCCCACCAGCAGAGAGGCCGCTACATCCATT
>DUOK01000134.1 GCA_012838865.1 Bacteroidales bacterium | reverse complement strand
GCAGGTCCCCGTGGTGGTGGGACGAAAACAGGCAGCCACCCGCGGGGTCTTTGAGCAAAAAGCGCTGGAGCAGCATGCGCCATTGATTTGGGCCGAAGATGAGGTGCTGGCCCTGTCGCTGGAGCAGCATTTGCGCTGGCAAAAGGTGCAGGTAACCTGTAAGAGTCAGGCCGGTGAATTTACTTGTCGACTTCCGCTTCCTGGTGATTACCAGTTGGAAAATGTGCAGACCGTAGTCGCCGCTCTGGATGAGCTGCAGCGCTTGGGTTTTCCTTTGAATGAGGAGGTGGTACGTGAGGGCTTGGAAGGGGTGCTTGCGCTAACCGGACTGCTGGGGCGCTGGCAGGTGCTTTCGGAAAAGCCCCTGGTGATTTGTGATACCGGGCACAATGAAGATGGGGTGAAATGGGTGGTACGGCAGTTGCTGAAGAGCAGTTGTGAAAAATTGCATGTGGTTTGGGGCATGGTGGGCGATAAGGACCTTCGGGGCATCTTGCAGTTGCTGCCGGCCCATGCCGTCTATTATTTTACCCAGGCCACTCTGCCCCGGAGTCTGGATGCCGGGAAGCTGCAGGCGCAGGCCCTTTTGCAGGGATTGCAGGGGCAGGTTTACCCTAGCGTGGCGGAGGCGGTGGCTGCGGCGAAAAAAAATGCCGGAGATAATGATTTGATTTTCATCGGAGGTAGTACTTTTGTGGTGGCCGAGGCACTTTAATTTGAGAAAAATGTTTGGCGATTGCACAAAACTCTTCTATATTTGCATCGCTTTTAAGGAAAGCAATCAGGGCGCTTAGCTCAGTTGGTTCAGAGCATCTGGTTTACACCCAGAGGGTCAGCGGTTCGAATCCGTTAGCGCCCACCCCGATTAAAAGAATGCCGTATTTATGGGCGCTTAGCTCAGTTGGTTCAGAGCATCTGGTTTACACCCAGAGGGTCAGCGGTTCGAATCCGTTAGCGCCCACAAGAAGAAAAGACCACCATGTGTGGTCTTTTTTTTATGCCCAATGGTAGGGACAATTGGAATCGCCAATAAAGAATTGTTTCTTTAATCAATTTTCTTATTACTTTTGTAGATTAAGGTACTGAATTTAAGTTAAACGTTATGGAGGCAGGCAATACCAAGAAAAAAAGCACGCTGGTGCCGGAACCGGCCTTGCGCAGAATGCCGTGTTATCTGGCTTACCTGAAGCTGGCCCGGCACAAGGGCAGTCAGTATGTAAGCTCTACATTGATTGCCCGCGACAACGGCGTGGATCCCACGCAGGTCACCAAAGACTTGTCCTACACCGGAATTACCGGCAAAACACGGGTGGGTTATGAAGTGGAGCCGCTGATTGATGCCCTGGAGGACTTTCTGGGGTTTCGGGTGATGGACGAAGCCTTTTTATTCGGTGCCGGGAGTTTGGGTACTGCCCTGTTGCACGATCACGGACTGGTGCAGTACGGATTGAAAATAGTTTCTGCTTTTGATGTGAATCCTCTGGTAATCGGACATTCCATTGGTGGTGTTTCCATAGCGCATGTAGATGAGTTTGTGCGGAAAAATGATCACGGGATTCGCATCGGCATTTTAACGGTGCCTGCCGCCAATGCGCAGGATGTGGCCAATATGATGATTGCCAACGGCATTAAGGCCATCTGGAATTTTACCCCGGTTCGCATCGCCGTCCCCGAGGGCATTGTAGTGCAAAATACTTCTTTATATGCACATTTGGCCGTTATGTTTAATCGGCTTAACCACAACAACTAAAACGTAAGTACAAAGCGGGTCTCCCGGTCCGGTTCCGAAAAGGCATTGATGCTTCCTCCGTGCAAACGCAGAATTTGGCGCGAAAGGCTGAGTCCAATGCCTGAGCCCTGTGGCTTGGTGGAGAAAAAGGGGATGAAGATCTTGTCGATGACTTCGGGCAGGATGCCCGGGCCGTTGTCGCTGAGCTGAATGCTGATGCGGCCACGGGCATTGAGGCCGGCTTTCAGACTAATGTGGGCATCGGGACGTCCCTTTAAGGCGTGGATGCTGTTGGTCATCAGGTTGATGAGGACTTGTTCGATGAGCTGTTCGTCGGCCGACAATTCTAAGGAGGCCGGTTCTGACTCGAGGGTGCAGGAGATCCCGGCTGCTTCTAATTCGTTGCGGTGCAGTTCGTAAATGTTTTGGAGCAGCTGTTTTACCGGGAAAATGCTGAAGTTGGGTTGCGGAATCCGGGTGAGGTTGCGGTAGGTGTCGACAAAATGAATGAGCCCCTCGGTGCGTTTGTGTATGGTTTCCAGGGCTTTGCCTATTTCTTCCAGGTCCTCTTTCTCTTCTTCCGGCAGTTGTTTTATTTCTGTTCGGTCGATCAAATCCTGGATCAGATGGCGAACGGTGGAGCTCAGCGAGGAAATGGGGGTGATGGAATTCATGATTTCGTGGGTGAGTACGCGAATGAGCTTTTGCCACGACTCCATCTCCTTTTCGTCGAGTTCGTGCTGAATGTTCTTGATGGAAATCAGCATGATGTTGCGGTTGTGAATCTTGAACTCGGTACCGTAAATAGACAGTTGCAACAAATCGTCTTTTTCGCGGATCTGCACCAGGGCATTCTCACCGTGGCGTATGGTCAGCAGTTTTTGAACCAGATCGCTGCTGATGTTTTCGAGCTGTCTGATGTTGTTGAGGTTGCGCAATTGGAAAAGGCGCTTGGTGGCGTTGTTGGTCATTTCAATATGGCCATCGCTCCGATAGGCAATCAGCGCAATGCCGATGTGTTGAATAACGGTTTGCAGGTAGTGGTAGCTCTCTTCTTTCTCAGCCCGGACGGTTTTAAAGTCGTCAATCACTTCGTTGAGGGTGACCTTAAGCTGGTTGAGCGACGAGTCGTTGCTTTCAATCTGAAAGGTTCTGGAGAAATCGGCATAGCGAATGGATTGCAGAAAACTGTTCAGCAAAAGGTTGGTCTGATCGACTTGCCGAAAGAGCAGGTACGCCTGCAAAATGGCCAGAATGGCTACCAGGAGGAGTGTGAAAGTCAAGGCCGTCTTCACCGCCAGAAACATGAGCAGTCCCAGTGTGAGACTCAGCACAAGGATGCGCAGCAGCAGTTGCAGACGAAAGCGGTTAAAGCCCATGTTTTTCGAGTCTTCGGTAGAGGGAAGTACGGGTGAGTCCCAAATCAGCAGCTGCCTTGGACACGTTGCCGGCGTTGTTGCGGAGTACTTTTTCGATGATTCTTTTTTCCACTTCGTCGAGATTGTAGGTGTCCAGTCCAAATTCTTCCTGTTCGGTACTGTGGCTGCTCAGTTGAAAATCGGCTTCACTTAAGGTGTCGCCCTCACTCATGATGAGGGTACGTTCGATTACATGCTGGAACTCGCGCACGTTGCCCGGCCAGGGATAGTCGCGCAGCTTTTTGATGACGCCGGCACTCAGGCGGTGCACGCTGCGTTTGTATTTTTGTCCGTAAAGCTGCAGGAAGTGATCGGCCAGAAGGGGGATGTCTTCGGGGCGCTCGCGCAAGGGCGGGAGGTCTATTTCTACCGTGTTGATGCGGTAAAGCAGGTCTTGCCTGAAGCCGCCTTCAGCCGCCAGTTGTTTGATGCCCATATTGGTGGCACTGATTAATCGAATGTCGATGGGAATTGGCTTGTTGGCACCCACGCGTATCACTTCACGGCGTTCGAGTACGGTCAGTAGTTTGGCCTGCAAGGGCAGCGAAAGGTTGCCTATTTCATCCAGGAAGATGCTGCCTCCCTGGGCCAGTTCAAAGCGTCCCGGGCGGTCGGCTTTGGCATCGGTAAAGGCCCCTTTGGTGTGCCCAAAGAGCTCGCTCTCAAACAGCGATTCGCTCAGGGCGCCCAGGTCCACGCTGATGAAGCTTTCCTCTTTTCGCAGCGAGTGCCGGTGGAGGGCACGTGCCACCAGCTCTTTCCCGGTTCCGTTTTCTCCTAGTATGAGAACGTTGGCATCGGTGCCGGCGACTTTGCGTATGGTCTTGAAGACCTGCTGCATGCCGGGACTTACTCCGATGAAGTCGGCAAAGGGCTGGTCCATCAGGGTGTTGATTTCCTTTTGGCGGGCACGCAGGTGGCTGACTTCCCTGCGTGAGCTTTTCAGCTTCATGGCCGACCAGATGGTGGCCAGTAATTTTTCATTTTGCCAGGGTTTGATGATGAAGTCGGTGGCGCCGGCTTTGATGGCCCGCACTGATTTTTCAACATCGCCGTAGGCGGTGATGAAAAGTACCACAGCTTCGGGGTCGTTTTCGAGAATTTTTTCGAGCCAGAAGAAACCTTCCTTGCCGCTGATGGCATCCTTGTTGAAATTCATGTCGAGCAGAATCACATCGAAGCTCTCCTCGGCCATGTGTCGCGGAATGTTTTCGGGCTTGGTTTCGGTGCGGATGACTTCAAAATGCGGCTTTAACAGCATTTTTAGTGCAAACAGGATGTCTGCGTTGTCGTCGACTGCGAGTATGCGTCCGTTTTTTTCAGCCATGTTTTAGTTTCTAGGGATGCCAATGCCCAAATTTACAAAATAATTGTACATTCAAAAAGCTTTGCGGGCTGGCATGATTTCTGTCATCCCAAATGCAGAAAACAGACCAAAAGCAAAGGGTGCCGGAGGTTTTTCTTGGAAGGGTGGCTTAGTGGTCTTGTTTGCAGTCTTTTGGCCGGTGCCGGTGTCGGCTTTGAAGCACAGGCAAACAGAAAGGCGCTGTCCGATACCGGACAGCGGGTGTACGATTTAGAACAGTGGCTTATGATTCATACCAGAGATTTGGTAAAAGGTTACCACGGACAGGAGGTGACTACCCCCGTGCTCATTAATGTCAACATTGATGTGGGCGATGGCGAGTTTGTTGCCATTGCCGGTCCCTCAGGCAGCGGAAAGTCCACCCTGTTCAACATCCTGGGCTTGCTGGAAGCTCCTGATGCCGGCAGCATCGTTTTTCGCGGAGAAGAAGTGGCCGGCTTGGGGGAAGCAGATCGTCTGGCCCTGCGCAGGGGGCACATCGCTTACGTGTTTCGTCAGTTCAATCTGGTGGACGAGCTCAGCGTGGCCGAGAATGTAGCGTTGCCGCTCTTGTATTTGAAAATGAAGCGCAGCGAAAGACGCGAGCGGGTAGAGGAGGCTTTGGGGCGTTTCGGACTGGGACACATTAGCCGGCGTTTCCCTCGTCAGTTGAGTGGTTTGCAACAGCAGATGACGGCGCTTGCGCGGGCCACTGTGTTTCAACCAACGCTCTTGTTGGCCGATGAGCCCACCGGCAATCTTAATTCGGCCGGAGGGTCTGCGGTGATGGAGGCGCTCTCGGCCATCAACGAGGCGGGTACAACCCTGGTTTTGTTTACCAATTCGATGCAGGAAGCGCAAAAGGCGCGTCGCATCATTCAACTCTTTGACGGACATGTAGTCACCGATCATGCGCATACTTAATTTCATAAAGACTTTCTTTAGGAACATCCTGCTGCACAGTGGTTTCTCCTTGTTGACCCTCTTTGGTTTGTCGATTGGTATTGCCATGAGCCTTTTGGTGCTCATTTATGTGTATTATGAGTCGAATTATGACCGGCATTGGCCCCATACCGAACAGATTTTTCGCCTGTACAGTTACGGTGAGATCAGCGGAGAGGCCATTAAGAGTGCGGTGACCCCTCAGCCGCTGGCAGGGGTGGTGGCTCAGGCTGAAGACGTGGAGGCGGTAGTCCGCCTGGTGCCTGGCGCCCGGAAACTGGTAGCGGGTTCTTTTAATCGCTCGCTTGAATCGGGTTTCTTTTATGCAGATCCCGGCTTTTTTGAGATTTTTGATTTGACTTTTTTAGAGGGGGATCCCCATTCCGCCTTGCGGGACAGTGCAGCGGTGGTCTTAACCCGCTCCACGGCCCTTCGGTTGTTTGGTGAGGAAAAGGTCAAAGGGGCCTTGCTTACGGTTGAAGACAGCAGTGTTTTCAGGGTGAGCGCCGTGGTTGAAGATGTTCCGGCCAACAGTCATTTTTCGTTCGACTTTTTGGCTTCCTGGCCCGAAGTGGAGGCGCGTTTGCGTAAGCATCCGGAGGATGAACGGGCGGGTATGATCGACAATTGGCTGCATTTGAATTCCTACACTTACCTAAAGGCCAAAACAAATGTAAATGTTTCCCAGCTGGGAAGAGAGGTGGCTGCGCTGACTGTGCAGGAGGTAGAGCAGCAAATTGCAGCCTCTTTTAGTGGAAGAGGAGAAGGAGAAGGGCGCATTGCCATTAATTTTGGATTACAGTCGGTGAGTTCAATTCACCTGCATTCTCAACTCGACAACGAGCCCAGGGAAAGGGCCAGTTCCCTCTATCTCTATATTTTTACCGCCATTGCCATTTTTATTTTATTGGTGACCGCGGTCAATTTTATGAATTTGACTACCGCCAAAGCAGCGCGCCGTTACAAGGAGGTGGCGGTGCGAAAGTATTTTGGGGCCGGACGACGCATGCTCATCATGCAATTTCTGACCGAAGCGGTAGCTTTTTCTTTTTTGGCCCTTTTTTTGGCCCTTGTCTTGGTAGAGTGGTTGCTACCCGTTTTCAATGCCATGTTTCAAATCAGGATGAGTGTAGCGGATTTTATACGCGAGCCCGATACCATTTGGATTTTGGTGCTTACGATGTCTTTAGGCGTTCTGTCGGGCAGTTATCCGGCCTTGTTTTTCAGTGGCCTTAAACCCTGGTCGGCCCTCAATGGCAACATGCGGGTAAGCCGACTGGGCCTGGTGTTAAGGGGTTTGCTCATTTCTTTTCAAACGGCCCTGGCCCTGGTGCTCTTGGTCCTCACCCTGGGTATGGCCTGGCAGTTGCACTTTTTGCAGCGCAGCTCCCACGGTTTTCAGGAGGAGGATGCTTTGGTGGTAGAATGGGGAGGGACAGATACGGAAGGCTTGCTTGAGCTTAAGGAAGGTTTGCTTCAGCGCTCGGAGGTAGACAAGGTGGGTCTGGCTCAGTTTGTGCCGGGAGACGATCCTACGGTGGTGTCCTTTAGATGGGAAGGGGACAGTACGCGGGTTTTGCTGCTGGCGTTGAATTATGTGGACGAAGGTTTTTTTGAAGCCCTGGGGGCTGAACTTACTGCCGGAAGGTGGTGGAATGCCGGTCCCGATTCCTCAGGAGCAGCAGAGGCCGTGATTTCTGCGTCTGCACTGCGTTTGCTGGAGCAATCGGGCGCTCAGCAGCAATTTCTGGAGATGATAGGCGGGCGCAGTACGGCACGGGATTATCGCTTTAAGGTGGTGGGTGTGGTGGCCGATATCGCCTTTTCGGGCATTAAGGGGGAGGCACGTCCTATGGTCTTTGTCCCCGATCGGGAAGCTGCCCGGTCGGAGCACCTGATTATTCGTCTGAATACCGCCCCGGGGGCGGTTAATGCTGTTCAGGAAGTGTGGCGCGAGCAAGCGCCCGGACGTACGATGCATTACAGCAGTCTGGCAGCCCTGAAGGAGGGCTTTTATGCGGAAGAACAGCGCTTTGCCCACATTGCTGTTATGTTTGCGCTTCTGGCGCTTGTCCTGATGGTTTTCGGTCTTATCGGGATGAGTGCTTTTCTGTTGCAGTACCATCAAAAGCAGTTGTTTATTCGTAAAGTGCTTTCTGCGGGGTTTAAGGACTTGCTTGCATACAGCTTGCGGGATTATTGGCTGTTTTTGGCCGGAGGGATGGCTTTGGGCTTGCCTGCAGCGGCTTTTGTGCTCCAGTTTTGGTTGGCGGGTTTTTCCAGAACCTTTGTCCTGCCTTTTTACGCCTACATTCTTCCCGTTTTATTGATGCTTATGCTGGCCTTTGTTGTGGCCTGGATTACAGGGGGCAGAGAAATTCGCAAGGTGGTGGATTCTTAGGCCTTGTCCGCTAGGTTTTAGAAAAAAAATGATATATTTGCGCGTTTGTAAAAAGCACTGAAAAAAGATTTTGAATAGATAAAAAGATTAATCAAATGCAAAACAAAGGAGCGATCAGACTATTTGCCATTCTCTTGGCATTAGTGAGTTTGTACCAGCTGGTTTTTACCTTTCAGACCCGGAAGGTAGAAAATCGTGCAGCTGAATATGCGCAAATGCGGGCCGGGGCGGAAGCAAGTCCCGAACAGCTGCGTGCTTTCGAAGTACATTACCTGGATTCTATGGCCCATGAGCCGGTTTACAATTTCTTCGGTTTACGGAAGTACACCTATATGGACTGTAAAAACCGGGAGATCAACTTTGGTCTGGACTTGAAAGGGGGAATGAACCTGATCCTCGAGGTTAAGGTTTCTGATGTTTTGCAGGCCCTTTCCAATTACAATCAGGATGCTTCTTTTAAGGCTGCGATTGAATTGGCTGAGGAACGGGAGAAGACCTCAACCCGCGATTTTGTTTCGCTTTTTGGAGATGCATTTGATGAGGTTGCTCCCGATGGCAGTCTGGCTGCCATCTTCACCACCGCAGAACTGCGTGAAAAGGTGCGCTACGATATGAGTAACGATGAGGTTTTGTCGGTGCTGCGTGAGGAAGCACGTTCGGCCATCAACAATGCCTTCAACATCATTCGTACGCGTATCGACCGCTTCGGGGTGGTTCAGCCCAATGTTCAGCGCCTGCAGAAAGATGGTCAGGTTTTGATTGAATTGCCGGGCGTTACCGAACCGGACCGCGTACGTAACCTGCTGAGAGGTTCTGCCAGTCTGGAGTTCTGGGAGACCTACGACAATGAGGAGGTTTTCAACTATTTGGTTCAGGCCGACCGTGTGGTGGCCCGTTTGGAACAAGGGGAAAGTCCTGTTGCTTCCGATTCTGTGGAAGGCGAAGTAGAGGAAGTGCCTTTAGCTGAAGATATTGATGATTTGCTGGGCGAGCTGGAAGGAGACAGTGCTCAGGTGGAAGAGGCCGGTGTACGCTCCCTCTTTGCCTTGCTGCAGCCCAGCGGCAGAGGGGCCGGCCCTGTAGTAGGGATAGCTGCCGGACGTAATATGGCACAGATCGACACCTGGTTGCAAAATGAGCAGGTACGCAGTTCCCTGCCGCGCGACTTGCGTCTGTTGTGGACAGCCAAGCCCATCTCTGCCAACGAACTTCAGTTTTATGGCTTGCCTGAAACCCGTGAGAGTTACTACCAGTTGGTAGCCATCCGCTCTACCAGTCACGATGGTCGTGCGCCCTTGGAAGGCGACGCCATTTCCAGTGCCAACGACAGGGTGAGTCACACCGGTTCCTTCGAGATTGAAATGTCGATGAACAGTGAGGGCGCCAAAACCTGGGCCCGTTTGACTAAGGCCAATGTGGGCAAGTCCATTGCTGTTGTATTGGATGGTTATGTTTACAGTTTTCCTACCGTACAAAATGAAATTCGCGGGGGACAGAGTTCCATTACCGGAAACTTCTCTCCTGAGGAGGCGAAGGACTTAGCAACGATATTGAACTCGGGTAAATTACCGGCTCCTGCACGAATTGTTGAAGATACCGTGGTGGGTCCCTCGCTGGGTCAGGAAGCGGTAGATGCCGGCCTGAGTTCTTTTATCTGGGCCTTTGTGGTGGTTTTGCTTTACATGATTTTCTACTACGGTTATAAAGCCGGTTTGGTGGCAGACTTTGCCCTGATTGCCAATTTGTTCTTTCTTATGGGGGTGCTGGCGGCTTTCAATGCTGTGCTGACCCTGCCTGGTATCGCCGGTATCGTATTGACCATTGGTATGTCGGTGGATGCCAACGTACTTATATATGAACGCATACGAGAGGAATTGCGCTCAGGCAAAGGCTTGCGCCTGGCTTTGAACGATGGTTACAAAAATGCCTTTTCGGCCATCATCGATGCCAACGTAACCACCTTCCTGACCGGTTTGATTCTTTTCCTTTTTGGAACCGGCCCCATCAAAGGTTTTGCAACAACCCTGATGATTGGTATTGCCACGTCTTTCTTCTCTGCCATCTTCATTACCCGTTTGGTGTATGAGTGGTTGCTGAATTCAAAAATGGACATCACCTTCTCCTCCAAGTGGACCGAGAATTTGTTTGCCAATTTGAAAATCGCCTTTTTGGAGAAGCGTAAGGTATTCTTTGCGATTTCTTTGGCCTTTATTGTTCTTTCTTTAGGCTCTCTGGCAACGCGTGGTCTCAAGCAGGGCATCGATTTTACCGGTGGACGCACCTATGTGGTACGCTTTGACGAAGCGGTAGATGCAAGTGAAGTCTTTGCTTCCATGTCCGATGCTTTTGAAGGCGCCAATACGGAGGTGAAAACTTTCGGTACAGCGAATCAGATTCGGATTGCCACCAACTACCTGGTCGACAATACCGATGACAGCGCCGATGCTCAGGTGCAGGACGCGCTGTTTTCGGGTATAGAAGCTTTTCTTCCTGCAGGAACTACTGTAGATGAGTTCAACACCGATCACCTGATGAGTTCTCAGAAGGTAGGACCTACTGTAGCTAGCGATATTCGAAATCGTGCAGGATACGCCATCTTCTTTTCACTGGTGGTCATGTTCCTGTATATTTTACTCCGTTTCCGTCAGTGGCAGTTGGGCTTGGGCGCCATTGCAGCTTTGGCCCACGACGTTTTGGTGGTGCTGGGTATTTTCTCCCTGTTCTACAGCATCATGCCCTTTGCCATGGAAATTGATCAGGCCTTTATAGCGGCCATTCTGACGGTGATTGGCTACTCCATCAACGACACCGTGGTGGTGTTCGACCGTATCCGCGAATACCGCGCCTTGTATCCCAAGCGGAAAACCCTGGAGGTGTTTAACCTGTCCATCAACTCCACCATCAGTCGTACCATCAATACCTCTATGACTACCTTGGTGGTGCTTTTGGTCATCTTTATTTTCGGTAGCGAGGTGATCCGTGGCTTTGTGTTTGCTTTGATTGTGGGTGTATTTGTAGGTACTTACTCGTCCATCTGCATTGCGTCTTCTATTGCCTTCAGTTTTATGAAGAAGAAGGGGAGCAAGGAAGAGCTTAAGTAGCGTTTATTGCGCCACAGTATATTAAAAAGGCTGTCTGCTGCTTGCAGGCAGCCTTTTTAGCTTGTCGCCGCTTGTCGGCCAAGCGGTAGCCTGCTTGCAATATCCCCCAAAAAACACGCTGTTTTCCCCCGGGCTTTCTTATCTTTGCCCTGAATAGAGGTCGGGAATAGACCGGCGAATCATTTAGCTGAGCGGAAGATGACACTGTTCCTCTTTGGTATATCGATGGGCGAAATTGTCCTGATTTTTTTGGTGGTTCTGATGCTCTTTGGCGCTAAGAATCTTCCTGAGCTGGCACGCGGACTCGGCAAGGGTCTTAATAGTTTCAGACGGGCCACCGAAGAGATTAAGCAGGAATTGAGTGAAGAGGTGAGCCACTTGCGGGAAGATGCCGAAGAAGTACTGAGGGATGAAGCACCCCGCGAGTTGCTTGATGATGCTTCGGTGAATGCCCTCTATGGGCTTGATCGGGAGTCGGAGGCTGAAGGTGGTGATGAAAGCGCTTCCGGAGAGGCTTCTTCAGCTGCAGCGAAGGATAAACCAACTACTAAGAATTAAATTACGCTACATGGCCTTTTTATGGCTCCTTTTAGGATTGGTCCTTTTGTTTTTGAGTGGTAATTGGCTCATCAAAGGAAGCGTTGCACTGTCGCGTCGCTTCAAAGTCAGCACTCTGGTCGTTGGTCTTACCGTGGTGGCTTTCGGAACCTCAGCGCCAGAGCTTTTTGTGAGTGTTAAGGCGGCCTGGGATGGGGTGCCCGATTTGGCGGTAGGCAATGTGGTGGGTTCCAACATTGCCAATATTGGCCTCATTCTGGGGTTGGTAGCCATGGTGGTACCCATTGTTTCTCAAAATCGGGGCATTCTTTTTGATTGGGTAGTAATGGTGTTGGCCACCTTGTTGCTGATGTTCTTTGCCTACAATGGGACCATTGGATTTTGGGAGGGTTTGACTTTTGTGCTGGCTCTGGTGCTGTATGTTTTGTGGTCGGTTTTGCAGGCGCGCCGCAAGTCCGCCCGACAGGGGGAGGCTTTTTTGGCCCCCGGTCTTTTGTTGTGGCAGGCGCTCAGCCTCATTGTGTTGTCGGTGGCTGGCCTGTATGTTGGTGCCGAATGGTTGGTGAAAGGGGCCAAATCCCTGGCACTGAACTGGGGCGTGAGCGACAGGGTCATTGGGATTTCTATCGTGGCCTTTGGGACCAGTGTGCCTGAGTTGGCCACTTCGCTCATTGCCGTATTTCGTAAAGAGAACGATATTTCTGTGGGCAACATCATTGGGTCCAACATCTTTAATATTTTGGCTGTATTGGGCCTTACCTCCCTGATCAGTCCTCTGCGTATTAACGACAACGCCATGTTGTCGGTCGACTTGCTCATCAGTATTTTATTTGCCGTCGTGTTGCTGGTCTTTATGTTGCCACTTAAGTCGGGTTGCGTGCGGCGTTGGAAGGGCGCCCTCTTGTTTTTGGGTTATGTGTTGTATATGTATCTGTTGTACACTTAGGCTGTTCAGCATTAGAAAGACGGAATGTTATGGTTGAAGGAAAAAGTATTCATAAATCATTTGGTCCCGTGGACGTGC
>DUOK01000133.1 GCA_012838865.1 Bacteroidales bacterium | reverse complement strand
TCAGCATCAGCGGGGCGCAGCCGGGGTGGGGCACCCAAAATGAGAAGGGACAGGGCCTGGGCCTTGCGCTGATTCACCAATTTGTAGGTCTGCACAAGGGACGCATTGCGGTCAGCAGCGAACCCCAAAAAGGCGCACATTTCAAGGTCAGCATACCGACCCGGGTCAGCGAACAAGTAACGGAGCCGAAAAGCACCGCAAAAGCAGAGACCGCTAAGTTGTCCAGCTGGAGCGAATGATGCTGCCCTGCTCCTCGTGGTTCTCCACACGCAAATGCACTTCTACTTCCTGCTGCATTTCCTCCACATGAGAAATCAGTCCCACCGTGCGATTCTCCTGACGCAGGGCCTTCAGGGTATCGAAGACCACCGCCAGGGCTTCCTTGTCGAGCGAGCCAAAGCCTTCGTCCAAAAAGAAGAAGTTCTGATTAGATCGGGTAATTTGCTGAATGTTGTCGGCCAGGGCCAGAGCCAGGCACAGCGCAGCCTGAAAAGTTTGTCCCCCCGACAGGGTTTTAACACTACGCACCTTACCGCCGTTCAAAAAGTCTCGTACCTCAAAGTTGTTGTCTGGGGTGAGTTCGAGACTCAGTTGCTGGCGGGTCAAATGAAAGAAACGCTCGTTGGCGGCGGCGCAGAGGTTCTGCAAATACACCGAGGAGATGTAGGAAACGAAACCGCTGCCGTTGAACAGTTGCTTGAGGGTGCCCAAATGCTCGGCCCTTTCCCTCAGCTTTTCGGCCTGCTGCATCAGTTTCTTTTGACTGCTTAGCGCCTCGCGCAGCTTGCGCAGCGCTTCGTTCAGGCGCCCTTCTTCCTTATGCTGCTGCTCCAATTCCGCCCGAGCGGCCTTCAGGTGCTCCTGCAAGGCCTGGTGCACTTCGGCCTGGTAAGTTCTTTGTCCCAACTCCTGCTCCAGACTTTTCAAACTGTGCTCCTCTTTTCTCCAGTCCTCCCAAAAAGTGGTAAGTCTGGCCTTTTCGGCAGGGATGTCGAGACCCAGGGCAAGGACCTGTCGGACTTCCCCGAGGTCGGCGAAGGGACTGTCGGCCACCTGGCGGAGCAAGGCTTCCCGACGCTGGGCCAGGTCCTTTTCCAGCTCCTGCAAATGCCGACGATCGGCGGCGGCTCGCCCTTTTAGGGCTGCGCTTTCCTGTTGCTGAGCATGAAGGGCGGCGGTCTTTCGCTGGTGCTCCTGCTCCAGACGCTGGTATTCCTTCATCAAACGCTCCTGCTCGACCTTCAACTCGGTCTCACTCAGCCGGGCGGTCCCTTCCTCGCTCTCCTGTTTCAATTGGGCACGGAGATGCACCAGGGTGGCGGTCTCGCCGGCCAGGGCCTGTTTTATCTTCTCTACTTCGCTGCGGTAGCGTTCCTTGTCTCTACTGCCTTGCTCCAACTGCTTCTGCAGCTGCTCCTGAAGGTGCTCCTTCTGACGCAGCTCCTTATCGGCCTGCTGCACCTGCGCCAAAGCCTTTTCTACAGCCGCAGCCTCCTTCCACTGGGGCCACTTAAAGGCTTTTTGCTCTGCTTCCATTTGCGCTTGCAGGTCCTTCTGCCGCTGTTGCACTTCTTCCTGTGCTTTAAGGGCGTGGCGCAGGCGACTGTCCAGCTCTACCAACTCGGCACTAAGGACTTCGATGTTACGCTGCTCCTTTTCAAGACTAAGTTGCTCCTGTTCCAAGCGCTGCAACCTTTCGCCGGCCTCGGTAGCACTGTAGCGATGGGGGTGGCTCTCAGCCCCGCAAAGGGGACAGGGCGTACCGTCCTGCAAATGCTCGGAGAAGGTCTGCAACTGGGCCTGCAGTCGTTGTTCCTCCCCCTGTTTCTGCAGCGCTTTTAAACGGTTTTGTATCTTTTCCTTTTGTTGGACAAGGTGGGTACGCAGTCCGGCGACATCTGCCGTTCCCTGATAATCTGCAAACAGGGGTTTACGCTGCAGGGTCTGCAGGTGGGCTTCCTCACGACTGTGTTCTGCTTTCTTCTGTTTCAGCTGTTTGGCCACGCCCTCCAGGTCTTTCTGGAGACCGACTTGCTGCCGGTGCCATTGCTGTGCCTGGGAAAGCTGCAGCAGATCGGGGCGGACCTCCTTCAATTGCTTGATGGCCTTATCGAGTGCGGTCTTTTCTTCTTGCCGACGCTGCCACTCTAACTCGACTTCCTGAACAACTTGCTCGCCCTTTTGCAGGCGTTCCTTTTGTTGCTGACTGCGTAGGGTGGACTGCCGAATGCCTTGGAGAACTTCCAAATCTGCGGCCTTTAGTTTCATATGCTCGCGCTGTTCGTAGGCGGGCTTCAATTTTTCCAGCTCGACAGTCAGGCGGGCTTCCTGCTCCTGGGTCTTCTGCAACTTTTGTTCCAGTTGGTGCAGGGCGACTTGTTGTTTTTCGAGACTTTGCTGCCCTTGCTGCACTTGTTCGAGGGGGAAGGCAAACTGGTTTTTGCAGATTTCGTAGCGGTCGAGTTCCTTCTGGCGCTGCTCCATTTGAGGGCGTTGCTTTTCTTTCTCGGCCAGCTGGGTCCGTGCCTTTTGCAGGGCGGCACTCAAACGCTGCAGCTCCCGCAGGCTGGCCTCTTCCTGTTCCCATTTTTGCAACCTGCTGTGTAATTGTGTCGTTTTCTCCTGGACGACTTTCAGTTGGGTTTCCTGCTCTTTCAGCACTTCCGGATTGACCTGCTCGAGCTGCTGCAACTGTCCCTCTACGTTCTGGAGTTCTGCCTGAGTGCGGGCCAACAGGGTGGCGGTGGGTCTAAACAGCTCGAAGCGCTGCAAATGAAAGAGCTCCTTCATCATTTGCGTGCGGTCCCGGGTGCCCAGTTGCAAAAACTCCTGAAAGCGCCCCTGGGGAATGATGATGGTGCGTTTGAAGTTTTCGTAGCTGAGTCCGACAGCGGCTTCCAACTCATCGAGACCGATGGCCTGCCACGCTCCTGCTGTTTTGCGAAAGGCCCGACGATCGGGCGTGTTTACTTCTTCGAAGCGGCGCCGGTTGCGTTTGGCCTGCACCAAGGCCCGGTAGGGTGTTTGGTCGGGTCCGCTTTCAAATTCGAAGTCGATGAGCAGCTCGTCGCTCTTCAAATTCATCATGTTGTAGTAGCGGTTGTCGCCCGCCTGATTCAGCCGGTCGGTCCGCCCATAAAGGGCAAAGGTGAGGGCTTCGAGCACGGAGGATTTTCCGCTGCCTACGGCCCCAAATATGCCGAAGAGTCCGGCCCCACACAAGGTCCGAAAATCAATTTCCTGCTTTTTTTGATAGGAATACAGGCCTTCCAAAATCAGTTTTACGGGTATCATTGCTTGTCCTCCGCCAATATCTCGTTCAACAATGCCAGCAACTCGGGACTTGCTTCCTGCCCTTTGCGGTGCTTAAAATAATCTCTGAACAGCTCGGGCAGGTCTTTGGTGGGATCGATGCGGGGACTGGTTTCTAAAGTCTCCTGGCCCTTATCCTTCACTTCGGGAATGAGGGCTACGATGCCCGGGTGCCATTGGTTGAGCTGCCGCCGATCGGCGGCAGTCAGGAAGCTTTCGCTGACCAGGGTGAGTTCGACCAGTGCCTCGGAATGGGCGCTCAGCCACTCCCGTGCTGCTTCCATCCCTTCCACTCGCCGGCGCAAAAGCGGCCGTCCACTTTTCAGTTCCAGGGCCTGCACCCGGACTTCCGCCCCGGGTTCTGCCTCTACCAGGAGGGCATATTTTTGTTGACCGGCTTCGGAAAAACTGTAGGAGAGCAGACTGCCGCTGTACCAGGTGGGAACGCCATGGCGACCGACTTGATGCATGCGATGAAGGTGACCCAGGGCGGCGTATTGGACCTGGGGAGGAATGTTTTCGGTATAAATGGCCTGCGCGCCTCCGACATGCAGAATGGGTTTTTCGTCCAGGGGCTCATCGGGCAGCGGAGTGCCTTTTTCTACGACAAAGAGGTGACTCAAAAGGATGTTGACCCCGGCAGCATCGCAGTATTGGTCGGCCAGTCCGGCCCAATGGGCTTGCAGCACTTGGCGGAGCTCTTCCTCTTGCTGCTGGCCCAAATAGGTCTTTAAACGGTATTCGTTGGCGTAGGGGGTGAGCAGCATGCGAAGGGGGGCGGACTGCCGGGGCAGGCGCAGCTCTAAAAAGCCGGGGGCGCTCCGGAGGACTTCCAAACCGCTGTCGAGCTTAAAGGGCTGGGGCTGCGAATGGGGATAGCCGGCGAAAACGATGCCACACTCCCGGGCTAAGGGGTCGGGGGCCTCAATGCGGTCGGGCGAATCGTGGTTGCCCGCAATGGCAATGACGGGCCGGCGCCCGTCGCCGCTCAGCTTTTTCAGGGACTTATAGAACAATTCGACCGCCTCTGCGGGCGGATTAAAGGTATCGAACAAATCGCCGGCGACCAGCACAGCATCTACATCGTGTATTTCGGCCAGGCCGATAAGTTCTTCCAAGACCGCTTGCTGCTCCTCCAAGCGTGAATAATCGTCGAGCCGCTTCCCAAGGTGCCAGTCTCCCGTATGCAATAACCTCATCTGCAAAACTTTTTACATCCAACTCAGGCGGGACAACCCTCAGTCGTCCGCCAATTCAGCTTTAAAGATAGCACAAAACTACGGCCGAGGGGCGACAAAAAACGGCACAGCTGCAATGATGCAACTGTGCCGTTTCTATAAAGGGGGTAGTTAAGCGGAATAATGCACCACTTGGTTTAATGAACTTCCAGGTGGTAATGTAGGCCAATTTCTTCGAGCGACAGGGTGCTGTTGGGCAGGAGTTCTCCGGGACAGCAGCCGTAATGCTCTTTAGCCATGTAGCGCTTGCAGGCGGAGTATTTCTCATACCCGGCCTCGCAATACAAACGGCGGTACGACTTGGCCGTGATTTCTTTGCCGGCCAAAACACCATTAAAAATGGGGCATTTTTCGTGATTGGGACAGGTCATTTCCATAAGACTTGTTTTATTAATCCGAAGCTAAAATACACAGCTAATGAAAATATGCTCAAAATGATTGACCAAGGCCCGAAAGCTTTTGACCAACATCGACATCTCGTCGAATAAGGATTTTTAGCATTAGGATCTGCGGTCTCAGCGAAAGCTTTAGTAAATTTGCGCCATGAAATTTCAACTCGCCATTTTTGATTTAGACGGCACCTTGCTCGACTCGGTGGCAGATATTGCATCCAGCACCAATTATGCCCTGAAGCATTTGGGTTTTCCCACGCACCCGGTTGCGGCCTACAAAAACTTTGTGGGCAATGGTATTGCCAAGCTCTTTGAGCGGGCCCTGCCTGAGCAGCACCGAAATACTGAAAATACAGCGCGGATGCGCCCGCTCTTCAAGGCCTGGTACGCCGACCACATGACCGAAGACACCCGCCCTTTTGAGGGACTGCCGGAGCTGCTGCGCGATTTGCACCGGAAAGGCATTAAGCTGGCCGTGGCTTCCAACAAATACCACGAGGCCACTTGTGCCTTGGTGACCCACTTTTTTCCGGAGCTGCCCTTTGTGGCTGTACTGGGCCATCGCGAGGGATACGCCCCCAAGCCCGACCCTTCTATTGTTAACGAAATTTTAGCGCTCAGCAAAGTGGCTGCCCGGGACACCCTCTACATTGGAGATTCCGGGGTAGATATGCAAACGGCGCTGAACAGCAACACCACAGCATGCGGCGTAAGCTGGGGCTTACGCCCACGCAGCGAACTCGAGAGTTTCCAACCTCAATTTCTGGTCGACACCATCGACCAGCTTCGGGAGGTGCTGCTGGACGAATAGGCCTCAGATACAGAGAGCTCGACCTACAACGGCGTCTGCTCCATGGGCTCACTACCTGGTAAAACCGCCTTCGGAATGAATAATCTGTCCGGTAATCCATTGTGCTTCTTCGCTGGCCAAAAATGCAGTAAGTCGTGCTGTGTCACGTGGCGTCCCCACCCTTCCCATCGGAGATTTACTGAGAATTAACGCGGTCAATTCTTCGTCCATCCAACCGGTGTCGGTTGGACCGGGGTTAACCGCTATGATCGTAATTCCCTTTTTTGCAATTTCCTGAGAGATGGTTTTTGTTAGGGTTTCAACTGCAGCCTTGGTAAGGGCATAAACTATTTCCTGGCTCATCTCCCCCAAGGATTGACCCGAAGTCAAATTGATTATTCTTCCGCCCTTCCTATACTTAAATCTCCTAATAAACTCCATCGTCAGCATGGTGGTTCCCTTAAGGTTGACTGCATAATGTCGGTCCAGCTCATCGGCCGACAGATCAAATTCCATACGCTCACAACCGACGCCCAGTCGAACAATTTTCTCTTGAATTTTCCCGGGCTCGTCAGGTGCAACCTCCCAGGGCATTTGTTGATCGTAGGGACTCCAATAAGTAAAGAAGATATCGAAGTTCTGCTTGGCCAGTTCGGCACAAATGGCATACCCTATGCCTTAAAATCGGCCAGTTCCGGTAACCAGGGCAACTTTTCTCTTCGCTGGTTTCATCATAATAAAATCAGACAAACCCTCAAATCCACTACTTGTAGCATAATTTAAAGCGTTTTAACCAGAGCATTATCATCCATTTTTTTGGAAATATCCATTGCTTCATCAATCAAATCCGATGGATAATCATTAACCTGGAGAATTCGAATGGCATTTCTACTTGTTAGTTTGCCTTTCTTTAATCTATAATCAAAATCGACCTTGCGGTCAATAACAACCTCGCTGAAATGGTATAAGTCATATTCATCAGTCAACATCTCTGTTAATTCAAGATCGTGGGTTGAAACAAAGACCCGATTTCCATTTTTTGAAAGTTTTGAAAGCACCGCTTTACCGGCCGAAATCCGCTCAATGGTATTGGTCCCTTTAAACAACTCATCCAATAAAAATAAGCATGGCGATCCCAGAGAACTGCTGTCAATCATTTCTTTGATGGTCAACACTTCTTCAAAATAGTAGCTTTTATCATTCATCAAATCATCACTGATTCTGATGGCTGAGTGGATCCGTAATCTGGGTATTGATATGGCCTCTGCAAAACAGGTGTTAATGGTCAACCCGGTAATCACATTTATTCCTATAGCGCGAATAAATGTGGTTTTACCTGACATATTGGAACCGGTCAATAAAACCGATTTATCAGAAACAGCGATAGAATTAGGAACACAATTAGGTATTAACGGATGATAAACCTTCTTTGCGGAGAATTCCGAATCACCAATTTCTGGCAGACAATACATCGCCACCCCTTTCCTAAGCGAGGCGATGGAAATCAACAAGTCAACTTCTCCAACGAAACGGAAAACCCTTTCTATTTCTTTTCTCTTTGAATCCAATCGCTTTAATACACCGAATAAAAGCAGGGGCTCTAATAAAAAGGTGATTTTCAGCAACTCCAGAATGCCCCACAATACAGCTTCCGCGTCTCCTTGAATCCGGGCCTCCAGCCGAAAAAAAGACATTCTGTTTCGCACCTGATTAATCATTCGAATAGCTATTGGCAGCTCTGGATCTATAGGCTGGAACAATTCCTCTTTGAAAAGATGCTGAGCGATACTATTTAGTTGCAAAAGCTGCGGGATGGAACCAACATATCGATACAGATTTTTTTTATTCCAATAATGAATGCCCATATTCAGGAGCATTACACCAAGAAAAACCAAAAACAACTGAGGATAGAGGGGCAGCATTAATAGGGATAACAAACCAGCGGCTGAAAGTAAATAGACAAGAAAGAACCATCTTGGGGGCTTTTGATGCTCTTCCTGAAATAGCGATGCGATATAATACGCATCACCTTTATCAAGTTTCTTAAGAAGCAACTGAGTCTTGATTCTGAGGTCAATATCGGTTGTCAGTCTCTCAACTAAGTGTTCTTTTTGATCTATGCTGACCAAGGCATTAGGGATGACTCTTAGGTGATTGTACAGATATTGTTGCCCTACTTTTGAACTTGTCCTATCGAGAAACATGAACAATTCTTCAAAATCAATATCGTGGCAAGTTTTATCAGAAAGAACTTGAAATGAATCAGAATTTTCCTTGTTCAGAAAATATCTCTCTATCAAATCGAATTGGAATCCTTCACGCTTAACCTGCCCAAAGGATGCTTTTAATTGCTCAACGACTTTTCTCTTTCGCATTAGGGTGGTATTTGTTGCAAACACGGACTCCCAACTTTCAAAAGTCCCTTTTTAGATAAACCATATCAACCAGTTGTACATCCCCTTCAAACATTGGGTGGTCGTAATTATCGGTAAAGAAAT
>DUOK01000019.1 GCA_012838865.1 Bacteroidales bacterium | reverse complement strand
TTAAACTATTGGGGCACCTGGTGCCCGCCCTGTATTGCAGAGCTGCCCTCCTTGCAGAACCTGTACAATGCGTATAAAGAGGAGGTACACTTTGTGTTCGTATCCAACGAGGATCCGGAGACTGTGCTTGCGTTTATGGAAGCACGGGGTTATGAGTTGCCGCTTTATGCCCTGGCCTCCCAGCCGGCTGAGGCCCTCAGCACCACCACCCTTCCTACGACCTTTTTAATCAGTCCGGGCGGTCGCATTGTGCTACACAAAACCGGCGCGGCCCGTTGGGACTCGCGCCGGATGTTCGACTTGCTGGATAAACAGTTGCGTTAAAATCGGTAGCGTACAGCCAGTGCCAAGCCAAACCAATTGTTGATGTCGGTATTGGCCACCGGCAATTCGGGTCGGGTGTCTATGGCCAATTGCAGCGGAATCTCAGAAAAATTGTATTCTGCTCCTGCATTCAGCGCAAGGGCCAGGTACAATCCATCGTTTTTGGTGTGGGGCCCCGAATAGTTGGTGCTGCCCAAGGCCGGACCTACACCCACATACCAATAGAAGCCACTTTCGATGGGGAAAACCCACTGGTAGAGTCCTGTCAGTGACCAGTAAGCCCATTCTGAGTTACCTCCCCAACCCAGGTCCAGTTCCGCACGGTCGCGACCAAAGGGCGTCTGGTAAGATACCTCTGCGCCCACTAAATTGCCGCCTCCCAGGCGCAATCCAATGGCCTTGCTCTGTCCGAAAGAGCGAACAGGAAGAAGCAGCAAAAAGGCAGCTGCAAAAAAAGCAAATCTCTTCATAATGATATTTGTTTGTGAATGTTGTTTGCAAAAATAACAGGCTTTTTGTACAAATGTTGTGCCAGTCCCGTTAAAAAGTCGGAGCTTGGCATAAATAAAAAGCCGTAAATCTTATTTTAAGATTTACGGCTTTAACTGTTGTCCCGCAAGGACTCGAACCCTGACTAGATGGACCAAAACCATCTGTGCTACCATTACACCACAGGACAAACTTGAATTGCTTTCTGTTTTCAAAAGCGATGCAAATATAGAAGCTTTCGGGATATCTTTCAAATAAAACAGACAAAAAAACAGTAAAAAAATGTTGGGTCTTGTTTAGTCGGCTGGACTTCAAGGGGCAAGGTCAGCTTTCTTCAAGCCGGGCGTGCTTTGGTATTTGTTTTTGGTTCTTATTCGGGTGCAATTCTCTGGCAAAGGCTTATTTTTTGGGCAGAATATTGTATTTTTGACCTTCGTCACAATTTGTTGCCTGTAAAATATTGAAAATTAATCGATATGCTGAATTACAATCGCTTGAACACCCTGCTGGGCTGGCTGGCCTTTTTGATTGCTGCCGTGGTATATACCCTTACCCTGGAGCCAACCACCAGCTTTTGGGATTGTGGAGAATTTATCTCTGCGTCGTACAAGTTGCTCGTAGGACACCCGCCAGGAGCGCCCTTCTTCATGTTGATGGGGCGGTTTTTTACGCTCTTTGCAGGTGATCCCTCCAATGTGGCTTTCACAGTAAACTTCATGTCGGGTTTGGCTTCGGCCTTTACCATCGCGTTTTTGTTCTGGACCATTACCCACCTTGCCCGTAAAATTTTTATGGAGCAGAGCAAGGAAGAAGGCTGGCGCATTTGGGCAGTTATGGCTGCCGGTATGATCGGCGCGCTGGCCTATACTTTTTCAGACACCTTTTGGTTTTCAGCCGTGGAAGGTGAGGTTTATGCCATGTCGTCCCTCTTTACAGCTGTGGTTTTTTGGGCCATACTCAAGTGGGAGAATGTGGCGAATGAACCCCACTCCAACCGCTGGCTCATTCTCATCGCCTACCTGATGGGACTCTCCATTGGGGTGCACTTGCTGAACCTCCTGGCCATTCCTGCCATTGCGATGGTCTATTATTATAAAAAGTATGAAGTAACGCCCCGTAATACC
>DUOK01000018.1 GCA_012838865.1 Bacteroidales bacterium | reverse complement strand
CGGTTGCGGTAGCGCTTTCCTATGGTGTTGTAAATTTCTATTTCCTGGTAAATGAGGTTGCGTCGTCGGGCAATGTCCAGGGCTTCTTCTAAAAAGGCATCAAAAGGTTCGGCTTTGCTTCCTGTTTCGTTGAGGAAACTGTTGGAGCGATCTATCAGCTGATTCACAACCAGGGAGTCGGTGGCGATGGGGCCGGGGACAGCTGCTTCGCCTTGCTCAGCATCCTGTTTTTGCTGACAGCCGGGCAGGGCCACCAACAGAGTGAGCGCCCAGAGGGGAAAGGTGCGTAGAAGTTTTCGCATGGGCATTTGGTTTATAAAGCCGGACTAAAATACAAAAATTGCCTGTGATTCAACATAAGATTCTGTACAAATGCGAAATAACTTATCTTTGTGGCCTGTTACAAGAAAATATTGGGCTGAAGTGAAGTTTGGAAATATTGAGTTGCGCAAGGAGCCGCTGATGCTGGCACCTATGGAGGATGTTTCGGACCAGGTGTTCCGGAGTCTGTGTAAGCGTTTTGGGGCAGACCTGCTCTATACGGAGTTTGTCTCGTCGGACGCGCTGATTCGTTCGGTGGAGAAGACGCGGGCCAAGCTGTTTTTTGAAGAAGAGGAGCGCCCCGTTGGTATTCAGCTCTATGGTCGTGAGGTGGACGCCCTGGTTGAGGCGGCGAAAATTGCGGAGGAGGCAGGTCCCGATTTCATCGACTTAAATTTTGGCTGTCCCGTAAAAAAAATTGCCATGAAGGGTGCCGGTTCTGGCATGCTGCGCGATGTGCCCCGCTTGCTGGAGATCACCGAAAAAGTCGTGAAGGCGGTAAAGCTGCCGGTGAGTGTAAAAACACGTTTGGGGTGGGATGAGGACAGCAAAATTATAAGCACCCTGGCCGAGCAGTTGCAGGATGTGGGCATTCAGGCCCTGACCATTCACGGTCGTACCCGTTCGCAAATGTACACGGGGGAGGCCGACTGGGATTTAATCGGCGCGGTTAAAAACAATCCGCGCATGCACATTCCCATAATTGGAAACGGAGACGTTACTTCGCCCGAAAAAGCGCGCTTGTACTTCGATCGTTATGGGGTAGACGGCATTATGATTGGTCGCGGCGCCATTGGCCGGCCCTGGATTTTTCGTGAAATCAGACATTTTCTGGATACGGGGGAGCTGCTTCCGCCACCGGCCATTGAAACGCATGTGGACTTGGTTCGGGAGCAATTGCGGGCCACCATAGCGTGGATTGGTGAGCGCAGGGGGATTTTGCACTCGCGGCGACATTTGGCCCTGACCTTTAAGGGCCTGCCCCGATTCAGGGAACTTAAAATCCAGATGTTGCGCAGTGAAAGTCAGGCCGAAATTGAGGCCCTGCTCGATCGTGTTGCAGAGGAGTATGCCGGCTTTACTGCTGCAGCTCCGCATAGTAGCGACGAACAATAACCCTTACAGGGTACCAGGCGGCGACAAAGCCGGTGAGCGAAACAGTGACAAAAACCGTTAGAAGGTCCTGTGCGCGAAGTACCACGGGATAGGCCTCCACGATAAAGTTGCCCCCGCCCTGAAAGCGCACCAGTCCGTAAGTCTGCTGCAACCACACCAGGATACCCCCCAAAAGGAGTCCCCCCAGTGCCCCGGCCAGTGAAATGAGCCAGCCTTCGATTAAAAAGATTTGGTGGATGAGGCGCCGCTGGGCGCCCATGCTGCGGAGCGTGGCTATGCTTTCGCGCTTCTCGAAGATGAGCATCGAGAGGGTGCCAATCACATTAAATATGGCAATGAGCAGGATGAAGGAGAGAATCAGGTAGGCCATAAGGCGCTCTACCTTCATCATCTTAAAAAAAGTGGCGTGCTGTTCTTCCCGGTTACTTACCTTATAGTCGGGTCCCAACAGACTGCTTAGGCGACTTTGCACGGCATCTATTTGCTTGGTTTGTGCTACTCCTATGCCCAGCCAGGATACGGTGCCGGAGGGGTAAGAAAAAGCTTCCCGGGCTTTGTCGATGTGCACCAGCGTATAGGTCGCATCGTAGTCGATCTGGTTCACCTGAAAAATACCCGAGGGTTGCAGGTAGGAACTGCGGAAAGCCTGGTCGGGACGGGCAGGGTTGATGCGGCGTTCCCTTTCGGGAGTGTAGAGCAGCAAGGGGGTCACAAAATTCAGGCGCAGGCCCAGCTGGTCGGCCAGCAGATAGCCCACCACACCCTCTTCCAGTCCTTTGTCGCGCAAGCGAAACTCCCCGTCAATAATGATGGAGTCGATGCCCGAAATTTGATTGAATTGCTCGTCCACCCCCAGGAGTCTGCCCGGCACCTGACGCTTGCCAAAGCGAAACAGGGTATGGTCCTCAAGCGCCTGCCCCACTGCGCGTACGCCTTCGGTCTCCAGGAGGGCCTGGTAGGGGATGGAATCAATATGAAATACCTTTCCTCTTTCCGCTTCAATTTTTAAGTCGGGGTCGAAGGAGCCATATAGATTGCCGATGAGACTGTGCAGTCCGTTGAATACCGAGAGCACCACCAATAGGCCCAAAGCGCCCACCAACACCCCGGTCACCGAAATCCAGGAGATGATGTTGATGATGTTCTGGCTCTTTTTGGCAAAGAGGTAGCGAAGGGCGATGCGCAGGGCTATTTTCATCGGAAAGTTGATTTAGCGCCGGGCTTTAACCAAGAGCCCGGTTCCGCTTGCATGAGTCTGACGAAGATCTGCGTAATTCAGGCAGCAGGCGATGGGCCAGGCCAAGAGGTAATAGAAGGGCAGTACTATAAAGAAAACTTTGCTGGCGTTGAGCATCAGAATGGGAAATTTCATACTCAGTTTCCAGGCCAGACTGCCGGGGCGTCCGTAAGTGTAGGCGACTTCTACCTCCGAGAAACCGGCACTCAGCAATTTTTCGCGAATGTCGTCGCGGTTGTAGCCGTCGCGAACGTGCTCGTCAATGAAACCGGTGGGGCCTTCCTGGTGGTGGTGCCGGGTGTCGGATCCGCCCTGGTCGGAGGGGGTCGAAATCAGTAGGAGTCCGCCGGGCTTTAGCGCCCGGCAAAGGTTTTGCATCACCTTTTCGTCGGCTTCGATGTGCTCCATCACATCTACCGACAGCACCAGATCGTAGCGCTCCTCGTCGTGCAGCACCTCCAGTTCCTGCACCCTGAAATGGACACGAGCAGCCAGTCCCGCACGGGCAAACCAGGCATTGCAGTCGGCCACCTGTTCTTTTTTCACATCTACCCCGGTTACTTGAAAGTCCTCGCCCATCCGGGCCAGGCGCCAGACGTACTGTCCAAAGCCGGAGCCGGCATCGAGGATGCGGGCATCGGCCGGAGCGCTCAGTTGCCATTGGCGCAATTCGCGTCGCAGGTACCAGGAGCGCAGCAACAGCAAATCAAGCAAGCGGTAAAAGAGGGCCCGCAGGAGGGGATGCAGGTTAAAGACTTTGCCCAGAGAGCGTTTAATGGGATCGTATTGCATGCGCTTAGTCCTTTAGCAAGTCGTCCAAACGTTCGATGTAGTCGAGACTGTCGTCGATGAAAAACTGCAGCTCGGGGATGATGCGCATTTGCTTGCCGACACGTTGCCCCAGGAGAAAACGCAGTTTGCTGTTGTGTGCACAAATATTTTTGTACACTTCCTCCTTGTTTTCAGCAGGGAAAATGCTGATGTAGATTTTGGCCATGCCCATATCGGGCGAAATTCGCGCTACGGTTACGCTCACCATGGTGCCCATGACCACGTCGCGCACCTCGCGCTGAAAAATCTCGCTCATTTCTTTTTGCAGGAGGCGGCCTATCTTTTTTTGTCTGGTAGAATCCATAGTTCGTGTGCTTGTTAAGTGGTCAAAATTACGCTTTTTTCGGCGAGTTTCATAATGCTAAAATTTCAGAAGCAGAAAATTTTTAGTACTATGTATTGCAAAGTACTAAAAATGTTTTATATCTTTGCACTACCTGCTTAAGGGTTAAAGCAGGTAGTTTGTTGTATTAACTAAAGCATATCGAACATGAAGCTTGAAAATGTGAAGGCGCAAATGCGCAAGGGCGTTCTGGAGTATTGCATCCTTTCCTTGCTGTCGAAAGCCGATGCCTATGCTTCGGACATCATTGCCGAGCTTAAGTCGGTTCAGATGATTGTAGTAGAGGGGACTTTGTATCCGCTGCTTACGAGACTAAAGAACGACGAGCTGTTGAGCTATCGCTGGGAGGAGTCGTCGCAGGGGCCTCCCCGCAAATATTATGCGCTGACCGACAAGGGCAGTGCTTTTCTGCAAGAGTTGGACCAGTCGTGGTCCCAATTGGTTGTTTCCGTAGCAAAAATTCAACAAAAAAATTAGAACGATGAAAAAGACCATCAGTATACACATCGCAGGCCGTGCCTTTTTTATTGAAGAGGAGGCTTATGAAAACCTCCAGGCCTATCAGCAGAAACTGGAGAACTGGTTTAGAAAGCGTGAAAGCGGGGCCGAGATTATTGAGGACATAGAGGCGCGCATGTCCGAGCTCTTTGCTGCTCAGACTCCTGCGAATGGGGTGATTACCGCCGATAAAGTGCGCGAAGTGATTGAGACGATGGGCCAGCCCGAAGACTTCTCGGAGGCAGAGGAAGAAAAGGCCGGAGATACGGAAGGCGCCCGGGAGTCGACCAGCTCCCAGCTTCCCCTGCGCATCCGAAAGCGTTTCTTTCGCAACATCGACGACAAGGTGTTTGGCGGGGTGTGCAGCGGACTGGCGGCTTACCTGAATATGGACACTTTGTTGGTACGCATTATTTTTGTGCTCTTGCCCTTTTTCAGTGTAGGGGCCGTCTTTCCCGTATATCTCGTGCTCTGGCTGGTGGTTCCGGCTGCCAGAACCACCGCTCAGAAGCTCGAGATGCGGGGTGAAAATGTGACGGTTTCGAACATCGAACGCATGATTCGCGAACAGTACGAAAAAGTAAGGGCAAAATTCTAGGCTGCCTAGACCTCCTAGCTTTTGCTGCTCCCTACGCTTGAGCCTTTGATTTCTACTCTTGGGAGATCTTTTTCCCAGGCGTCGCCACCTTGCACTTAACTTTGCAGCTTATTTTTGGCGCTTAGGCTTATGCACATATTCAGGATACATAGGAGAATACTGCTGGCGGGCTTGTTGCTCTTGGCAGCGGGCTGCGACAATCTCTTTGAGTACAGTCCCTACAAGGCAGGGGTGCGGGTGCCCTACAGTGACCTGAATCTGAAAGCGATGAAGGAGTTGGAAGCACAAAGCAGTGAAGCGTTTGCGCCTTTTACCATCGGTGTTTTCGGAGATACCCACACCTACTACGACGATTTTGAAAAGCAGGTGGCCCGGTTCAACCAGCAGGACAGCCTGGCCTTTATCGCCCATATGGGCGACCTCACGCTGAGTGGCATCTACCGCGAATTCATCTGGTACCGCGACATCTCGTCCAAGTTGAAGCATCCCTTGCTCACGCTGATCGGTAATCACGACTACCTGTCCAACGGGGAGTTCATGTACGAGGAGATGTTTGGGCCCTGGAACTTTACCCTGGTCTACAACAACTGTCTCTTTGTCTTTTTGGACGACATCATTTGGGAGAAGAATGTTCAGGATCCGGATTTTGCATGGCTCGAAAGTGTTTTGGAAGGGTCGGAACACTACAAGTATCGCTTTGTGCTGGCCCATATTCCGCCCTGGTCGGCTCCTTTTTCAAAGGGCAATGAATATTATTACAACATGCTGATGGATAAATACGGGGTGGATCTTTCGATCCACGGCCATACCCACAGCTACTATTACGGGCAGCGCTACGAAAACGGACCGCCCTATTTTACCTCGTCGAGCAGCAACAAGCGCGAAGTTTTTTATTTGGATGTAAAGGAGGATGGCTTTGAAATCAGGAAAGAGGATATTTAAGAAGTGGGTGGCCCGGCCCGGAAGCTGGCTCCTGCTGATGGGCAGCTTGCTGCTTGCGCCTTCGGCCCGGGCCGAAGGCGGTCCTTCGGAGGCCTCGCTGCAGCTCGAAGAAAGCTTTCTGGCGCGTCCCATGCCTCTGGTTTTTCAGGAAGACACGGTGTTTTTCAAGTTTTCCTGGCTCAAGCCGCAACAGCTCAGGTTTCAGTATGCCGGACTCATTGGTTTTGCCTCAGTAGGGCTTGGTTATGAATTTACACCCCGTTACAGTGCTGCCCTTTACTACGGGGTGCTGTCCGACACCTTTGGGGGCAGCTCTGTGCGGGTGCATACCGTGTCGATTAAAAGCAGCTGGCGACTTTTTCGGGAGGGCCTGCTGGGACCGGTGGAGCCACGGGCGGGTTTTTCGTTGAATTGGGGGAATACCAACAATACTTTTGGTCGATTGCCTGCCCATTATCCCGAAAAGTACTATTTCCAGAACAAGTTGCACCTGGCACCCTTTTGGGGCGCCGAGTGGGCGCTGCCTTTACGAGAGGGAAAGTGGATCAGGGGCATAGGGCTGTATGCCGAAATGAGCACCCTCGATGCCTACGTGCTGGAGATGGTCAGGACCCGCTATGTGGGACTTGGAGATATTTGGAATCTGGCGCTGGGGATAACGCTCTACCTGGATTAGTCCTGCAGGATGTAGCCCACCTTGGGCACATTTTCAATCTTTACCGAGGGATCCTTGGCCAGTCGCTTGCGCAAACGGGTAATGAAGACATCCAGACTGCGACCGTTAAAGTAGTCGTCCTTGCCCCAATACTTTTGCAGCAGGTCGCTGCGCTTCACCAATTTTCCTTTGTGGGCGCAGAGCATGCTCAGTACGTCGCACTCGCGGTAGGTCAGTCGGTCGTTGTTGCCGTTCAGCACCAAAGCCTGGTTGCGTACGTCAAATAGGTAGCGGCCAATGGGATATTCTTCGACCTGGGCTTCCTCATCGTTCTGGCTGTTGCCTACCCGATTAAAAATGGCGTGGATGCGACAGAGCAGCTCTTCTTCGTCAAAAGGTTTGGTGATGTAGTCGTCGCCCCCCAGGTTAAAGCCTTTCAGCTTGTCCTGCTTCATCGAGCGGGCGGTTAAAAAGACGATGGGTACGCGGGCGTCTTCCTTACGAATGCGCTCGGCCAGGGTGAAACCGTCGATACCCGGAAGCATGACATCTACAATACAAAAATCGGCTTTTTGCTGTCTGAAGGCCTCCAATCCCCGGTCGCCATCCACGCAAAGGGCGACTTCAAAACCGTTGGCCGATAGAAATTCCCTGAGCAGGAAGCCCATGTTGGGATCGTCTTCAATGACCAGTATTTTCTTTGTCTTGTCCATCTTTTTGGCTTAAGGGGAAAGTCAGGATAAAGGTACTGCCTTTTCCCACACTGCTTTCAATTTTTATGCTGCCTCCGTATTGCTCCACGACCTTTTTTACATAGGTAAGACCCAGGCCAAAACCCTTAACATTGTGCACGTTGCCGGTCGATACCCGAAAGTGCTTGTCGAAGATGCGTTCCTGGTCTGCCCTGGCAATACCGATGCCGTTGTCGCTGATACGAACAAGCAGCTGTCCCTGCTTGTTCAGGGTGTGTATTTCAATGCGTGGTGCCTGCTTTACGTATTTCAGCGCATTGTCGATCAGGTTGGATAATACCAGCGACAGATGGCCCTGCTCCGCTTCAATTTGGTCGAAACGGGCTTCCTTACTCAGGCTGCAGCTTGCACCCAGCTCGTCCATGCGGTATTGAAAGGTGTGCAGTACCTGGTCCACCAGCTCATGCACCTTCACCACTTCCGTCTGCCCCCGGCTTTCTTCGCCCGAGGCTACCCGAAGCACGGCTTCTACATGCGCCTGCAGGCGCCGGGTCTCGTTCAGGATGACCTGGGTGTATTCTTCGGTTTTGGTGGCTTGGTCGCCCTTTATGCGTTTCAAAAGGTTGGAGGCAAAGCGGATGTTGGCAATCGGCGTCTGAAACTCATGCACCATATTGTTGACAAAGTCGGAAGTCCTCACCATTAAAGCCTTCTCCCGTCGGAAGAGTCGCCACATAATCAGGAAGGAGAGCATCACAAAGAGGATGAAAACGATGGACAGGCCCAGCTGACTCCAAAGCTCTGCAATCAGAAACTGATTGCGGGTAGGAAACTGCAGTCTGATTTGAATGCCGTCCTGATCGATGAGGCCATTCAGATTTTGTCGGTAGCAGGCAGGGGTGAAAAATCGCCCTTGTCCCTGATGCAGCAGGGAATCGCTGATGTCGAATGTATAGGGGAGGTCGATGTGAAAGCGGTGGAGACTGGCATGAATGATGCTGTCGACTTCGGCTTGTTTGGCCTGATGTACCTTTTCGGCACACTCGCGGCCGCATAAAAAGTCGGTCATATCGTTGCACAGGGGTGCCCGATGACCTATTTCATCGCGGGCTGCATTTAAGGCCATGCTCACGCGGTGGTTGAAATTTTGTTCTTCGAGGTGGGCCGCACGAGAAATCCAGCTCACCTGTATTAATATGAGCAGGAGCAGTACCACAAAAGTGAGAACCGGTAGTATGCCCTGTTTGTATGCGTTCCATGGTTTGTTCATCGGGACAAAATTAACAAAAGGCCGGGGCTTCCCATTTGCCTTAACTTTTCATTAACGCCCGTTAACAGCCTGCTAACTTGTTTTTATTCAGAATCATTCTAGTTTTGTAAACGAGTCTTTCAAAAATAGGCTTTCTTTTGTTTGCTAACCAATAAAACAATAACACGATGAAAAAGAAATTAGCAGTAGCATTTTTGTTTGTATTTGCTTTGGGCATGACCGCCCCCGCTTTTGCTGCCGACATGATGCAGGAGCCTGAGAAAAAAGAAAATTGCGAAGCCAGGAAGGCCGAGTGCAGTGAGGCCAAGAAAGCCGATTGTGATCAAGCCAAAAAAGCTGAGTGCGATAAGGCAGAGAAAAAAGCTTGCTGCGATAAGGCCAAGAAGGCCGAATAAGCTTGTTTTGTTTAATCCGAAAAAGGGAGGCATTCGAAAGGATGTTTCCCTTTTTTTCTGTCAGGTAGTGAAAAATCCCTTGCTTCTTCCTATTTTTGCGCCCTCAAAACCAAAAGATTGAAGGGATGACCTGTAGTTTGTGTGGATCAGAAGTAGGTGAAAGCTTTAGCGGAACAGAGGGAATAAAACTGCATCGTTGCAGCAACTGTTGGCTTGTGTTTAAGGACCCCGAATTGCAGCCCTCGGCCGAGGAGGAGGAATACCGCTACGCCCAGCACAACAACAGCGATGACTGTCCCGGTTATCGGGATTTTTTGAATCAGGCCTTAGAACCTACCTTGCCTTACCTTGATTTTGGCATGGAGGGCCTTGATTTTGGCTGCGGCCCCAATCCGGTTTTGGCCCGCATGCTCGATGAGGCCGGTTATTCTTGCACTTACTACGATCCCTTTTTCTTTCCGGACTTGCCCGACGATCGGCAGGATTTCATTATGGCTACCGAGTGCTTTGAACACTTTTTTGCGCCAGCCGCTGAGATGAAACTCCTGACCGCCCTCTTAAGGCCCCACGGCACGCTAACTGTAATGACACATCGCTGGGACGAGGAAACGGATTTTTCTAACTGGTGGTACCTGCGCGACCCGACCCATGTTTCCTTTTTTCACCGCAAGACTTTCGATTACCTTTGCAGCCGTTTTGGTTATCAGGTGGAGGAGGTGCCCGGCGACAAGGTGATCGTACTTCGTAAAATGGTGGTGGTTTAGGCCACCCCGTGACCATAACGCCGGCAATTCGTTATTTTTGCAACAAGCCTGTAATTGATGCGCGTAGTCAGAAACATAAAGCAAGGACTCGTACTTTTGAGTCTCCCTTTTGTGCTGTTGTTGTTCTATAACAACAACAGCAACTGGCATTACCATCAACAACAGAACGGAAGCCTCGTCAGACACGCGCACCCCTATGCCGCAGAGCAAGTGCCGGGGACACCAGTACAGGACCATCCTCACAGCAATGCAGAGTGGCTGGTGCTTACCCTGGACTCGGCTGGCTTCAGTGAGAAACCGCTGCCCATTGTTGAGCTGCCGGTGGTGGCCGAGCAGGACCTGGCCGGGTCGGCCACTGCAGTGCCGGTTCTTCATCCGGGCTCAGCACCTTTACTTTTCTTTCGTCGGGGACCTCCCCTGGCGGCCTAAAAACTTTTTTCAGGGCCCTGGTCATTATGGATCTTAGGGGCTGTTTCAGTATGCATTATGGGCAGGGCAAAGTAGCCCGCTTGCCCCATGTTTTTAGGTTTAAAGAATTGTTTTATGAACCGCAGTATATTATTTATTCTGATCTTTTTTCAAAGTCTGTCTTCCTTTCCCAATCCTGTTGATTCCCGTCCCCCTACCGACGCCAATGTCTTTGGCCATGTGGTAGATGCCGCTTCGGGCGAGCACCTGCCCTTTGTCAACCTGGTGGTTAAAGGCACCCGCATAGGTACCATCACCGATGCCAGCGGGCATTATTTTTTAACCAATCTGCCTGAGGGCCCCCTGGTCATTCAGGCTTCGAGTATGGGCTATGCCGTGGCCGAAGTGGCTGTGGAAGCGCTGCCCAAAACCACGCAGGAGATCGATATCCCACTTTCAGCCACCAGTATTACCCTCAGCGGGGTTACCCTGACTGCTTCGCCTACCGCCAGTGGCTTTCGCTATCAGCCCGATGCGGTTTTTATGGGCGAAGAAATTCAACGACGCAGCGAACCCTCCTTTGGAGAAATGTTGAACGGTCAGCCCGGCGTAGCCATGCGAAGCATGGGGTCGGCACCTGCCAGGCCTGTCATTCGGGGTATGGACGGCGACCGTATTCTGGTCCTCGAAAACGGCGAGCGCATGGGCGATATCTCCGAGACCTCGGCCGATCACTCCATTTCTCTGGACCCCCTGGCCGCCAGCCGGGTCGAAGTCATTCGCGGCCCCGCCAGTCTCCTCTACGGCTCCAGTGCCCTGGGTGGCGTCATCAATTTGATGACCACCGATATTCCCGATCAGTGGGATCCGGGTTGGAGTGGGGTGGCCTCACTTCAGGCGGCCAGCATGAACCGTATGGGTGCAGGTTTTGCGCGCGTGGCTGCGGGTGGAGAGGAACACGCTTTTTCGGCACGTATGGCTTGGCGGCAGGCCGGCGACATCACGACGCCGGAAGGTCGAATCGCGGGGACTTCCATGCGGGCCTACGACGGGTCTTTGGGATGGGGTGTGGATAAGGGACCGTGGCTGGGTGGACTCAGTTTCTCTTTGTCCGACCAGGCCTTTGGCATTCCGGAGGGGGCAGAGAACCCCGAAGAGGAGGTGGAAATTCGTGCCAACAGGATGGCCCTGCAAGGGCGTTTTGGTCGTTCGTGGCAGGACAGGTCTTTCGATCAGGCCCAGTTGCGTTTTAACCTGAGTCGTTTTGAGCAGGATGAGGTGGAGTTGTTTAAACCGGCAGACGCTCCTGAAGAAGAAGCCATAGGACTCTCCTATGAGCAATATGCTTTAAGTTCGACCCTCACCCTGCAGCATAAACCCGCCGGGGTACTCGACAGGGGGGCAGTCGGTTTCAGCTGGAATGCCCAACAGCTGGACATCAAGGGAGATGAGGCCTACACACCGGGCGAGCAGCGTTTATCGGTGGCCGCCTTCAGTTTTGAGGAAGTGCCTTTGTCGAACACCCTGCGTCTGCAGTTTGGCTTGCGCCTCGACCTGCAACACTCCAGGGCTTTAAGCAACCAACGATTTCCCGATGCCGATCTGTCTCGTACTTCCTTCAACTATTCGGGGAGTCTGGGACTCAATGTGCGTCCCTTCCCCGGTTTTGAGCTGGGGGCCCAGCTGGCGCGTTCGCACCGCAATCCCATGGTGGAAGAGCTGTTTGCCGATGGGGCCCATTTGGGCGCCGGCGTATATGAGCAGGGCAATGTTGCGCTCAGCGATGAAATTGGTCATGGCGGCGATGTTTTCGTGACCTGGGAGCGGGGTGCCTGGCAGCTGGAGCTGACCGGCTTTGTGAATGATTTCGCCAATTACATCATTTTCCAGCCCACCGGCGAAGTGGATGCGGCTTCGGGCTACGATATTTATAACTATGCCGAAGGGAAGGCCCGTTTGTACGGCAACGAGTTTCAGGCCAACTGGCAGGCCAGTCGCGCTTTTTCGTGGCAGACGAGCATCGACTGGGTGCGGGGTCGAAGGGTTTTTGATAAAAGTCCCAACGAGAATCTGCCCTTCATTCCGCCCCTGCGCTGGCGCAACGAGCTGGAGTACGACTTTGGTCGCGCCTGGATGGGCGCCCAACTGATGTTGGTGCGCCAACAGGATCAGGTGGCTCCCGGAGAGGCGGTGACCGATGGTTATGCGCTTGTCGGACTTCAAGCCGGATACCGTGTGAACGGACGGGGACGCCAAACCCTGATTCTTCGTGTGGAGAACCTCTTTGATACGGCCTACCGCGATCACCTGAGTCGCATCGAGGACCGCAACTTTGTAATGCCGGGTCGCAACTTCAACCTCAGCTGGCGCTGGTTCTTTTAATGAATCTTCGCCCTAAAATGCTATAAAACTGAAATTTTGGCTTATTTTTGCCCTCTTGTGTGCCGGTCCAAAATGGGAGGGTGCACATTTTGTTTGCTATTTAATAAAAAATAAGATAAAAGTTACAGCATTATGGCTCAGGAAGACGTTTTTAAGAAATTGGTGGCCCATTGCAAGGAATATGGGTTTGTGTTCCAAAGCAGTGAGATTTACGACGGTCTGGGTGCCGTTTACGATTATGGCCAGAATGGCGTGGAGTTGAAAAACAACATCAAGAAGTACTGGTGGGATTCTATGGTTTTGCTGCACGACAATGTGGTAGGACTCGATTCGGCCATTTTTATGCATCCCACGGTGTGGAAGGCTTCGGGCCACGTGGATGCCTTCAACGATCCTTTGATCGACAACAAGGACAGTAAGAAGCGTTACCGCGCCGATGTGCTGATTGAGGACCTGATGGCCAAGTACGATGCCAAGGTCGACAAGGAAGTGGAGAAAGCCGCCAAGAGGTTTGGCGAGAGTTTTGACGAGGCCATGTTTCGGGAAACCAATCCCCGCGTTCAGGAGAACCTGGCCAAAAAGGAGGAAATTCATCAGCGCTTCGTGAAGGCTTTGAACGACAACGACCTGGTTGAACTGCGTCAAATCATTGTCGACTACGAGGTGGTTTGTCCCATCAGCGGCACCAAAAACTGGACCGATGTGCGGCAATTTAACCTGATGTTTGCCACCGAAATGGGCTCTACTTCAGAAGGTGCGCACAAAGTTTTCTTGCGTCCCGAAACGGCGCAGGGCATCTTTGTGAATTTCCTGAATGTACAGAAGACCGGTCGGATGAAAATTCCTTTTGGCATTGCCCAGATAGGTAAGGCCTTCCGCAACGAGATCGTGGCCCGTCAGTTTATCTTCCGCATGCGGGAATTTGAGCAGATGGAAATGCAATTTTTTGTGGCACCCGGTGAGGAGCTCCAGTGGTTTGAAAAATGGAAGGAAACCCGCATGAAGTGGCATAAGTCCCTGGGCTTAGGCGATCACAAATACCGTTTCCACGATCACGATAAGTTGGCGCACTACGCCAACGCCGCTACCGACATCGAATACGAAATGCCCTTTGGCTTTAAAGAGGTGGAAGGCATCCACTCACGGACCGATTTTGACTTGTCGCAGCACCAGCAGTTTTCAGGTAAGAAGATTTCCTATTTTGACCCGGAACGCAACGAGAGCTATGTGCCCTATGTGGTGGAGACATCCATTGGGGTGGACCGGATGTTTCTGAGTATTTTGGCCGGTTCTTATTGCGAGGAAGAAGTGCCCGGCAAGGACGGAAAAACAGAATCGCGTGTGGTGTTGAAGTTGCCACCGGTGCTGGCCCCCGTTAAGCTGGCTGTCCTGCCCCTGGTTAAGAAGGACGGGCTGCCCGAGTTGGCACGCAGCATCGTGGACGATCTTAAGTTCCATTTCAACTGTCAGTACGACGAGAAAGACTCCATCGGAAAACGCTACCGGCGTCAGGATGCTGTGGGTACGCCCTTCTGCGTAACCATTGACCACCAAAGTGCCGAGGACCAGACGGTAACCATTCGCCACCGCGACACTATGGCGCAGGAGCGGGTGAAGATCGCCGATTTGAAACACCTGATTATGGAAAAGGTCAGCATGACTGAACTGTTTAAGAAGATGCAGTAGCGCCTTTTCTGTCAAAGATTTAAGACCCCCGGTCACGGCTTTTTAAAGCGGGGCCGGGGGTCTTATTTAGAATCTTTCTATCTTTGTGGGCACGGGCAGGAGCTTTCCGGCCTTTTTTGTTTACCTTATTCGATTTTGCTGCGCGTATGAGTATATCCCTGGAACACGTTTTGTTGTTTGTTGCCCTGCTGCTCTTTGTCAGCATCCTGGCTGGTAAGACGTCCTATCGCCTGGGGATTCCCACCCTTCTGCTGTTCTTGGCGATTGGTGTATTGGTGGGGTCTGAGGGACTGGGTCTGGCTGATTTCAACGATGCACAGTTGGCGCAGACCATAGGGATTATCTCACTCAATTACATTCTGTTTTCGGGAGGTTTCGATACCCGATGGAAAAGCATTCGTCCCATTATCGCAAAAGGTGTGGTGCTCTCTACCTTGGGTGTTTTACTGACGGCAGGCCTGGTGGGCCTTGTGGTTTGGTATTTTACCAGTTTCAGCTGGCTGGAGGCTTTGTTATTGGGCGCCATCGTGTCGTCGACCGATGCGGCAGCCGTTTTTTCTATCCTGCGTTCCAAAAGTGTTAATCTGAAAGGGCATCTTCGTCCCACCCTGGAGTTGGAGAGCGGGAGCAACGACCCCATGGCCTACTTTCTTACCATTGCCTTACTTTCCGTTATTCAAGCTCCCGATGGTTCTTTGTGGTCGCTGCTGCCCATGTTCTTTCTGCAATTCTCGGTGGGTGCTTTATTGGGTATTGGCATGGGTAAACTGGGACAGGTCATAATAAATCGGATAAAGCTTGATTACGACGGCCTTTATCCGGTGTTGGCGCTGGCTTTGGTTATCCTGACCTTTTCGGTAACCGAATTACTTTATGGTAACGGCTTTTTGGCGGTTTATATATGTGGCCTTTTCCTGGGCAATAGGGAGCTCATTCATAAAAAGACGCTTATTAAGTTTTTTGATGGGGTGGCTTGGTTGGCACAGATTATTCTGTTTTTGACTTTGGGAATGTTGGTATTTCCCTCCCAGATGGTTCCCCTGCTGGTACCAGGGGTGCTGATTTCTCTTTTTATGATTTTTGTGGCACGTCCGATTGCGGTGATGCTGTCACTGAGTTTGTTTAAAATGCCCCTTCGCGAACGCTTTTTCATCTCCTGGGTGGGACTAAGGGGAGCCGTGCCCATTGTGTTTGCTACCTATCCCATGGTTTATGGTCTGGAGAAGGCACCCATTATTTTCAATCTGGTGTTTTTCATCACCATATTTTCGGTTTTGATACAGGGGACTTCCCTTCCCCTTGTGTCGCGTTGGTTGCGGGTGGCCCTGCCGCACAAGCTGCGAAGGCGCACCCCGGTTGATATTGAGCTGTCCGACAGTGTAAAATCAGAAATTGTTGAAGTGGATGTGGCCTTGGACAGTCCCGCAGTCAACAAAAAGATTGTGGACCTTAAATTCCCCAAGACGGCTCTTATTGTTATGATTAACCGCGACGGTAAGTACCTTACACCCAATGGGAATACGGTGCTTCAGCCGAACGATAAGTTGATGGTTTTGGCCGAAACCAGGGAGAGTCTTTCCGAAGCCCTGGAGCAGGTTTGTACCTTGCCGATGGAGGATTAAATCAGCCACTTGCGGCCTTCCGGACAATTCCGGCACATCTCTATTCGGGCTTTGTTGGTCAGTACCTGATTGCGGAAATCTTGCATCTTTTTGCCTTTCCACAATTCGGGCAGCGGCACTTGCCGGATGTTCCCAGGTGAATAATCCAAATCCTTATCGTAGCAGCACGGGGCTACCTGTCCGTCCCACGACACCACTGCCGAACTCCATTGCTTGTAGCAGT